>JBFKNN010000174.1:0-6220 GCA_041629335.1 Burkholderiales bacterium | reverse complement strand
TGCTGGGCCTGCGCCACCGCCATGCCGTAGCCCGGCACGATGATCACGTTCTTCGCCTCGCGCAGCAGCTCGGCGGTCTCGGGCGCGCTGATCGGCACGACTTCGCCGGCCGGTTCCGCGCCGCCCTTGGCGGCGGGCGCCCCGCCCTCGGTGCCGAATCCGCCCGCGATCACCGCGAGGAAGCGGCGGTTCATCGCCCGGCACATGATGTAGGAGAGGATGGCGCCGCTCGATCCCACCAGCGCGCCGGTGACGATCAGCAGGTCATTGTTCAGCATGAAGCCGGTGGCCGCGGCCGCCCAACCCGAGTAGCTGTTCAGCATCGACACCACCACCGGCATGTCGGCGCCGCCGATCGCCATCACCATGTGAATCCCGAAGAGCAGCGCGATCACGCTCATCACGATGAGCGGCAGCATGCCATCGGAGATCGAGTGCGAGTTGATGAAGCTCCAGCCGAACCAGATCACCACCAGCAGGCCGGCCAGATTGAGCCAGTGTCGCCCCGGCAGCAGCATCGGCTTGCCGCTGATCTTGGCCGAGAGCTTGCCGAAGGCGATCACCGAGCCGGAGAAGGTGATCGCGCCGATCAGAATGCCGAGGTAGATCTCCACCTCGTGGATGGTTTTTTCGGCTCCCTGAAAATGGGCCGAGGCCGCCGGATCGATGTAGTTGGCGAAACCCACCAGCATCGCCGCAAGGCCGACCAGGCTGTGCATCAGCGCGACCAGCTCGGGCATCTGCGTCATCTTCACGACGCGCGCGGCGTAGAGCCCGATGCTGGCGCCGATCAACATGGCCACGATGATCCACGCATAGCCGGCCGGCGTGACACGGGGTCCGAACACCGTCGCCAGCACGGCGATGGTCATGCCGATGATGCCGTAGAGGTTGCCGCGGCGCGAGGTCTCCGGATGCGAGAGCCCACCGAGGCTGAGGATGAACAGTATGGTCGCTCCGATATAGGAGACGGTTGCCAGAGTCGCGGACATTGATCGGGTCCTTTATTTGCGGAACATTTGCAGCATGCGCTGCGTCACGGCGAAGCCGCCGAACATGTTGATCGCCGTGAGACCGATGCCGATGAACGCGAGCCAGTGGATCCAATTGTCAGGCCTGTCGGCGCCCGCGTCCGCCGCGAACGGCGGCGCGATCTGGATCAGCGCGCCGATCGCGATGATGCTGCTGATGGCATTGGTGACGCTCATCAGCGGCGTATGCAGGGCCGGGGTGACGTTCCACACCACCATGTAGCCCACGAAGCAGGCGAGCACGAACACCGTGAAATGGTTCAGGAAGGTCGCGGGTGCGTTGGCGCCGATGAACCAGAACAGCGCCGCGCCGGCGAGCAGCATGATGACCATCGCCTTGGCCGATGCGGGCGCGCCGCTGCCATGGCCGTGGCCCTTCGCGGGCGGCGGGGGCGTCGCGGCCGCCTTGGGAGGCGGCGGGGGCGGCAGCTTGGGCGCCGGCGGCGGCCAGGTGATGCTGCCGTCCTTGATGACCGTCAGGCCGCGGATGGCATCGTCGTCCATGTTGACGTTGATCACGCCGTCCTTGTTCTTGCACAGCTCCTCGGTAATCCGGAACAGGTTGGTCGAATACAGCGTCGAGGACTGCTTCGCCAGCCGGCTGGGCAGGTCCGTGTAGCCGATGATGGTGACGCCGTGCTTGACCACCACCTTGCCGGACTCGGTCAGCTCGCAGTTGCCGCCCTGCTCCGCCGCCATGTCGACGATGACACTGCCGGGTTTCATCGATTTCACCATATCGGCGGTAATCAGCCGCGGCGCCGGCTTGCCCGGAATGAGTGCGGTGGTGATGATGATGTCCACGTCCTTGGCCTGCTTGGCGTACATCTCGCGCTGGGCCTGCTGGAAACCCTCGCTCATCACCTTGGCGTAACCGCCGCCGCCGGACCCTTCTTCCTCGTAATCGACCCTCACGAACTCGCCACCCATCGACACGACCTGGTCGGCCACTTCGGAACGGGTATCGTTGGCGCGCACGATGGCGCCCAGGCCGACGGCGGTGCCGATCGCGGCCAGACCGGCCACGCCGGCGCCGGCAATGAAGACCTTGGCCGGCGGGATCTTGCCGGCGGCGGTGACCTGGCCGTTGAAAAAGCGGCCGAAGGCATTGGCGGCTTCGATGACGGCGCGATAGCCGGAGATGCTGGCCATGGATGTCAGCGCGTCCATCTTCTGGGCGCGGCTCAGCATGCGCGGCAGCGAGTCGATCGCCAGCACGGTGACCTTGCGCGCCGCGAGGCTCTGCATCAGCTCGGGATTCTGCGCCGGCCAGATGAAGCTGATCAGGGTCTGGCCCTCGTGCATCAGGCCGACTTCTTCGGTGGTCGGGCCGCGCACCTTGAAGACGATGTCGGAAGCCGCCCACATTTTTTCCGCGGTATCGGCGATCTCGGCGCCCGCGGCACGATAGGAATCGTCGCCGCAATTCGCCGCATCGCCGGCGCCGGACTGCACCATGACCTTGAAGCCCAGCTTGATGAGCTTTTCGACGACTTCCGGCACGGTAGCGACGCGCTTCTCGCCCGCCGCCGTCTCTTTTGGCACTCCTATGACTTGAGGCATGAATTCCCCTTGTTCATTGCACTGGCGCGCTTTACCGCCGGGAGACCGAGCTTAAGGGTATTGCGCTCGCTCGGACCTGGACTCGTGCTTAAACGGCACAGTCGGGACGCATTATAAGGTATATAAACAGCGGGTTTTTGATTTGCATCAACCTTGCCAACTCAGGCCTTGTCAAGATATCACGGCATTGGAGTGCGATGGAGCGTGACTCCATCGGCACATTGCTGTGCCGTACTCTCTAGGCCCCGCGTTTGATCCCGGACAGCTCCTCGAACAGCAGCCCGAGCGCGGCGCTGTCGAGGCCTTCGCGTCCGGTGCTGCACAGCGCGCCGAGGAGTTGCGCCCCGAGCGTCGTCGACGGCATGAAGGCGCCGACGTCGCGCCCTGCGGCCTGCGCGAGCTGCAGGTCCTTCAGCAGCAGCCTCGCGCGGAATCCCGGCGCAAGCGATCCGTCGAGAAGCCGCTTGCCGTGATTCGCCAGCACGAAGCTCTGCGCCGAGCCGCCGAGTAGTGCTTCGCGCACCTTGTATGCGTTGATCCCCATCTTCTTCGCCAGCACAAAGGCTTCCGCAACTGCCATCAACGTGCCCGTCAGCACCAGCTGGTTGCACGCCTTGCAGGCTTGCCCGGCGCCCGCCGCGCCGATGTGCGTGAAGGTTTTTCCGACCGCCTCGAACACCGGCATGCAACGCGCGACGATCGCCGGCTCGCCGCCGATCATGCACGAAAGCGCGCCATCGATCGCGCCCTTGGGGCCACCGGAAACGGGCGAGTCCAGCATGTGCGCGCCGCGCGCTTTGAGCTTGCCGGCGAACTCGACGGCCGCTGCCGGTGAAATCGTGCTGAAGTCGATGACGACAGCGTCCTGTCTCACGCCGTCGGCGACGCCGTCCGTGCCGAACAGCACGTGCTCGACGTCCGGCGTATCGGGAACACAGAGGAGCACGACCTCGCTTGCGCGAGCCACTCCCGCCGGCGATCCGCCATCCGTGGCGCCATCGCGCACGAGTTCCCCGACCTTGCCGCGGCTGCGGTTGTGCACGGTCAATTTGAATCCGGCTTTGATCAGATTGCGTGCCATCGCCGCGCCCATGACGCCCAGGCCGATGAAGCCGACTGCCGCACCCCGTGGGAGGGTCTCCGCCATGTTCGCTCCTTTTGATTGATAACAGAAAGAAATTAACCGCCAAGGCGGCAAGAACCTCAAGCAAACCAGGTTGCGTGTTCGAAAAGAACCGTCCGTGTGCGGCCGTCAAGAGCTTCGTCGATCTCGCGCGGGTAATGTATTTATTGCTTCTCGTGGCGCCCTGGCGGACCCCTCGGGGGGGTATCGAGATCTGGGCGGCTCAGAATCGATTTCATCCCGCTGGCGGGCTATCGAAGCCGAATTAGACAGGATCAATCCTGTTCATTGCGTCTTTAAGCCGCGCAGGAACGAGGTGCGCGCCGCCGCGCCCGCCATCAGGAAGGCCGCATCCGACCCGCTCAGGACGAAGCGCATGCCCATGCCCACGTACTTCGGGAACAGTGCGTGATCGTACACCCCGCCCATACCGGGATACTTGCCGTGCTTGCGGCAGGCGCTGATTACCGTCGCATAGGCCTCCTCGACCTTCTTGTTCGAAAAATCCCCGTGGATGCCCATTTCCGCGCACAGGTCGTTCGTGCCGACGAGCAGCACGTCGATCCCTTTCACCGCCGCGATCGCGTCGGCATTGTCAATCGCCAGCGGCGTCTCCAGCATCACGACGACGAGCGTCTCCTCGTTGACCATGCGGGTGGCCTCGCCGATCGGCGTCGCCTTGAAGCCCAACTGCGGCTGGGCGCCCGCGATCGAGCGGTGCCCGATCGGCGGATACTTGCAGTAGGACACCATTTTTTTTGCCTGATCCGCGGTATCCACGTGCGGCACGACGATGCCCTGCGCGCCGGCGTCCAGCAGCCGCGTGGCGTGGTAGTGCTCGTGGCCGGGCACGCGCACGATTGGCGTCACCCCCGCTCCGAGCGCCGCCATCGCAATCTGCGCGGCGACGTCCACATCCATCGAATTGTGCTCCATGTCGATGAACAGCCAGTCGAAATCGCAGGTTTTCGCGATCGTGGCGATGTCGACAGTGCGCGCTTGGCGCAGGCCCATGCCGAGCGCGAGCTCGCCCGCGGCAAGCCGCCGCTTCGCGGCGTTCTGGATTGCGGTCATTTTGCCTCCCTGGGGTTTTCTTTGCGGAAAGGTCGTGTCCTAAAGTCGTATTGGACAGCATTAACAGGATTAGCGGAATCAAATCAAAACCACATCGCGCCGAAGCCCGGCACGGGCGAGACTGACGCGCCTTTCGAAAAGGCGACGGCCGACCTGAGTGCACCCGTGCGCATCTCGCGCCACCGTGCAGCCCTAATCCTGTTAATCCTGTCTAATTAAAGTTCTTTTTGACGTCCGGACCCGCGCCTTGCCGCGGCTCACGCGGCGCGGCATCCCGGCCGCCAGTATATCGGGGGCAGCCGCGGTGCAGAAGCACCGTTATAATTCCTCATGCCTCAGATCCGCGTCCTCCCCGACTCTCTCGTCAACCAGATCGCGGCCGGCGAAGTCGTCGAGCGGCCGGCGTCGGCGTTGAAGGAGCTGCTCGAAAACAGCATCGATGCCGGCGCGCGCGCGATCTCGGTCGAGCTCGCCGCAGGCGGCGTGAAACTGGTCAAGGTCTGCGACGACGGCGGTGGCATCGACGGCGCCGAGCTGCCACTCGCGCTTGCGCGCCATGCCACGAGCAAGATCGCCTCGCTCGACGACCTCGAGCGCGTGGCAAGCCTCGGCTTTCGCGGCGAGGCGCTCGCGAGTATCGCCTCGGTGTCGCGCGTAACACTGGCCAGCCGGCGCAATGGCGACCGGCACGCGTGGGTGATCTCGGCGAGCGGCGCGGAATGCACCGGCGCCGAGCCGGCGTCGCTTGCCACCGGCACCTGCGTGGAGGTGCGCGACCTCTACTTCAATACCCCCGCCCGGCGCAAGTTCCTGAAGTCGGAAGCAACCGAGTATGCGCATTGCGAGGAAGTCTTTAAGCGCATAGCGCTCTCGCACCCCGATGCCGGGTTTTCCCTGAGTCATAACGGGCGGGCGCGAATGCGCGTTGCGCCGCAGCCGCCGGCGGAGCGTATCGGCGCGGTGCTGGGGGACGAGTTCCGGGCGACGGCACTGGTGCTCGACGAGGGCGGCGCGGGCCTTAGCCTTCGCGGCCTTGCCGGGCCGCCCGCGCAGTCGCGCGCGGCACGCGATGCACAGTACGTCTTCGTCAACGGCCGTTTCGTGCGCGACCGGCTGCTCGCGCACGCCATCCGCCAGGCCTATCAGGATGTGCTGCACCACGACCGTCATCCGGCCTTCGCCCTGTTTCTCGATATCGACCCGGCGCAGGTCGACGTCAACGTGCACCCGACCAAGAGCGAGGTGCGCTTTCGCGACCCGCGCGCGGTGCATCAGTTCGTCTTTCACGCGCTGAACAAGGCGCTTGCCGGCGCCGCCGGGGGAGCAGCCGTCGCCCCCGCAGCGCACGCGGTGCTCGCGGTGGGCGCGCCGCCACGCGGCGCGCAGGCGCCGATGCCGCTCACGCTGGGCGAACCCGCGGGGTTCTACG
>JBFKNN010000173.1:0-6245 GCA_041629335.1 Burkholderiales bacterium | reverse complement strand
CACGTCGAACAGCCAGATCCCGGCATGGGGCTGGCCGCGGACGTGCTCGTGCTCCTCGTCCACCGCAACCGCGACCTCGCGGCCCTTGAGCGGGAACGGAACCCTGAGCACGGTGTGGGTCGGCTCGGGAAACGGCGGATGATAGTTGTAGGCGCCGACCGTCTTCGGCTTGCGGATGTCGGAGACATCGACTACGCGCACGCCGCCATGCCAGCAGCCGGCGAAGAGGCGATCGCCCATGCGCAGCGTGTGGTGCAGGCGGTGCTGGCGTCCCGGCCAGGACGGCTTCTCGCCACCCTCGAGATGCTGCCCCGGGATCCACCAGCGCGATACTTCCGCGGGCTTTGCGGGGTCACGGATGTCGTAGATCACCAGGATGTTGCCGACGTAGCCCGGCCATTCGGTCGAGATGTAGGCGTAGTTCTCGTCCATGTCGAAGCGGTGCACGCCGATGCCGTGGGTCTTCTGGAAGTGGATCAGTTTCGGCTTGGCGCGGTCGGAGACGTCGTAGAGCTTGAAGCCGCCGTTTTGATACGGTTTTTTCTGCGCGGCCTCGACCGCCGGTATGTCCGACTCCTTGACGCCGAGCTTCTCCGCAAGCTCCGCGTGGCTGGCGTCGCGCCCGAGCGCTTCCTTCAGCTGCTTGCGCAGCTTGGGCAACTCATCCGCCTTGCGCCCGATCGCCGTCATGTTGCGCTCGCTGTTGACGATCATCAGGTCGCCAATGACGCGCGCCTTGTGGCTGTGCGATTCCGGGTCGTCGAGCGTGATCTGCGAGGCGATGCGCGGCTTCTTGGGGTCGGAGACGTCGACGATGCTGGTGCCGAGGTTGTCCTTGTTCGGGATATGCCCGATGTAGGCGTGCTTGCCCGCCACGTAGACCTGACCCGCGCCGGGCAGCTCGAGACGCGAGAGGCGGGAAACGTTGCGGGCCAGCACCGGGGCCTGGGCGGGAGCGTTCATGGGATCACCTTTGTTCGGGTTTGTGCCGGTCGATTTTACACGAGCGGGCGGGGCCGGGAACTGTGCGTATACTGCGCATGGTGTAATGGATCTCGCTGCATGACATCTGGGAAGGAATCATGCGTCCAATCGCCGCACTGGCTGGTCTCGTCTTCGCTTCCGTCATCGCCACGCTCGCCGTGGCGCAGGATTATCCCAATCGCGCGATCCGCATGGTCGTGCCGTTTTCGCCGGGGGGCTCGACCGATCTCCTGGCCCGCCTGATGAGCCGCAAGCTGAACGAGCGCTTCGGCCAGCCGGTGCTGGTCGAGAACCGCAGCGGCGGCGGCGGCAACATCGGCGCCGATTTCGTCGCGAAGTCGACGCCCGACGGCTACACGCTGCTCACCGCCGGCATCCCACAGGCGATCGGCATGAGCCTGTTCAAGAACGTGCCGTACCAGATGGAGAAGGACCTCGCGCCGATAACGATGCTGGCGACGTTCCCGAGCGTCATCGCGGTGCATCCGTCGCTGCCGGCAAAAACGGTGAAGCAGCTTCTCGCGCTGGCGAAGACGCGGCCGGACGAGCTCAATTTCGGCGCCAACACCGGCTCGCCCAACCATCTCGCGATCGAGCTGCTCAACGTGATGGGCCAGGTGAAGATGGTCCACATCCCATACAAGGGCGCCGGGCCGGTGGTGATCGACGTCGTCGCCGGCCACCTGCACCTTGCGTCATTGGGGCTGCCGTCGGCGATGGGGATGGTGCAGGCGGGCAAGCTGCGCCCGATCGCCGTGACGAGCGTGGCGCGCGCTCCCGTGCTGCCCGACGTGCCGACGGTCCAGGAGTCCGGCGTGCCGGGCTACGAGGTCACGTCGTGGTACGGCGTGTTCGCGCCGGCAGGCACATCCGGCGCCATCATCGGCAAGCTCCATTCGGAGCTGACCCTCGCGCTCAAGGCGCCCGATGTCGTCGAGCGGTTCTCGACGCTGGGCGCCGAAGCCTCGGGCAAGGGCCCGGACGATTTCGGCCGCCACGTGCGCGACGAGATCAGGAGGTGGGCCGAGGTCGTCAAGGCATCGGGCGCCACGGCGAACTGACGCCATGTGGGAGGGGGCTTGCCCCCGATGATCGCGAGCAAGCTCGCTCCCACAATGTTGGAGGGGGCTTGCGCCCGATGATCGCGAGCAAGCTCGCTCCCACAATCTCTAAACGAATTTCGAATTCCGGACACTAGATGGGATGTAGTAGTGTTGGAAGATCGCGCGCCCCGCTTCGGTGACCACGCGCCGACTGGTCGAATGCTGCTCCCGCTGTTGACGAACTCGCCGCCGAAGTCGGCCGGATTCGAGTCGTGGGGCTCGATGTGCGAGCATCGTTTCACATTGTGGCCGGGGCCGGTGCCGCCGCAAGCGCCGCGCGCGGAGCCTCTCGCAGAGACTCGCATCATGGTCGGGGGTTTCTACTCCACGCGCCGCGTGCCTGCGGCCACCGGCTTGGTGCTATCCTGTGACGCTCGGCGCGGGGCGCCGGCGTTTTGGCATAGAGGAATGGAGTCATGAACATCAAAGCGGACAAGGTCGCGGTGGGAACCGCTGCGGGAGCGCCGGGCACCGCGAAATCGAGAGACGGCGCGGGCGTGATCGTCGATTACCTCATCCGGGAGAAAGTGCCGTACGTCTTCGGGCTGTGCGGGCACGGCAACATCGGCTGCCTCGATGCCCTGCATGCGCGTTCCGGCGAGATCAAGACGATCTCCGTCCGGCACGAGAGCATGGCCGGGTTCATGGCCGACGTGTATTACCGCGTCTCGGGCAAGCCGACCGCGACGCTCACCTCCTGCGGCCCCGGTTCGGCGAACATGCCGATCGCGCTGGCGAACGCCTTCTTCGATTCGGTGCCGTTCTTCGCGATCACCGGCAACGTGCCGACCAGCCAGTTCAATCGCGGCGCCTTCCAGGAAACCTATCGCCACCACCAGGCTGATTTCCCGTCCACGGTCCGCGCCTACTGCAAGCGCGTGTTCCAGCCGACCACGGCCGCGCAACTGCCGGTCGCCGTGCGCCAGGCCTGGAAATCCATGGTGACGGGCCGCCCGGGGCCCGTGGTGCTCGACGTGCCGTTCGACATGTTCAATGAGCCGATCCCCGAGGATACGCCGCGTCCCGAGGAATGGAACGCCAACATCTCCTGCCGTTGCGGCGCGGATCCGGAAGGCGTGTCGAAGGCGGTGGACATGCTGCTCGCGGCGCACCGGCCGGTGATTCTCGTCGGCCAGGGAGTGAAATACGGCGGGGCGGCGAAGGAGCTGCAGGCGCTGGCGGAGCGCCTGCGCATTCCCGTCGGGTGCTCGGCCAGCGGCCTTGGCGCAATCGATTCGAATCACCCGCTCGCGCTCGGGCTGGTGGCGCGCAACGGCACGTATCAGGCCAACCACGCGGCGCGCCAGGCCGACGTGCTGCTCGCACTCGGTGTGCGCTTCGACGATCGCACCTCGAGCTCGTGGCTGCCCGGCTATTCGTTCACGATCCCGCCGACCAAGCTCATACACGTGGACATCGACCCCGACGAGATCGCGCGCAACTATCCGGTGGCGCTCGGCCTGATGGCCGATGTGCGCACGTTCCTGCGCCAGGTGCTCGCCGAGCTCGACGTGCGCAAGGCGCGCGGCGAGGTGCCGGCCGAGCGCGCCGCGTGGCTCGACGCGATCGACGGCTATCGCAAGGAATGGGAGACGTTCATCGCGCCCGGGATGACGGCGGACACGACGCCGATCAATCCGCAGCGCGCGGCTCACGAGATCGACCGCGTGCTGCCGGAAGACGCGATCCTGGTGAGCGACATTGGCGTGCATCACAACTGGCTCAATCAGTTCTGCAAGCCCAGGCGCCCCGATTCGCTGATCGGCTCGATGGGCTTTGGCCCGATGGGTTTCGGTGTCGGTGGCGCGCTCGGCGCCAAGCTCGCGGCCCCTGACCGGCCCTGCGTCGCGGTGGTCGGCGACGGCGCGTTCTGGATGCACGCCAACGTGCTCGCCACGGCGTTCGAGTACAACATCCCCGTGGTCTACGTCGTCTGGAACAACTACGCCTACGCCTCGATCAGGGGGCTGCAGCGCGGCTACCTCGGCGGGCGCGAGCTCGCAACGGATTTCCGCGATCCTGCGACGCAGGCCCCGTACAACCCCGACTTCGCCGCGCTTGCCCGCGCGGCCGGCGTCGAGGGGGTTCAGGTCGGCAAGGCGGCGGATCTTGCCGGGGCGATCCGCGCTGCGCTCGCCACGCAGCGGCCGTACGTCATCGACGCAAATATCGCCGGCGACCTCAATCCGGGCGGCGCCGGCGTATGGGAGCTGCCCGGGATGGGACAGAGCAAGCCCGCCATCGGCGGACGCTACGTGCCGAGCAAAGACTGAACGCGTCGCCCAGGCAGCGTTCCGGAAGTTCGGCTGGAGCAGCGCATCCGACAGCCCGTGGGCGGCTAGCCTGCGGCCGCTTGTGGACCGGATGAAAATGGGCAACGCGGAGCGCCCTGTCGTCGACCTGGTGCGCTACGAGAAGCAGTTGTCCTGCGCTTTCGAGCGGGGTTTCGGGCCGGCGCGCGGCAAGGCCGCGAGATGGCATTCGTCAATGTCGGCAAGGCGCTCGCCGCGTTCCAAACGAGCCTGATCACTGGTCGCACGCGGTTCGATGATTTTTGCGATGCTTCCGCGAGCAACGACAAGTCAGCCGCCGCGCAATATCTCGTAGCGGCAGTGCGCGGCTTGCGGAAGGCGTCCTGCGGACGCTCAATCTTCCCGATCGGGAAGTTGCTGACTTGCTCGCATTTCTCGAGTCCCTGCACAAGCGCAGGCCAACCGGCCCACCGAGCTCGACGAAGCTTGCTGGGTTACCCTGATCTATCGCAGCGTCGTGCGACGCGCATGCCGTCGCTTCTCGGTCGCGGGAAAAGAATGTTGAAAACATAGCGGGATATGACCCGGCCCCGGGAGGGTCCGGGGGCGGCTGTCGAACCGGGATTGACCGGGCCAGCGATTGGTTTGAGAATTCATCTGGCCGGCGTCCTGCACGTGTCGGAACGCCGCCAATCGTGGTTTTTCCCGCGCGCCGCCGTGAACCCGTCAACACACCGATTTCTGCTCGTCTTCGCGCTCGCATTGCTGGGGGGCTGCGAGACGGTATTCGATATCCCGTCGCGCGCGCTGCGGCCGGCCGAAATCGACGAAACCTTGAGTTGGTGGCGTCTGCCTGACCGCAGCGGGCGATTCGAGCCCCGCGTGATTCCGCCGGGGGAGAGCGCGCCGGCGCCGTCGATCGAAAGCCGTCCCCTCGCGCCCCCGCCGGTGGCGGACCTGTATCAGCGGCTGCGTCGTGGTTTCGCCATGCCCGAACTCAACACCGCCCGCGTCCGCTACCGCCAGAACTGGTATGCGCAGCGCCCGGAGTTGACGCGGCGCATCTTCGAGCGGTCGTCGCTCTACCTCTACCATATCCTGGAGGAAGTCGAGAAACGGCAGATGCCGACGGAGATCGCTCTGATCCCGTTCGTCGAGAGCGGCTTCAATCCCCAGGCGACTTCGGAAGCCGGGGCGGCGGGTATCTGGCAGTTCATTCCGGTCACCGCAGCCAAGTACAATCTCAGACACAACGCGGCCAAGGACGAGCGGCGGGACATTCTCGCCTCGACCGACGCCGCCCTGGATTATCTGGAATCGCTGCATCGAACGTTCGGCGACTGGCACCTCGCGCTGGCGGCGTACAACTGGGGCGAGATTTCGGTGGGCCGCGCGGTGGAGCGCAACCGGGCGCTCGGGCGTTTGGTCACGTTCGAGCATCTGTCGCTGCCGGAGGAGACGCGGGACTACGTTCCGAAGCTGCAGGCGATCAAGAATATCGTTCGCGATCCCGGCGCGTTCGGCATCGAGATGCCGCCGCTGGCGAACCGCCCCTATTTCGCGATGGTTGCGCCGGGCGTGCGTCTCGAGGTCGCCGAGGCCGCGCGCATGGCCGACATGACGCTCCAGGAATTTCTTGCGCTCAACCCCTCGTTCGGCAACCGGATGATCCCGCGCGGCGCGCGCATCGCGTTGCCGCTTGACCGCGTCGCCGCGTTCGAGGCCGGCCTCGAGGAATACAAGCGTCGTCGCTCCGCGGCCCGCTCCCGATGAGGTGCGGCCGCCATGCGCGGCACGCGCTGATTGCCGTTGCAGCAGCAATCTGCGTGGGCACGGCGTCCGCGCCGCGCGCCGCGGAGTATGTGGTGGGGATCATCGCTCCACTGAGCGGCCCTTGGGCCGCGCT
>JBFKNN010000172.1:0-6375 GCA_041629335.1 Burkholderiales bacterium | reverse complement strand
GTTCGTGTTCCGTGGCGGCGAAATCCTGGTGCGGCGCGGCTCGGGCCGCATCGGGGTGCCATGCTGCAGCGAGCCGCGGGCGGTCGGCATCGATATGGCGCGTACGCTGTATCTCGGCATGCTCGACCAGCAGCACTGCTACGCGTGCGAAGCGGGAAGCAATGCCCCGCCGCCGGCCGGGATGGAATTCCTGCCGCTGCGCGCGCTGGTGCTGGAGGGCGACGAAACACTGACCGACGTCGCAGGCCGCGCGATGCAGATCAAGGAGTGGGACCGCACCCACCGCTACTGCGGATCCTGCGGCACGGCGACGGTGGAAGCGCGCGATGAACGCGCGCGGCAGTGTCCGGCGTGCAAGATGCTGTTCTATCCGCGGCTCGCGCCGGTGGTGATGGTGCTGGTGAGCCGCGGGCGCGAGCTTTTGCTCACCCGCAAGCCCGGCTATGCGGCGGGCCGCTACACGGTGGTCGCGGGATTCGTCGAGCCCGGCGAAACGGTGGAGCATGCCGCGGCACGCGAAGTGCGCGAGGAAGTCGGCGTGGAGATCGCCGGCTTGCGCTACTTCGGCTCTCAGCCGTGGCCGTTCCCGCACGCGCTGGTCCTGGCGTTTCACGCAGAGTACGCGGGCGGGACGATGCGGGCAGACCCGTCCGAGCTCGAAGAGGCGCGCTGGTTCCGCGTCGACGCGCTGCCCGAGCTGCCCGAGGGAGTCCACATTTCGCGCCGGCTGATCGACGCGAAGATCGCGGCGCTCGCCGGGTGATTTCGGGCGCGCGGCGTGATTGTGCGGGGTGGAGGCGCGTGATAGGATTCCCGCACGTCAATGCGGCCGCAGGCAGGTGAGCGCGCCGCCATCCGATTTCGTTCACCAATTGGACCAACCGAAGAAGTTTTCGATGCCTTTCCATCGCTTTGAATCGCTCGAGAGCAAGGCGCTCACGCCGGACCTTTCGACCGGACGCGGCCCCGTGATCGAGGGCCGCTATATGTACTTCTGCCTGGTGCACAAGGTTGCCGGCACCGGCTCCGAGCTGCACTACCATCCGAACGAGCTGCTGATCTTCCCGGTCCACGGAAAGCTGAACGGCATCGTGGGCAAGGATCGTCGCATCGTTCCGCCCGGCACCTTCGTGCACGCGCCGGCCTACGCCCGCCATTCCATGCGCGCGACCGAGGACGCAGACTGCTCGTACCTCTACATCAAGGACAAGACGTGGACGGTCGTGGGACTCGCCGCCGATCAGGCGGTGCCCGACAAGGCGATGACGGTGGACGAGATCAATCGTCTCCACAAGGCAGGCAAGATCGAGCGCGCACGAGCCGAGGAGGGCAGCTCGCAGATCATCATCGAGGGCCTGAACGAGTGCTTCTATCCGCTGCTGCCCGATCTCGAGGCGCCGCAGGTTTCCGCACGGCGCGTGTCGTGGATCGAGGGCGAGCGCCTCGCCTTCGGGTTGTTCGACGTGCCCGGCGGCTACGACGAGCCGGAACTCACGAGCGAGCATGAGGTCTTTATTTACATGATCCGCGGCACGGTCGATGCCGTCGTCGACGGCCAGAAGAAGACCGTCTCCAGGGAAGACGTCATCCACATTCCGAAGGGCACGCGCTACCGCTTGAAGGCGCGCGCGCCGTTCGCACGCTACGCGATGGTCTGCTCGACGCCGTACCTCGAGCGACGCATCGACAACATGACCCCGGAAGAAGCCGAGCAGGCGCGGGTCAGCATGAAGGCGAACTGAGGCGGTGCCTGCCCGCGCAAGAACTGCAACCCGAAAACAGGAGGACGATCATGAACGCAAGAATCTTGAACACCGTATTTGCCGCACTGCTGGTGACCGCGGCGGTGGCGTTGCCGGCGCATGCCCAGGGCTGGAAGCCCGATCGCAACGTCGAGCTGATCATCCCGGCGGGCGCCGGAGGCTCGCTCGACAACACCGGCCGCACCATCAACCGCGTGTGGGATTCGCTGAACCTGGTGCCGGTGCCGACCCAGATCGTCAACCGGTCGGGCGGCGGGCACGCGATCGCCTATGCGTATCTCAATCAGCACCAGAACGAGCCGAATATCATTTCGATCACGTCCGCGACCATCCTCATCAACCACATCAACGGCCGGCTCAAGGTCACTTACACCGATTTCACGCCGCTCGCGGTGATGGTGACCGAGTACATCGCGTTCGTGGTCAAGCCCGACTCGCCGATCAAGACCGGCAAGGACCTGATGGATGCGCTGAAGAAGGACCCGCAGTCGCTCAGCATCGGGATCTCCAGCGCGCGCGGCGGCACGCATCATCTGTCGACAGCCATGCCGGCCAAGTCGGCGGGCGTGGACTTCAAGAACCTGAAACTGGTTGCCTTCAATTCGTCGAGCGACGCGGTGACCGCGCTGCTCGGCGGCCACGTCGACGTCATCTCCACCAGCAACGTCATCGCCAACCCGCACATCGCCGAAGGGCGACTGCGTGCGGTCGCGATCTCCTCGCCGAAACGCGTTCCGGGGGCGCTGGCCAAGGTGCCGACCTGGGGCGAGCTCGGGCAGAAGGGCGTGTGGGAGAACTGGCGCGGGCTGATCGGCTCCAAGGGCATGACGCCCGAGCAGGCCGCGTTCTGGGGAGACACGCTGGAGAAGGTCTCGAAGAGCGACGAATTCATCAAGTTCGCGGATAAGAACAACTGGGTCATCGACTTCAAGGGTCCGGCCGCGACCAAGGCGTTCATGAAGGAATCGTACGACGAGATCAAGGACCTCATGTCGGCGCTCGGTTTCGCGAAGTAGAACGGCCCGGCGTTTGACCGAGATCAGGGAGAGCGAAAATCGATAACGTCAACCTCGTCGGGCAGGTCGGGCTCGGCATCATGGGCGGCGCGTTCGCCAAGCACCTGCGCGCAGTGGGTTTCGAGGTGGCGGGATTCGACCCCGATACCCGGCGCCGCGCGCAGTTGAAGCGTCTCGGCGGCCGGGTGCTGGCGTCGGCCGCCGCCGTGGCAACGCATGCCCGCGTAATCATTACCTCGCTGCCGAGCGTTGCCGCGATGGAGGCGGCGTTCTTCGGGCGCGACGGCATCGCGGCGAAGGCGCGGCGGGGAACCATCGTGATCGAGGCGAGCACGATGCCGCTCGCCGTGAAGCTCGATGTGCGGGACCGCTGCGCCAGGAAGGGCATCACGGTGCTCGACTGCCCGATCAGCGGCACCGGGGCGCAGGCGGCGGCGAAGGACATCTCGGTCTACGTGAGCGGCGACCGTGCCGCGGCGAAGCGGTGCGACGCTGTGTTCGAGGCGTTCTCGCGCAGCTCGCATTACTGCGGCGCCTTCGGCAACGGGTCGAAGCTGAAGTACGTCGCCAATTTGCTGGTGACCATTCATAACGTTTCGGCGGCCGAAGCCATCGTCATGGGCATCAAGTCGGGTCTCGATCCCAAGCTGCTCTACAAGGTCATCCGGGACGGCGCCGGCACCTCGCGCATGTTCGAAGTGCGCGGACCGATGATGATCGGAGGGGATTATTCCCAGGCCACGATGAAGGCCGAGGTCTACAAGAAGGATATCGATATCATCGAGAAATTTGCGGCGGACCTGCATTGTCCGACGCCGCTGTTCGAGGCATCCAAGCCGTTCTACGCCGCTGCGCTGTCGCAGGGCCATGGACAGCACGACACCGCTTCGGTGTACGCCGTTCTCGAGCAGATGGCCGGCGTCAAGCGCCGCCGCAGCGCCCGCAGCAAAACCTAACCTACAGATGAACATGACAACCACGACGCTTTCCCCGCAGGCCCAGGCCAAGCAGACGCTCGCCTGGAACATGAAACTCGTCTCGCACAACGAGCTTGCCGGATTCGGCGGCATCGGCGAGGGCATCAACATGCAGGTGACCAAGGACCGCCGCCGCATCCTGTGGCTGGCGCACGAGTCCGCGCCGAAGAACTTCACCGGCGTCGACGTCACCGATCCGAAGAACTCCAAGGTGATCGTGCAGACCGACCTGCCGCACGAGCGCGTCCGCTCGAACTCGCTCGACGTCGTGGGCGACGTGATGGCGGTCGCCTATCAGACCAAGAAAACCGGCGACAAGCCGGCGGGCATCGATCTCTTCGACATCAGCACGCCGGAAAAGCCGAAGCTGATTTCACATTTCGACGCGTCCGGGCCGAACTCGCGGGGCGCGCACTGCGTGTGGTTCGTCGACGGGGAGTATGTGCATCTCACTTCCGGCTCGGCGGACTTCGAGCCCACGCATCCCAACGATTTCCAGTTCTACCGCATCATCGACGTGCGCAACCCGTCCAAGCCCGCCGAGGTCGGCCGCTGGTGGTATCCGGGCACGCACAAGGGCGACTCCGTGCCGCCCCCCCGGCGCCATCCCAGATTCGACGGCGGCTACCGCCCGCACAACGTCAACGTCTATCCGGAGCGTCCGGACCGCGCCTATGTCGCCTACCTCGACGGCGGCGCGGTGATTCTCGACATCTCGGACAAGTCGAAGCCCAAGATGATCACGAACTGGCGCTATTCGCCGCCGTTCAACGGTTTCTGCCACACGGTGATGCCGCTGCTCGGCCGCGACCTGCTGGTGGTGACCGACGAATGCACCAAGGACGACGGGATCGACTGGCCGAAGCTCGGCTGGGTGGTCAACGCCAGCGTGGAGACCAACCTGGTGCCGGTCTCGACCCTGCCGCTCCCGCCGCCCGAGAACTTCATCAAGCGCGGCGGCCGCTACGGCGCGCACAACCTGCACGAGAACCTGCCGGGGCCGGCGTCGTTCCGTTCCGACTCGATCGTGGTGGGCACATTCTTCAACGGCGGCGTTCGCGCCTTCGATACTTCGAATCCGTACCAGCCGCAGGAAATCGCCTACTACGTGCCCGGCGCGCCCAAGCTGTCGCCGAAGGGCGCGATCCAGATCAACGATGTGTGGGTCGACGAGAAGGGGCTGGTCTACACGGTCGACCGCTTCGCCGGCGGCCTCTACATCATCGAAATGGCGCCGTAGGAGGAAGCGGCAACCATGCTGGACGCACTCTCCGGGAAGTTTCCGGTCAGCGTCATCACCGGGTTTCTCGGCAGCGGCAAAACCACGCTCATCAACCGGCTGCTGAAGCGGCCGGACATGAACCGCGTGGCGGTGATCGTGAACGAGCTGGGCGAGCAGGCGATCGACAACGATCTGGTCGAGACCTCGTCCGAGCAGATGATGCTGCTCAACAACGGCTGCCTGTGCTGCGTGCTGCGCGGCGATCTGCAGGAAACGCTGCGCGATCTCTTCGTCAAGCGCCGCAATGGCGACATCATCGACTTTAACCGCGTGATCATCGAGACCACGGGACTGGCCGATCCGGCGCCGGTCATGCAGACGCTGATGACCGATGACATGCTGCAGGCACACTACCGGCTGGACTGCGTCGTGACGCTGGTCGACGCCGTGAACGGCGTGGAGCAGCTCGAAACCATGCAGGAACCGGTGAAGCAGGCGGCGCTGGCCGACCGCATCGTCATCACCAAGTCCGATCTGGCGTCGGATGAGGCGATCGGCGAGCTTGAATCCCGGTTGCGCGAGCTCAATCCGCAGGTGCCGGTGAGGCGCGCGCTGAACGGCGACATCGAGCTCGCGTTTCTCGTCGACGTCGGCCTGCGCGACACGCGGGCGAAGCTCGCGGACGTCGAGCGGTGGCTGGGGGTCGGGGTGCACGAGGACGAGCACGGCGACGTCCACCGTCACGATGACGCCATCAAGACCTTCTCACTGCGTTTCGACCGGCCCTTTACCTGGGAGACGTTCTCGCAGTGCGTCGAGGTGCTCACGTCGATGCGGGGACCCGATCTGCTGCGGGTCAAGGGGCTGGTGAACGTCGAAGGCAAGCCGGGCCCGGTTGTGGTGCAGGGCGTGCAGCATCTCTTCCACCCGCCGGTCGAGCTCGCCGCGTGGCCGAGCGGCGATCACGCCACGCGCATCGTGTTCATCACGCGCGGCATCGAGAAAAAGACGGTGGAGCAGCTGTTCGGGGCCGTGATCGCGCTCGCGGGCGCATCGGCGCCCGCTACGCAGCCGTAGCCGACTCGAACGGCACCGTGCCCAGGATGGCCGTGCGGTGCATGAGCCGGCGCTGGGGCAGGCGGTAGTCGCCGATCGCCTGGTGCTGGGTCGGCCAGTTGTCCCACATGATCACGTCTCCCGCCCGCCAGCGGTGCACGAAAACCTGCTCGGGGCGGCTGATGTGCGCGTATAGCCGCTGGAGCAGCGGCTGCGCTTCCTGGTCTTCCATGCCCACGATGCCGAAGGTATAGACCTTGTTCACGTAGATCACCTTGCGCCCGGTCACGGCGTGGGTGATCACCATCGGGTGGGTGACGTCTGGCGTCGCCGCTTTCTGC
>JBFKNN010000171.1:0-6425 GCA_041629335.1 Burkholderiales bacterium | reverse complement strand
GGCGACGGCGCCCCGGGCGGGCTCGGCGCGGGGCGCCGCCGCAGCACGGCCTGGATGCGCGCGACCAGTTCGCGCGGATTGAACGGCTTCGGCAGGTAATCGTCGGCGCCCACTTCGAGGCCGACGATGCGGTCGACCTCGTCGCCTTTGGCGGTGAGCATGATGATCGGCATCGTCTCGTTGCCGCCGCGCAGGCGGCGGCAGATCGACAGCCCGTCCTCGCCCGGCAACATCAGATCGAGAACCATAAGATCGTAGCGCTCGCGCGAGAGCTGGCGGTTCATTTCCGCAGCGTCCGAAACGGTGCGTACCGCGAAGCCCTGCTCGGTGAGATAGCGCTGCAGCAGATCGCGCAGCCGGAGGTCGTCGTCGACCACCAGGATTCGCGATTTTGTGTTCTCAGCCATGCGCTTATCGTACCGTTTCGGGCCCCACGCTGCCACTCTATTGTAAGCGTGTGTTGCAGGCGTGCCCACCGAAACACACTGTTACCAATGTTACGGCCGGTGCTTGGATTCGCTCAGCATCGACCGGTCAGACTTGCATGCAGGTCGGGGCGCGCTCGCGCGCCGTGCGGACCGTAAAAGGGATAAAGGCAAGGCAGGGGATCAGAGCTACAGGAGGCAACCATGCGTCTACTGACATCGACCATCCTGGCGGCTGCGCTTGCGGTCGCGGTTCCGGCCCATGCCCACGACGGCCACAGCCGGCGCGGCCACGATTTCCGCCATGGTCATTACCAGCACCACCATCGTGTGCACCACCGCCACCATCACCGGCATCACCCGCCGGCATGGGGTGCGCGCAAGGAGGTGCACAACTACTACTATGAGATTCCCGCCGCTGCGAATCCGGCACCCGGGCTGGTCGTGATATTCCCGGACATTTTCCTGCCGTGGCCGTGATCCGGATTGGCACGGCGACCGGGAACCTTGATGTGAGACTTTTTTCCAGTCGGCGCGGCGAGTGTAAATGTTTGTTGCCGCAGTCCGGCGGGAAACACTTGGTTACACATTTTCGAAACGGCCGGCCCCCGGCGCGCGTTGACTGTCCTACGATGGCTCGACGCGCTCCGAGAAGGCGCCGGTGACAAACGGGTGGTTCAGGGGAACGTGGCATGACGAACCAACTGACAAGGAGGCACCATGAAAGCTGCGACAGACGGAATCCGGACGGCCCCGCCCGTGAACTGCGGTTCGCAAGGGTTGTGCCGGGCCTTTATAATGGCTTCGCCCGAAGCGGTACTGAATCGGGCCCGTTCTCACTGAAGGATAACTCGGTGAAAAAGCTGCTCACACTGCTTGCCGTGGTTTCGATGCTGCTGCCGGCGCTCGCGGATGCTCGCGACTGGCGGCAGGGCTTCGGCCTGCAGGAGCGTGGGGAGCGCCTGAAAGACGGGTCCGGGCAGTACCAGCGCAGCGAGCGCGATCGCCGTCGTGAGCGTGACGAACGCCGTCACGAGAGGCTTACCGACGAAGAGCGCCGCGAGCTGCATCGGGATCTTGACCGGGCCCATCGCGAACTTTACCGGCGCAAGCCGCCGCGTTAGGCGGTGCGCGCTGGCTCTCAAAGGAGCTCAGCGATGAAGGTCATCAATACGTTCGTGTCAGCCGCGGCGCTTGCCGCCATGCTGGCATCCACCCCCGCGCTTGCGGACAACAAGTACCGCCATCACGGGTTCCATTCCAAACCGCACCATGGCCAGCGGCATCACTTCGGCGATGCGCACGGGTTCCGTTACGGGCATCAGTTCGGCCATCGGCCCGGGTATGGGACGCACCGCGGCTACCATTTCGGGCGCGGGCATGATTTCCATCCCGGCCGCTACGCCGGGCATCCGCCGAGACACTGGTCGCACAATCGCTGGCAACACGGCCGGGGGCACTGGCGCGACGGCCATCGCGGACAGCATCGCGGCCACGCGCACGCGCCGTCGCACGGGTACGACCGGCACTTCGCGCACCGCGGCGAGCGCGCATCGTTGCCGGAGCGGCATGACCGTGCCGATTGGAGGCGCGGGCACGACCGCACCGATCGCGCGCACGATCACGACCGCGCGGGCGACACGCGCCCGGACCGTGATGGCCGCGGGCAGGATGGGCGGGATGCTTCCGGGCACGGCCACGATCGCGGCGGGCGCAACGTCGCGATGAACCGCGAGCGGAGATAAGTCATGAGACTGCTGACTGCCGCGATGGTTGTGGCGTTGACGATCGGCAGCCAGGCGACGCCGGCGGGGGCCGCGGAAGGCCTCGCCGGCGCCGATGTCCGCCCGGCGCCACGCGGGGCCGAGCGCTCGGTGCGCGAGGGCGCGCCGCAGCGGCCCGATGCCGAACGCAAGGCGCGGCGCGAGCAATGGTGCGCCGAGAATCCCGAGAAGTGCCGCGAGATCAAGGCGCGCATCGAGCAACGCCGGGCGCAGTGCCAGGCCGATCCGGAGCGCTGCCGGCAGGAGCTGCAGGCGAAGCGCGAGGAGCGGATCCGCCGTGCCGATGCAGACGGCAACGGCGCCATCTCGCGGGCCGAGGCCGAGCGGGCGATGCCGGGCCTTGCGCGGCACTTCGATGCGATCGACGCGAACCGCGACGGCGAGATCACGCGCGACGAGATGGAAGCGGCGCGCAGGGCGCGCGCGGCAAATCGCGGGCGGCAGCCGGGTTGATGGCGGCGCGTCCGATTCTTGCGTTGCTGCTGCTGGGCGCCGCCTCGGCACCGGTCGCCGCACCGATGGGCTTCGACGAGGCGCGGCTCCTGCTCGTTCGCACCAGTTTCGCGGCGAACGTGGCCGAAATCGAGACTTTCGCCCGGCTCTCGCGCGGCGAGGCGGTGGAGCGCCTGCTCACGTGGTCGCGCCAGCCCACCGTCACGCCGCCCCCGGCGTGGGTAAACGAGCCCTTCGAGTCGCTGCGGCGGCTGCGCACCATGAGCGAGGAGGAGCGCAAGGCGTTCCGGCGCGACCAGGTCGAAAAGGGTCTGGAGTTGCGCGCCTGGTGGGTGACCGAGATGCTCGCAACACCCTCCCCGCTCACCGAGAAGATGACGCTGTTCTGGCACAACCACTTTGTGTCCAGCCAGCAGAAGGTGCGCGTGCCGCAGCTGCTGTACCGGCAAAACCTGCTGCTGCGGCGCCACGCGCTCGGCAACTTCGGCGCGTTCCTGCACGAGATCGCCAAGGATCCCGCGATGGTGATCTACCTCGACAGCGCGTCGAACCGCAAGGCCCAGCCGAACGAGAACTTCGCGCGCGAGGTGATGGAGCTGTTCACGCTGGGCGAGGGCCGCTACACCGAGCGCGACGTCAAGGAAGCGGCGCGCGCGTTCACCGGCTGGAGCATCGATCCCGACAGCGGGGAGTTCGTGTTCCGGCGCTTCCAGCACGACGACGGCGTGAAGAGCGTGCTCGGCAGAACCGGCAACTTCGACGGCGACGCGGTGCTCGAGATCCTGCTCGCGCGCGAGGAGACCGCGCAGCTGATCGTCACCAAGCTGTGGCGCGAGTTCGTCTCGCCGGTGCCGGATGCGGCGGAGGTCAAGCGCATCGCCGGCCGGTTCCGGGCGAGCGGCTACAACATCAAGT
This sequence comes from Burkholderiales bacterium, assembly GCA_041629335.1. Classification (GTDB taxonomy): domain Bacteria; phylum Pseudomonadota; class Gammaproteobacteria; order Burkholderiales; family SG8-41; genus JBFKNN01. Next base: position 2,848 of record JBFKNN010000171.1, on the reverse strand, counting down.
CCGCGCTGCGCGACATGCTCACCTCCGATGCGTTCTACGCGCCGGAGAACCGCGCCTCGCTCATCAAGTCTCCGGTCGAGCTGGTGGTCGGCACGCTGCGCCAGTTCGGGTTTTCCGTCGGCGACGTGCTGCCGTTCGTTGCGGGTCTCGCGCAGCTCGGGCAGAACCTGTTCTCGCCGCCCAACGTGAAGGGCTGGCCCGGCGGCGAGGCGTGGATCAACGCGACCGCGCTGTTGCAGCGCAAGGCGCTGCTCGACCGGTTGTTCCGGGCAGAAGAGATGCGCCCGATGCTCACCGCAATGGCTGCGGCGGGCGGCCGGGACATGGCCGAGGATAAGGGCGATGCGCGGGGCCGGGCCGGCCGCGAGCGCATGCTGCGCGCCATGGCCGACGTGCACTTCGACAGCGGCCGCTGGCTCGCGCAGTTCGCGGCCGCGGACGCCACGCAGGTTGCGCGGGTCGTGCTGGCGACCGCGCCGGTCAATGCGCCGCCCGCCGGCATGCAGGGCGTCGAATTGATCCGTCACCTGACGCAGGACCCGGCCTACCAGCTGAGATAGGAGCGCAGACCATGGATCGCCGTGAATTTCTGGGTACTGCCGGCGCGGCCGCGCTGACCGCCGTCGTGCCGCGGCTCGCGCTGGCGGCCGAGGGCTACCAGAATCTGCTGGTGCTGGTCGAGCTGAAAGGCGGCAACGACGGGCTGAACACCGTGGTGCCTTATGCCGACCCCCACTACTATGCGTTGCGGCCGCGGCTGGCGATTGCGCGCGAGCGGGTGCTGCAGCTCGACCAGGCGAGCGGGCTGCATCCGGCGCTCGCTCCGTTGATGCCGTTGTGGCAGGCGCGCGAGCTCGCAGTGGTGCAAAGCGTGGGCTATCCCAACGCCAATCTCTCGCACTTCCGCTCGATCGAGATCTGGGACACGGCCTCGCGCAGCAATCAGTACCTGACCGACGGCTGGCTCGCGCGCGCGTTCGCACGGGCACCGGCGCCAAAGGGCTTTGCCGCCGACGGCGTCGTGGTCGGCGGAGCCGAAATGGGGCCGCTCGCGGGCAACGGCGCGCGCGCGATCGCGTTGACCAACCCCGAGCAGTTCCTGCGCCAGGCGCGGCTCGCGGCGCCGGCGGGGCGGGGCGGCAACGCCGCGCTCGCGCACATTCTCAAGGTCGAGCGCGACATCGCGGAAGCGGCCTCCCGGCTCCATGCCGGTCACGCGTTCCGGACCGAATTCCCCCGCTCGTCCTTCGGCAACGCGGTTCGCACCGCGGCCCAGGTCGTCGCCAGCCCCGCGGGCGTGGCGGTGGTCAAGGTCTCGCTCGACGGCTTCGACACCCACAGCAACCAGCCGGGGGTGCACGAGCGGCTGCTCAAGGACCTGGGCGAGGGCCTCGCTGCGCTGCGCTCGGCGCTCACCGAGCTGAACCGCTGGAATTCGACCCTGGTCATGACTTATGCCGAGTTCGGCCGCCGGCCCCGGGAAAACCAGAGCGGGGGCACCGACCACGGCACGGCCAATGCCCAACTCCTCCTCGGCGGGCGGGTCAAGGGCGGCCTCTACGGGCTGCCGCCGGCGCTGGACCGGCTGGACGGCAACGGCAATCCTCCATACGCGGCCGATTTCCGCGACCTCTATGCCACGGTGCTGGAGCGCTGGTGGGGGGTCGATCCGGCGGGCGTCCTGGGCGGCCGTTTCCGCCCGATCGACCTGCTCAAGGCCTGACGCAGCAGCCGTTCCGGGCCCCCCGAGGCCGGTCCCGGGCCCCGGCCGGCCGCGTTTTCCCGCGCCGGGCTGGGCTCTTACCGCTACTCCGTTCTCGCTTAACTTCGCAATGAAAGCTAAAATGTGCGCGCAACCCCCTGTAGAGGGGGGAAATTGTCCAGAACGACGAGTTGGGAGACCGTACGATGCTAGCAACGAGAATCCGCCAAAAGGACAGCATTTTCTACTTTGCGAGCTGTCCGGCGCAGGACATCCTCGGCAAGGTACGGTTCATCAGCCGCTATTACAGCGAGGGCGAGCAGATCGCGCCCCACACCATTCCGCAAAACGACGAGATCGCGCAGTTCATCGAGCGGATCGAGCGCACCGATGAGGCATTCCAGCGCCAGCTTTCCCGCGCCAAGGTCCGGTCGCTCAAGAACTTTTACGAAATGGCGGTCACCCAGCCGCCGATCCCGGGCACCGTGCTGCTGTTCACCGCGGAGCGGCTTCGCTTCACCACGGTCAGTGGCCAGGACAGCGTCGGGCATCTGCAGGAGCCGGATTCAAAATATCTGATCATCGACGGCCAGCACCGTCTCGCATCGCTGCGCTTCTACCTGAAGGAGCACCCGAACGAGGCGTCCAGCATCAGCGTGCCGTGCATCATCTTCGACGGCCGCAGCGAGGATTTCGCCGCCGAAATGTTCGTGATCATCAATTCCACCACGACGCGCATCAACAAGAGCCACCTGGTCGACCTCTACGAGCGGGTGTCCTGGGCCGACCCCGACCGGCGCTTCGCTGCGCGCATGGTGGAGGATCTTTATACCGAGGGCGACAGCCCGCTGCGCTACCGCATCAACCGCCTGGGGGGACGCAGCCAGAAAGACAAGTGGATTTTGCAGGCCGAGCTCTTCAACGAGCTGCACCGGTGGATCAGCGCCGAGTGGCGCAAGATCAGCAAGGCGACCAACAGCTATCGCGAGGAGGAGCGCTATTATGCGGTGGTGCGCGACTTCCTGAAGGCCGCGCAGCGGGTGTGGGGCGACGCGTGGGGGAGCGACAACTACATGGTGACCAAGCCCGTGACGATCAAAGCGTTGGTCCGGGTGTGCGCCGATCTGGCCCGCGCGGACGCGGAGC
>JBFKNN010000170.1:0-6625 GCA_041629335.1 Burkholderiales bacterium | reverse complement strand
TCCGGGTGCTGGTGCCCGAGGGGGTCGCTTCCAGCGCGCTCGATGCGGTCTTCGGCGCCCGCTGGAAAAAGCAAAACCACATTAATAAACAGAATGTTACAGTAACCGCCGTGCCGTTCCTGCCGCAGCAGCAGTTCGATCGCGTGCTGTGGGCCTGCGATCTCAACGTGGTGCGGGGTGAGGACTCCTTCGTGCGCGCCCAGTGGGCAGGGCGGCCGTTCGTGTGGGCGATCTACCCCCAGTCCGACGCCGCGCACCGCAAGAAAATGTCAGCGTTTATAACACGTTACACCGAAGGCCTGGATGCCCCGGCGGCGCGGGCCGTGGCCGCGGTGCACCAGGCATGGGACGCGGGCGCCGGGGTCGGACCGGCCTGGGACGGGCTCCTCGCGGCGCTCCCCGAAATCACCGCGCACACCCGCCGCTGGGCCGGAAAGCTCGCCAAAAGCACCGACTTAACGAGCAATATCATTGAGTTCGCATCGAGGGTATAATCCCCGCCTTTCGAATTACGCGCTCGCAGGATATCGATATGAAACTCGCTCAGGAAATTCGCGTCGGCAACGTCGTGCAGCTCGGCAAGGACCCGCTGGTGGTGGTGCGGGCGGAATACAACCGCGGCGGCCGCAACTCGGCCACCATGCGGCTCAAGCTGAAGAACCTGCTGTCCGGCTCCGTCTCCGAGAACGTCTACAAGGCCGACGAGAAGATGGACGTGCTGGTGCTCGACCGCAAGGAAGTCACTTACTCCTACTTCTCCGACCCGGCCTACGTGTTCATGGACGAGGAGTTCAACCAGTACGAAGTCGACAAGGAATGCATGGGCGACGCGCTGAACTATCTCGAGGACGGCATGCCGTGCGAAATCGTGCTCTACGAAGGCCGCGCGATCTCGGTCGAGATGCCGGCGTCCTATGTGCGCGAGATCGCCTACACCGAGCCGGCGGTGCGCGGCGACACCTCGGGCAAGGTGCTGAAGCCGGCGAAGCTCGCGACCGGCTTCGAGGTCCCGGTACCGCTCTTCTGCGCGACCGGCGACAAGATCGAGATCGATACCCGCACCCACGAGTACCGCCGGCGCATGTAACCGGGGCGCGTACTCGGCAATCCCAAGGCGGCCCGCGCGGCCGCCTTTGTCTTTTCAGCGTCGGGCCAGCGCCTTCAGCTCGGCGGCCACGTTCTCCGGCACCTCGATGCCCCCGGCATGCGCACGGGCCAGCGCCTGCTGCCGCCGCGCGCCGGGAAGGCGCACGCCGTCATCGGCCAGCATCGCCGCGATGAGCGCCTCGAGCCGCGCGTAGTAGCTCTCGGCGCCGGCGAGCGCCTCCGGGTCGATGGCGAGAATCGCATGCCCGATGCGCGGCTTGCCGCCGGGCTCGAAGAACGAGTCGTTCTCGAAGCCGAACGCGGCGCCAGTCAGCGCGCAGCACAGGAGCTCCACCATCAGCGCGAGCATCGTGCCTTTCGCGCCGCCGATTGCCGCCATGCTGCCGGTCAACGCCGCCCTGGCATCCGTCGTCGGTTGACCGTCCCGGTCGAACGCCCAACCGGCGGGGATCGGCCGTCCCTCCTTCGCCGCGACCATGATCTTGCCGCGCGCGACCTCGGTGAGCGACAGGTCGACGACGACTGGATCGTTGGCCCGGCGCGGGAACACCGCGGCGATCGGGTTGGTGCCGTAGAGCGGCTTCCTGCCGCCCCAGGCGTTGATCGCCGCAGGCGAGTTGGTGAAGGCAAACCCGACCAGTCCCGCTTGCGCGACCGGCGCCAGGTGGTAGCCCGCGGCACCGAAGTGGTGGCTGTTGGTGACGCCGGAGTATGCGACGCCGTAACGCTTTGCGCGCTTTACCGCCTCGGCCACGGCGAGGGCAGCGGCAAGATAGGCGAGCCCCCCGGCTGCGTCGACCAGGCAGGCCGCACCCTTGCGTTTGACGATCTTCGGCCTCGCCCTGCCGTCTGCCCGGCCTTCGCGCAGGTGCTGCGCGTAGAGCGCCACCCGCGAGATCCCGTGCCCGCCCAGGCCCTCCGCTTCGGCGGCGACAAGCGCCTTGGCGGTGGCCTCCGCCATCGCCTTGGCAGCCCCGGCGCGCCTCAGCGCGCGGGTTACGAGCGCGGCCAGTTCGTCTACGGCGATGCGCGGCATGCCCGGGCCGTCAATCCAGCTTGGTGCCGGAGGCCTTGGCCACCGCAGCCCACTTGTCGGTTTCTTCTTTTACGAATGCCGTAAACTCGGCAGCGGCGTTGCCCCCGGGCTCGGCGCCGGAGGCGACGATGCGCTTCGACACCTCGGGTGTTTTCACCGCGGCCACCCAGGCTTGATTCAACTTGTCGAGCACCGGCTGCGGCGTCTTGGCCGGCGCGAACAACCCGTTCCACTGCACCGCCGTATGGCCTGCGATCCCCGCCTCGATCATGGTCGGCACATCGGGCGCTATCGCCGCCCGCTTGGGTCCGGCGACGCCGAGACCGCGCAGCTTACCGTCATTGAAGTGGCGCACCGCCACCGGCAGCACGACAAACGCGGCCTGGGCTTCGCCGGTCAGCACCGCCACCGACTGCGGCGCTGCGCCCTTGTACGGCAGGTGGGTAATGCCCACACCGGTTTTGAACCGCAACAACTCCATTGCCATGTGCGACATCGTGCCGGCGCCCGATGACGCGTAATCGAGCGCATTGGGCCTCGCCTTGGCAAGCGCCACCAGGTCCTTGACGGTCTTCACCGGCAGGGCCGGGTGCGCAACGAGCACGAACGGATACTGCGATGCCAGCGAGATCGCCGCGAGGTCCCGGCTCGGGCTGTAATTCAGTTTGCTGAATACCGCCGGGCTGATTGCGAGCGATGAGTTTCCGAAGAGCAGCGTGTAGCCGTCGGGCACCGCCTTCGCCGCCAACTCGCCCGCGATGTTGCCGCTGGCGCCGGCGCGGTTGTCGACGATGACCTGCTGCCCCAGCAATTCGGAGAACTTCTGCGCCACGATGCGGGCGATGGTGTCGCTGCCGCCGCCTGGCGGGAACGGGACCAGCATGCGCACCGGGCGCGCCGGATAGTCCTGCGCCGCGGCCGATCCCATGAAGACCGAAAGGCACACCGCTGCGGCCAGACCCCTTCCCATCAGGGCGCGCACGACCGTTTCATTCCGTCTCATTTGTTTCCTCCCCTTTCCTGGAACCGCTGGGCGGCGCAGGCGGCTGCCCGCGCGGCGCCCGGATCCGGCGCTGCCGTCACGCGGCAGCCGGCTCGTCCTTGAGCAACGTCTCGCCCGGCCTCACGCGCGTGAACTTGACAGGCCGCGTGCTGCTCGCAAAGCTGCCTTCGCGCCAGTTGACGCAGGTGAAATGCGAATTCTCCAGGTCGCGCACCTCGGGAAAATCCGAGCGGTAGTGCGCGCCGCGCGAATCCTCGCGCGCCATGGCGGCGAAGCGGATCGATTTGGACACGAGAATCAGGTTCTTCAGGTTCATCCAGTCGTGCCAGCTGAGATTGTACGCAAGGTTTGCCTCGGCCACGCCCATGCCGTCGAGCTCGGCCTCGAGCTGATCGAGCGCGCCCTCGGCACGCTTCAGTCCCTTGGCGTCGCGATCGATGCCGACGTCGTCCCACATCAGGTCATACAGCTTCTCGCGCACCGCGTCGAGGTCGCCCGGCGGCTTGCCGAGCGGCGCGCGGCACTGCGCGACCGCCGCCTCGATCGCGGCCGGATCAGGCTCGCTGTAGGCGCCGCTCTTCGCGATCCAGCGCGGAACGCTGTCGCCCGCGATGCCGCCGAAGACGGTGGAGTTTGCCACGCCGTTGCCGCCCAGGCGGTTCGCGCCATGCACGCCGCCCGAATCCTCGCCCGCGACGAACAGTCCCGGCACGTCGGTCGCGCAGTCGGTGTTGAACACGACGCCGCCCATCATGTAGTGCGCGGTCGGCACGACTTCGACCAGCCCGCCCGCCAGGTCGAAGCCGCAGTCGGCGCAGCGCTCGACCATGCCTTTGAAGTTTCGCCGGTTGTTCTCGGCGCCGAGGTGTCCCATGCTGATGTAGACGCCGCCGTTGGGCGTGACGCGCCCGGCGCGCATTTCCGCGTAGATCGCGCGCGAGACGATATCGCGCGTGGCGCGCTCGAGCTTGTCGTCGTAGTGATGCATGAAGCGCTCGTTGCGGCCGTTCAGCAGGTAGCCGCCCGCGCCGCGCAGCCCTTCCTCGAGAACCGTGCCGGTCATGCGCGTGCCGGTTCCTGCCAGGAGCCCCGTCGGATGGAACTGCACCATCTCCATGTCGCGCAGCGTCAGCCCGGCGCGCAGCGCCATCGCCATCCCGTCGCAGGTCTTGTCGCCCGAGGGCGTGTGGTACTTGTACATGGTGGGCCCGCCGCCGGTGGCGAGCAGCACGGCCTGCGCCTGCACGAACACGAATTCGCCGCTGCGCATGTCGATCATCAGCACGCCGGAAATCGCGTCGCCCGCCTTGTTCTTGATGAACTCGACCGCGCGATGCTCCTCCAGGCGGTCGATGCCGCGCGCCCATACCTGCTCGGCCAGCCGGTTGATGATCTCGATGCCGGTGAGATCACCCTTGTGCACGGTGCGATCGAAGGTCTGCCCGGCGAACGCCTTCTGATGGATGGTGCCGTCGGCATTGCGGTCGAAGAAGCAGCCGAGCTCGTTTTCCAGCTCGTGGATGCGCTCGACCGCCACCGACACCAGCGTCCACGCCAGATCCTGGTCGGGCAGCCACTTGCCGCCTTCGATCGTGTCCATGAAATGGCGCTCGACCGAGTCGCCGGCCGCGAGCGCGACGTTGTATCCGCCCTGCACCATGCGCGTGCAGCCGCACTTGCCGAGCAGACCCTTCACTGCGACGGTAATCTTGAGTATGGGGTTGGCCTGGTGCGCGTGCAGTGCCGCAAACAGCCCCGCGCCGCCGGAGCCGAGGATGAGGATGTCTGTTTTGAGTTTTTTCACTTGAAACCCGTAAAGCATTTGGCCGCCAAGACCGCCAAGATCGCCTAGGATTGTTAATCAACTAACGGAGCCGTAGCGAGCGTCGAGCCCCGCTTACCGATTCGTCGCCACGATAATGCTATGTCGCTACAACTATTGAATGGATTTTCTTGGCGTCCTTGGCGGTCTTGGCGGCTAATTGCTTTTCACGCCCAGCGCCGCAAGCGCCGCCGCGCGCTTGTCGCGCGCACTCTTGTTGACCGCGGCGTAGAGGCTGCCGCCGTGCGAGTCCATCGCCACTAGCAGCGGCCCGAAGTTCTTCACCCGGAACTTCCACAGCGACTCGGGGTTGAGATCGTCGAGGTCGACTTCCTCGATTTGCTCGACCCAGGTGGTCTCCAGCGCCGCGGTGCCGCCGATGATCGCGAGGTACACGCCACCCAGCTCCTTGAAGGCCGCGGCGGAGGCATCGAACAGGCCGCCTTTGCCGATGATGATCCTCACCCCGTACTCGCTCATCAGCGGGCGCGTGAAGCGCTCCATGCGTGCGCTGGTGGTAGTGCCGATGCAGATCGGCTCGTAGCCGCTCGGCGCCGCCTTGGTCTCGCCCACCCATTTCACGTTGGGGGCGGTGTGGATCACCGCGTGGCCCCTCATGTCGAAGCGCGTCTTGCGCCCGCGGTCGAACATATGGATCTGGGTCGCGTCGCGGATGCCGTAGAGCGTGCCGTTCAAGCTCACGGTGTCGTTCACCCTGAGCGCGCGGATCTGCTCTTCCGTCACCGGCATCTGGAAATCGTAGTGTGCCATGTTGAAATCCCTTATTAACCGCCAAGGCCGCCAAAAACGCCAAGAAACCTAATACCAAGAGCGGTGCCGCACTCTCGTGGCGACGTAACAGTAAGCTCCCCGAGCCTCGACACTCGCGGCATTCTTGTTAGTTGATTCCTTATCCTTGGCGTTCTTGGCGGCCTTGGCGGCTGGATCAGAATCCGTAGGTCAAGCCCTTCGGCGTGAAGGTCGCGCGTGCGCGTCGCGCCGAATGGCACTGCATGTTGACCGCCACCGGGTTCATGGTGATGTGCGTGGCAGCCGTTTCCACGTGCACCGCAAACGAGGTCGAGTCGCCGCCCAGGCCCTGTGGGCCCACGCCCAACTGGTTTACCACTTTGGAGAGCTCGGCCTCGAGCTTCGCCCCCTCGGCGTCTTCGCATTGCGTGCCAAGCGGGCGGGTCGCCGCAACCTTCGACAGATGCACGCACAGGTCCGCGGTACCGCCGACGCCAACGCCGACGATGGTCGGCGGGCAGGTCTTGCCGCCCGCGTCGAGCACGCAGTCGACGACGAAGGTTTTGATCGCGTCGATGCCGTCGGCCGGCACCGCCATCTTGAGCCAGGAATTGTTCTCCGAGCCGCTGCCCTTGGGAACCATCTCGATCGAGAGCCGATCGGCATCCTCGACGAAATCGACATGGATCACCGGCACCTCGCGCCCGCACGATGTGTGCTCGTTCTTGCGCGTCACCGGGTGCACGACCGAGGAGCGCAGCGGGTACTCGCGCGTCGCGCGCTCGCAGCCCTTGATGATCGCCTGCTTGAGCCGGTAGCCGTCGACTTCGACGTTGGCGCCGATCACGACGTTGTAGATCGGTATTCCGGTATCCTGGCACAGCAGGTTGTCGGTCTGCTCGGCGAC
>JBFKNN010000169.1:0-6680 GCA_041629335.1 Burkholderiales bacterium | reverse complement strand
GGTCGGGCGCGATGATGCTCGACTTCCTCGGCAACGGTGACGCGAGCTGCCGCAAGGCGCACGATGCCATCATGGACGCGATCGAGGCGGTGCTGGTCGAGGGCCCGCACACTCCGGACCTCGGCGGGAAGGCGAAGACCGCTGACATGGGCAAGGCGATCGCCGATGCGGTAAGCCACGCCGGCTGATTCCCGCCGCACCCGCGAAAAAGCCACCGGAGCGGTGGCTTGTTTGTGTTCTGACGCGTCGCACGTTATACGCGAGGTAGAGCGCGGCTTCAGCGCACCACAAGGGCGCCGGGAACATGTGAAAGGCAACGCCCCGATTGCGTGGCGTGCGCAGCGCGCGGTCTATCGTGTGTGTCTTGCGTGGTTTGCGGCGCGCTGGAGCCGCGCCCTACGGGGCACCGGTAACGGGTCACGCATTTCACCGAAAGGTCGCCGGTTACGCACTCCGGCGCTGCGCGGGGTCTAGAATGCCGGCAGCCGGTTTTCGGGTTCATGCCGTGCGGTGCGCGTGCGCGCCGCCGGGCTGCGTGCGAGTATATACACCGCGCCGCGCCTGCCGCAAGCGTCTCCCCCTCAGACGGGCTTGGCTCGCAGCAGCGGCGTCAGTGCGATGAGCCCCAGCAGCGGGCCCGCCGTCAGCGGCAGGAACAGGAACTCCGCCTTCACCACGCCGGCGAGGCCGTTCAGCAATTGGATGCTGAAGATGGTGATGGCGAAGCCGATGCAGTTGGCGATGGTGAGCGCCGAGCCGACCAATTCGCGCGGCGCGTTGAGCGCGTTCAGCGTGGAGAATTGCGGCGAGTCGCCGACCACCACGATGCCCCAGAAGGTGAGGAACGCGAGATAGACCGGCGTTGGCGCGTGGAAGAGAAGCGGCGAGAGCACGCAGCACAGGCCCGAGGCCAGGAGCTGCGCGAAGGCGACCGGTGCGCTTCCGGTGCGCAGCGAGACCAGCCCGCCGACGGCGCAACCCACGCTGCCGGCCGCAATGACGTAGAACGCCCAGACCGGGATATTGATCGGCCCTTCCCGGGCGGCGTGCGCGGCGAGTACCACCGGGACAAAGGCCCAGAACGCGTAGAGCTCCCACATGTGGCCGAAATAGCCGAACGCGGAGGCGCGGAACCGCGGCGAGCGGAAGATCACGGCGAGCGCGCGCGGGTCGAACTTCGTGCCCGGCGCGAGATGCGGGCCGTCCGGCACGGCGAGCAGCATGGCAAGGCCGCCTGCAGCCGCGATCGCGGACACCGCGATGGTGACGGCTTGCCACGGCAGGCCGAATTCGAGGCCCTTCAACAGGTGAGGGAATGCCGTGCCGAGAACCAGCGCGCCGACCAGCAGCCCGATCGCGTTGCCCAGGCCGCGCTGATACCAGCCCGAGGCGATTTTCATTCCAACCGGGTAGATGCCCGCCAGGAAGAACCCGGTCAGAAAGCGGAACGCCAGCAGCGATTCGAATCCGCCCGGGGCGAGATAGGGCCCGAGGTTTGCCAATGCGCCGAGCAGGGAGCAGAAAAAGAATACCAGGCGCGGCGAGAACCGGTCCGATACGGCAAAGAACGCGAACGCGAGCGTCCCGCCGATGAAGCCGAGCTGCACCGCCGAGGTTACATGACCGAGCGCATCGGCCTCGAGCCCCCACTGGCGCTGCAAATCGCCGAGCACGGCGTTGCCGGCGAACCACAGCGAGGTCCCCATGAACTGCGAGGCGATGATAACCGGCAGGATACGGGGCGGGGGCCTAGTCTCGGCCATCGGTCTGGGGCTTTCTTTGTCCGCCGCAGCGCGGAGCGCGCGCGCGCGGTGCCACGTAGGGTGCAGCTTCAGCGCACCAACAAGTCAACCGTAAGGTGCAGCTTCAGCGCACCAACAAGTCAACCGTAGGGTGCAGCTTCAGCGCACCGAACAGAGATCGTCGAGCGGCGAAGCGGTACGCGAAAGCCGCACCCTACGGGCAAGGTCTTACCGCGCCGGCCACCCCGGCAGCTTCTTGCAGCGCTCGAGCCACTTGATTACTGCCGGGTAATTCTCCAGCGCGACCTTGCCCTCCGGCGCGGTCTCGACGTACGGGAAGCAGCTGATGTCCGCGATCGTCGGCCGGTCGAGCGCGAGCCAGTCGTGCCCCTTCAGGCGTCCTTCCATCACGCTCAGCGCCTTGGCGGCGATCGCCTGGCACTCCTCGAGCGTGCCGCAGGTCCAGCGCCCCATCACGATGCCACGGCGCCCGTATTGAAGCCCGAACTGAATTTCGCTGGCGGACAGCGCGAGCCATTGCATCACTTCCGCCATTTCAATCGGCTTGCTTGGCAGCCATTTGTCGCCGCCGTGCTTGCGCGCGATGTGCACCAGGCATGCGGAAGAGTCCCAGACGATCCTGCCGTCGTCCTCGAGCGCCGGCACTTCGCCCCGCGGGTTGACCTTGAGATAGGCCGGCTGCTTGTGCTCCTGCTTTTTCAGATCGATCACCACTTTTTCATACGGCACCTTGAGCAGCGCAAGCAGGATTTGCGGCTTGTACGAATTGCCCGAGGGCTGAGCGATGTAGAGCTTCATTGTTCCTCCGGATTGTCGACGTGGACATCGCTTTTGCGATGCGGGTGCGGCAGGGTGCAAAGCTTACCATCTTTCGCGCGCCGGCCCTATTTCGCGGCGACGATCCCGTAGAGCGGATCGCTCCCCCGGGAGCGGGCGCGCGCCTTCAACGCCTCGATCTCGCGCCACGGCCCCGACGCGCCGAGGTAGTGGCGCACGAGCCGAACGTGGCCGCCGTCGTTCAGCACCTGCCACGCCGCGACGGCTTTGGTCGGGAAGCAGCGGTTGGAAAAGGTGATGACCAGCCGGCCGCCGGGTGTGAGCACCCGGCGCACCTCGCGCAGCACGTCGATCGGACGGACGAGGTAATCGATCGAGACGCAGATCGCGCAGCCGTCGAATTCGTGGTCACCGAAGGGCAGGATGGGGTTGACGTTGAGGTCCTGCACGAGGCTCTCGGTCAGCCGGGGATTCGCGCCGAGTTCCTCGGCATTCAGTCCAAGCCCGGCGATGCGCGGGTACTCGGCCTCGGGCGGCAGATGCGACACCCAGCTCGACATCAGGTCGAGCAGCGCACTGCCCGCGGGGAAAAACCGGCGGTAGAGTCCGGTCACCGCGGCGATCGCGGCGTCATCGATGTGGGTGACAAAGCGCGGCTCGCGGTAGAACTCGGTATCAGGGTCCTGGTCGAGGCGCCGGAATGCGTCCGGCGGCAGCGCCGGAAATGCCGGCAGCTCGTCTTCCGGCAATACGGTGAATTCGATCGATTCCTCAGACATGCTAGTACGCGGCGCCACGCATCCAACGCCCGGCCGCAATGGCCGCCTACTCGGTCTCGCTGCCCTGGATCAGCAGCTGCACCAGGCGCCTGATGTGCGCGTCGGTCTCGGCGCTGATCGAGGTGAACTCGAGGCCCGTCCGGCAGTGCTCTTCGTCGGGTCGGGCAGTAACCGTGCGCGCGTAGACGTCGGTTGCGATATGGCCCACCAGGGACAGGTTGAGCTCGAGGCGGATCTCGCTGTAGCGATCGAGCCCCTGTGCGAGCTGCGCAAGCACCCCGTAGTAGCCGATGTTGAGGATCGTGCCGTGCAGGCGCTCCGGCATGACGATCTTGTTGCGCACGAGCTGGTAGGCGAAGGGGATGCTCACCTTGACCCGGGGGCTGCGGCGCACCTCCTGGCGGGGGACCTTCATGCCGAGCGCGGGGATGCCCAGTACCTCGCGGATCGGCACCGGCCAGGGTCTGCCCTTGACGTAGACTTCCATCCGCTCCCCGCTGTCGATCCGGTCGCATTGCCGGTAGGTGCTTTCGCTCACCAGGACCTGACCCCGCAGACTGAGGGCCTCGATGCGCGAGGCGAGGTTGACCTCGCGTCCGACGACCGTGAACTCGGAATGCTGCTGCGATCCGAGCCTGCCCGCCAGCACCGTGCCGGTGTTGATCCCGATCCCCAGGTAGAGGCTCGGCAGCCCCTTCTGCCTGTTCTCACGGTTCATCGCCTCGAGGATGATCTGCATTTCGACCGCACACACCACTGCCCGCTGGGCATCATCCTCGCGCCGGAGCTGAGCGCCGAACAGCACCATGATCGAGTCACCCATGAGCTTGTCGATCACCCCGCCGTGGCGATAGACGACCTCGATCATCCGGCTGAAAAAGTCGTTGAGCAGTCCCACCATCATCTCCGCCGTGTGCTCCTCCAACATGGCGGTGAAGTCTCGCAAGTCCGCGAGCAGTATGGTCACCTCCCGGCTTGCGAATTGCCCGGCTGCAGGCAGACCCTCGGCGTCCGTCGCTGTGGCACTCCTGAGAACCGCTTCGACCCGGGTCATCGATGCCCCGTCAAGGGGCGCGCCGGTGGCTTGCGCGATGGCCTCCTGCAGGCGGTCGATCATGCGCTCGATGTCCGAACCGCTCACGGCCTTGATCCTCAACAAATGCTTGCTTAGTCACTCTTAGGATAGGCCATTTCGGGCGAAGCGGGCCAGTTCCGGCGCGCGATTGTCCTCGCGCAAAAAAAACCGGCCTCGTGGGCCGGCTGGGGAGAAAGTGGGGCTACTTCGGCTGCGGCACGACCCGCATGTAGGGCTTGGGGGACTTCCAGCCGCTGGGGAATTTCTGCTTCGCTTCGGCGTCCGCCACGGCGGGCACGATGATCACGTCCTCCCCCTGTTTCCAGTTCACCGGCGTCGCGACCTTGTGCTTGGCGGTCAACTGGCAGGAATCGAGCAGCCGCAGCACCTCGTCGAAGTTGCGGCCGGTGCTCATGGGGTAGGTGAGCATCGCCTTCACTTTCTTGTCGGGCCCGATCACGAACACCGAGCGGATCGTCTGGTTGTCCGCCGCGGTGCGGCCTTCCTTCTTCGCCAGCGCGTTCGGGTGGATCATGTCGAACAGTTGCGCCACCTTGAGCTCGGCATCGCCGATCAGCGGATAATTCGGCGCGTGGCCGGTGACATCCTTGATGTCCTGCGCCCATTTCTTGTGATCGGTCACCGGGTCGATGCTCAAGCCGATGATCTTGCAGTTGCGCTTGTCGAATTGCGGCTTCAAGCCGGCCATGTAGCCCAACTCGGTGGTGCAGACCGGGGTGAAGTCCTTGGGATGCGAGAACAGGATTGCCCAACCGCTGCCTATCCATTCGTGGAACTTTATCGTGCCCTCGGTCGTTTCGACCGTGAAATCGGGTGCGTCGTCGCCAATGCGCAGTGCCATGTCGACCTCCGTTTGTCTGGTTTCCTTGGGAGACGAGCGGGAGCGTCGGCCCGGGCTGCGCGAGATCGCGCGGGACGCGCCGACGGCAGGCGTATAGATCATCCCGCCAGTGAGTTTTTGTAGCACACGCGATGCGATGGTTCAACGCTGACGCAAGTGTGGGAATAGCGCTGGCGCGACCGCCGCGCGGCGCCGGGGCACATCGCTAAGATGCGGATTACAGGGCGGAAACTCGACGGTCGGCAGCCGGGACGCGGATTCTCGAAATCGAGCCCGGCGGCGATTCACGCTATCATGCGCCTGGAAAGTGACGGCGGGGGAAGCAGATGGAAGCAAGACAGCTTGGTCCGGGTTTTTTCGCGGAAGTGCGCGGCGCCGGGCTCGCCGATGTCGCTGCGCGCGACGACGTCTACGCGGCGGTGCGTGCGGCGTTCGAAGAGTATTCGGTGCTGCTGTTCCGCGATCAGCCGATCACCAACGAGCTGCAGGTTGCGTTCTCGCAGCGCTTCGGGCCGCTCGAGATCGCCAAGGCCGCATCGCGCGGCGAGGGCACGCCGTTCAGCATACTCACCAACGTCGAGCCCGACGGCTCGCTGGTGACGCCCGGCCACAAGGAAGCGCTGCGCGCTCGTGCCAACCAGCTCTGGCACACCGACAGCTGCTTCAAGATTCCGCCGGCGCTCGCCTCGGTGCTGTCGGCGCGCACCGTCCCGTCGACCGGCGGCGAAACCGAGTTTGTGTCGATGCGCCTCGCGTGGGAGCGGCTGCCGGAGCCGACCCGCGCACGGCTTGGCAGCGCGTATGCCTGGCACGATTACGCGCACTCGCGCGGCAAGATCGCGCCCCATCTCGCTTCGGAGCGCGAGCGCTCGGCGCTGCCGCCAGTGTCGTGGCGCATCCGCTGGCGCAACCCGGTGAACGGACGCGACGCGCTCTACGTCGCCTCGCACACCTGCGGCATTGACGGCATGTCGAACGCAGAGGCGCAGGCGCTGATCGCCGAGCTCATCGATTTTGCGACGGTGCCCGGCAACGTTCACCAGCACCGCTGGCGGCCGGGCGACGTCATCGTGTGGGACAATCGCGCGACCCTGCACCGCGGGCGGCCGTGGCCGGACAATGAGCCGCGCCACATGATCCGCACCACGATCTCGGCGACGGAGGCGGACGGGCTGGCGGACATGTGGCCGGTGAAGAGCGCCGCGTAGCGCGCGGCTACGCTTCGGAGGACGTGATTAGAACCTATTTCATAAATACAAACGGGATGCGTTGCGGCCAAAACGGGATGGATGCGAGGAGCGGTGCGCAGCCAATATCGCGGCGGCTGCGACTCGTTAGCCGCAGGCCCGTTTGCGGGAGCAGCCGCGGAAGCCCCGGGGCGATGTCGCATGAACACGCCGCCCCGCGCCCCGTCCCGCACCAGG
>JBFKNN010000168.1:0-6682 GCA_041629335.1 Burkholderiales bacterium | reverse complement strand
GGCGCTTAAGAGCCGGAAGACCTAAAAGCGTGATCCATGAGCCGTGATCCGATTACAGCACGCGAGTGCGCCTGATGACGCACTTGATCCTGTCGTTTCACGGATCACCCCTTTTGCAGGCACCGGCACGCGCCGTCACACTCGCAGGATGATCCGCTATCTCACCGAACGAGACGTCAAGCAGCTCCTCGACATGCCCACCGCGCTCGAGCTGGTGGAGCGGGCGCTGAAGGACCGCGCGCTTGGCCGCGCGATCGACGTCCCGCGCGTGCGCACGAAGATTCCCGAAGGCACGCAGCATGTGCTGCAAGCCGCGGCACCCGAGCTTGGCTTCATCGGCTTCAAGTACTACTACGTTACGCGGCGCGGCAAGAGCATGTACGTGCACCTGATGCGTATCGAGGACGCCCAGCTCGAGGCGATCATCGAGGCCGAATGGATGGGCATCATGCGCACGGGCGCGGCGAGCGGCGTTGCCTCGAAGCACCTCGCCGTCAAAGGTGCGAGCGTGCTCGCCCAGATCGGCGCCGGGCGCCAGGGGGTGGGCCAGATCGAGGCCGTGTGCAAGGCGCTGCCCATCAAGTCGGTCCGCGTCTACGCGCGCACCCGCGACAAGCTCGAGGCCTGGTGCAAGATCCAGGCACAAAAGCTCGGCATCGAGGTCACGCCGGCGGAATCCGGCGCGGCCGCGCTGAACGGCGCACACGTCGTCAACGTGATCACCAAGTCCGCGACGCCCGTGCTGCCCGGCGACTGGCTGCAGCCCGGCCAGCACGTCAACGCCGCCGGCTCCAACGCGCTGAACCGCGTCGAACTCGACGAAGCCGCGGTCAAGCGCTGCGATCTCGTCACGGTGGACTCGCGCGGCACCGCGCAGAACGAATGCGGGGACCTGCTCGCGGCCGTCGAGAAGGGCCTGCTGCACTGGGAATCGCTGACCGAAATCGGCGAAGTCATCGCGGGGCAAAGGCCGGGCCGCACTTCGGCGCGGCAAATCACGCTCTACGAATCGCATGGCATGGGCATAGAGGACATCTATGTCTGCGCCGGGCTGCTGGCGCTTGCGCGCGAGCGCAGGGTCGGCGTCGACCTGCCGATCGGCTAGATGCTCGCCAAGCTGCTCAAGGAGATTGCGCGACGGCTGCACGGGCCGGGCACAGGAGGCCCGCCCGCCGTCGAGCGCCGACCCGGATCGTGGCACCACGCCGACATCGAATGGCTGGCGGGCCTGGCGGCGGACGTTCTGGGCGACTTCGCCGAGATCGGCGTCTTCCGCGGCGCCGCGTTCCGCAAGGTGGCCGCGCTCGCGTATTCGCAGGACCGGCTGGCCCACGCCTTCGACAGCTTCCAGGGCATGGCGCCGCCGCAAGCCGAAGACGGCGACCAGTATCCGGCCGGCAAGTTCGACATCGGCGGCTCCGGCACGTTCGTCGAGCTCATGCAGGAGGCGGGCGTTCCGCGCGACGCCTATCGCCTGTGGGCCGGCTTCGTTCCGGAGTGCTTCAAGGAAGTGCCCGATACCCTGCGATTTGCGTTCGCCATCCTCGACCTCGACCATTACCAGCCGACGGCGGACGGATTGAAGTGGCTCGCGCCGCGCATGTCGCCTGGCGGCATACTCGCGCTCGACGACTACATCGAGTCGTACGACAAGCTCGCAAGCAAGGCGATCAAGGAGTTTCTCGGCGCCAAACCGGATTTCGACGTCATCGCGCAGTTCAACCAGCAGTTGATTCTGCGCAAGCGCTGAAAACGCGTGACCAGTGACGAGTGACGACAACATCGCCACGATACTGGAGAGATACTCGCATGTCCTTACCCGTCACCCGTCACCCGTCACCCGTCACGCCGTTAGATGTCATTGACGGCAAACGATAGGAGCACGTAAATGAGCAATACCACCGGCACCATCGGCTTCATCGGCATCGGCGCCATGGGCATGCCCATGGCGGGACATCTCGCCAAGGCAGGCTTGCCGCTCGTCGTGTTCGACCGCGATGCGGCGCGAGTAAAGGCGTTCGCGCAAGAGCACAAGGTCGAAGCGGCTGCCGGCCTGGTCGAACTCGGCCGTCAATGCGACACCGTGATCACCATGCTGCCCGACGGCAAGGCGGTGCGCGAAGTGCTGTGCGGCGCGGGCGACAAGTTCGAGGACTGCGTGGGGGCGGGGCTGAAGCGCGGCGCGCTCGTGATCGACATGAGCTCGTCGTCACCCGTTAGCACGCGCGAGGTCGGCGCCCTGCTCGATAAACGCGGCGTGAAGCTGATAGACGCGCCGGTCTCCGGCGGGGTGAAGCGCGCCGTGACCGCGGAACTCGCGATCATGGTGGGCGGCGACGCCGGCGCGCTCGAAGCCTGCCGGCCGGTTCTCGAAAAGCTCGGCAACCAGATCTTCCACGCCGGGCCGCTCGGCGGCGGGCACGCGATCAAGGCGCTCAACAACTATGTCTCGGCGGCGGGTCTCGTGGCCGCTTGCGAGGCGGTGATCGCCGGTCAGCGCTTCGGTCTGGACCCGAACGTGGTGGTCGACGTGCTGAACGCCTCGTCCGGCATGAACAACACCACCAAGGTCAAGGTGAAGGCGTTCATGCTGAACGGGAAGTTCAACGCCGGGTTCTCGACCGGCCTGATGGCGAAGGACCTGCGCACCGCGCTCGAGGTCGCCGAAGCGGTGAAAGGCCCCGCCGACATGGCGCGCCATACCGTTGCGATGTGGAACGAGGCCGAGCGCAAGCTCGGCCCCGGCTCGGATCACACCGCTATCTACAAATTCCTGGACGAGCAGGACTGACGGGCATCACCGGCGGCCCGAGCCGCGCCCGCCCGGCGATTCCCCATCAAGCCTTCCGGTCAGGGAATCAGCACCGTCGACCCGGTGGTCTTGCGGCCCTCCAGATCGATGTGCGCCTGCGCGGCGTCCTTGAGGGGATAGGTCTGGTCGATCGAAATACGGATCTTCTTGCTCTTCACCATCGCGAACAGCTCGGCTGCCGCCTTCACCAGATCCTCGCGCTTCGCGGTGTAGGTCATCAGCGTCGGGCGCGTGACGAAGAGCGAGCCTTTCTGCGCCAGAATGCCGAGGTTGACCGGCGGCACCGCGCCCGAGGCGTTGCCGAAGGCTGCCATCAGTCCGAGCGGAGACAGGCAGTCGAGCGAGTCCATGAACGTGTCCTTGCCAACGCCGTCGTAGACCACCGGCACGCCCGCGCCCTTGGTGATCTCTTTCACCCGGTCGACGAACTTCTCTTTCGAGGTCACGATGACATGCTTGCAGCCCGCCTTCTTCGCGATCGCGACCTTGGCATCGCTGCCCACCGTGCCGATCACGGTGGCGCCGAGCGCCTTGCACCATTGCGACAGGATTTGTCCCACGCCACCGGCCGCCGCGTGGATCAGCACGGTGTCGCCCTTATTGACCTTGTAGGTGCGGCGGCACAGGTACCATGCTGTCATGCCCTTCAGCATGATCGCCGCGGCGACCTTGTCGTCGATGCCGCTCGGAATCTTCACCAGGCGCCCCACCGGACGGAGCAGCACTTGCGCGTAGGCGCCGATCGGCTGCGCATAGGCCACGCGGTCGCCGACCTTGAACTCCTTCACCTTCGGCCCGACCGCCTCGACCACCCCGGCGCCTTCCATACCCAGGGTGAGCGGCGGACTCACCGGATACAGCCCGGTGCGATGGTAGGTATCGAGATAATTGAGCCCGATGGCGGTGTTGCGCACGCGCACCTCACCCGGGCCGGGGTCGCCGACCTGGACCTGCTCCCAGCGCAGCTTGTCCGGTCCGCCGGTTTCATGAATTCGGATGGCATAAGGCATGGCGTTTGCTCCTTTGTTGTTGATCGTGGGGCCGCCCGCGCAGCGAACGACGGTAGAATTGAACCTGCGAATATAGCGCCCAATATCGAATGGATCAATCCAAACCCGTATCCGCGCGCGGCCCGCTCGCCGGCGTCCGCGTTCTGGACTTGAGCCGCATCCTCGCCGGCCCGTGGTCCGGCCAGGTCTTCGCGGATCTCGGCGCCGAGGTGCTCACGGTCGAGCGCCCGGGCCGGGGCGACGACACCCGCGGCTGGGGCCCGCCGTTTCTGAAGGACAAGAGCGGCACGGAAACCGGCGAAGCGGCGTATTTCCTGTCCACCAACCGCGGCAAGAAATCGGTCACGCTCGACATCGCCAGCCCCGCCGGCCAGGAGATCGCGCGGGAGCTGGCGAAGCTGAGCGACGTGCTGCTGGAGAACTACAAGGTGGGCGATCTCAAGCGCTACGGCTTGGGCTACGACTCGCTCACTGCGCTCAACCCGCGCCTGGTCTACTGCTCGATCACCGGCTTCGGCCAGGACGGGCCGTTGCGCGACCGCGCCGGCTACGACTTCATGATCCAGGGCATGGGTGGGCTCATGAGCATCACCGGCGAGCGCGACGACAAGCCGGGCGGCGGACCGCAAAAAGTCGGTGTCGCAATCGCCGACATCATGACCGGCATGTACGCGACGGTCGCCGTGCTCTCCGCCTTGCACGAGCGCGAAAGGAGCGGGCTCGGCCAGTACATCGACATGGCGCTGCTCGACACGCAGGTGGCGTGGCTCGCCAACCAGAACATGAACTATCTGATCGGCGGCAAGCCGCCGGTGCGCATGGGCAACGCGCACCCCAACGTCGTGCCCTACCAGACGTTCCATACCCGGGACGGCGACATGATATTGGCCGTGGGCAACGACAACCAGTTCCGCAAGTTCTGCGAAGCCGCGGGGCTGCCCGGTTTACCCCGCGATCCGCGCTTCGCCACCAACATGGCGCGCATCGGCAACCGGGACGCGTGTGAGGCGGCGATCGCGCCGGCGATAGAGCGCAGGACGACGGCGGAATGGATCGCATTGCTCGAGCCGCTCGGTGTGCCGTGCGGGCCGATCAGCCGCCTCGACGAGGTGTTCGACAACCCGCAGGTGAAGCACCGGCGACTCCGGGTCGACGTGCCCCATCCGCTGTCGGGCACCGTCCCGCAGGTGGCGAACCCGATCAGGTTCTCGCGCACGCCGCTCGCCTACGACACGCCCCCGCCGCTGCTCGGGCAGCACACCGATGAAGTGCTGCGCGGGCTGCTCGGCAAGACCGATGCGGACATCGCCGAGCTGCGCGCGAACGGCGTGATCTGAGAGCGCGTATGACGGGCTCCCGTCATCGCGTCTCGTCACCCCATCTCGTCACTTGCTCTGGTGACTGCCCGGCGTCACGTGCTCCGGTGCGCAGCGCACCGGCGTCTAGTCGTGCGTGAGCGCCTTCTTGGTAAACAGGTAGTCCTTCAGTTCCTTGGAGAACGCCGGATCCTTGCGCCGGATCCACTCGAGCACCATAGCCGCGTGCTCTTTCTCCTCGTCCCGGTTGTGGGCGAGGATGCCCTTCAGGACCGGGTCCTTGCACGCATCGACGCGCTGGTTGTACCAGTCGACGGCTTCAAGCTCCTCCATCAGGGAAGTGATCGCCCGATGCATGTCCCGCGTCTCATCGGACAATTCGTCGATCGGCTCGTGATAGCCCTCGTTCGCCATTCTTTCTCCTTTCGGTGCCTGTATATATCCCTGCTGCGCGAATTTCAGCCAAGCGTGCCGCTCAACTGCGCAATATCCGGACTTACCGCTTGACCGGCGCGTAGAAGGTGCCCTCGACCTCGACGATGTCGTCCTGGTTCAGCCGGTCGACCTCGATGATGGTGCGCGGCGGATAGGGGCCCGCGCCCCACAGCTGCTCCTGGGCTTTATTGACCAGAGGGCGATAGCGATACATGTCGGTGACGTACACGACGATGCGCACGGCATCCCTGAGCGTTGCGCCCTCCGACTTCGCGATGAGCTCCATGTTGCGGAAGGCCTGCATCACGCGCTCCTGGTCGCCTTTCACCAGCGTGTTGGTGGCCGGATCGATTCCGCGCATGCCGGCGACAAACACGAAATCGCCAGCGCGCGTGCCCAGGTTCCAGGTACCGGTGGGCTTGATCGCGCCCGGCGGCGAGAGCGTCTTCACCCCGCTCGGAGAGACATTCTCAGCGCCCGCAGACAACGAAAAGCCCGCGCAGGCGAGCACGAACGTAGCTCGTGGATTTCTGATTGATCTCATTTGAACGCTCCTCTGGAAGAAGGAAACAGCGATAGACGCGACGCCGGGCGATTCCAGTTTGCAACATGCGCAGCATCGAAGCCACCCGGCTGCGGCGGATTGCCGTTCGACCCGTGGGCCATCGCGGCCTCCCGCACTCAACGCCGCGCCGGCTTGCGCAGGTGCGGATTGAGCCGGTCGATGTCGGCCTGGACCTGGTCGCGACTGCGCTCGTACACGAGCTCGCGCCCCATCGCGTTGCCGGCGTAGGCAAGGCCATTGCGCGTCGGGGTGAGGTCGCACTTGACGCTGTGGACGCCCTGGCCGAGCACCACGGTAATATGATCGGCCCGCTTGTTCAGGACCACGACCTCGAGCGTCTGACGGGTCTCGGTCACCCGCACGGTAATCTTCTCGTCGTTCATGTAACAGGCGACTCCGCGTCGTGAAATACGGTTGTAGGTCTCGTCGATGCTGCCCGGCGCTTTGCCTGCCAGCCTCAACCACCGCCCGCGGCGGTCTGCAGCGCGCGCCGCAGCGCGGGTTTTTCCTTTTCAGGAATCGCGGTCGACGCCACGATCAGCGC
>JBFKNN010000167.1:0-6728 GCA_041629335.1 Burkholderiales bacterium | reverse complement strand
TCCCTGAACACCTCGACGCACAGGCGCATCGCGGTGTTGGAGGCCGGGAAGCCGCAGTAGACGGCGGCGTGCACGAACACTTCCACGATCTCCTCCCGGGTCGCGCCGTTGTTGAGCGCGCCGACGATGTGGCCGCGCAGCTCGTCCTCGCGGCCGAGCGCGGTCAGCATGCCGAGCGTTACCAGGCTTCGCACCTTGAGTGGCAGCCCCGGCCGCGACCAGATCGCGCCCCAGGCGAACGCGGTGCCGAGCTCCTGGTGCGCCTTCGTGATCGGGTCCTTGCTCTTCTGGCGGCGGGCGATGTGCGCCTCGCCCAGCACCCTGCGGCGCAACGCCATGCCTTTGTCGTAAAGCTTCTTGTTCATCGGCTCCTCCTTCTCGGTTGGATGAAGGGACGAGCCGCGCGGGCGGGTGCCGCGCAGCACAGGTTCTGGAGGGAGTGTAACGCGAGCCGGCGGCTGCACGGCCGCGCACTCGTCAGGAAGAATCAGGAAATTCGAGGTGCGGGGAACGGGCCCAATTGCCGCCAACCGCCAACCGCGTGGTGCGCTAAAGCCGCACCCTACGCACGCTCACCAATCATTCTTTTCAATACCCCTTCTTTTTAATCCGCCTTGAGGGGTGCTTGAGGGGTGCGGGTCACGGTTTCTAGTGCAGATGCTTGCCCCGCGGATGCAGCGGTATCACGGTCGAGGACTGCGTATCGCCGGTCGTCGCGCGCTTCGCCGCGAGGTCGGTCTGGAAGAGCTGGTCGATCAGCGCCACCACCTGGCTCACGTCCTGCTGGCCGAGGTGGCGCGACAGCAGGTTCGAGACATCCTCGACCACGCACTGGCGGCGGAACTCGTGGATCGCCTCGGGTGTCGGGCCGACGAACATCTGGTAGAACTCGTCGTCGCCGTGCTCCGGATAGTAGGTAACCTCGATCTCGGATGCGTACTCGGTCAACTGGCCGAGATTCTGGAACGCTTCGGTCAGGCTCGTGTGAAAGCTGCGGCCGACCTCGCCGGTCCAGCAGATGTTGAGCGCGCGCTCCTTGGTCTCGAACACGATGCCCGGCTCGTCGCGCTCCACGCTCACCGCCTCGGCCAGCGTGTCGACGTCGAGATAGTCGAGCCACGGACGCAGCGCCTGCTCCACCTGCGCGGGCCGCACGCCCTTGCAAAGAAACGCATTACCGTGAACGTGGACTTCCATACGCATTTTGACTACCCATGTTGGCTGTTGTTAACCACACGACGCGCGCTGTGCGCGGCGAGGCGTCAAGCATAACACCGTAGCCGAGCGGAATAAACAACCCCTGATAAACAACGGGTTCCTGAGTCTCCGCGTGGGAAGCGGCGACGCCGGGGCAGGAGACGGGCGTTCAGCGCAACAGGCCGAGCTCCGCCAGTGACGCGCGCATGTCGGCATCCTCGCGCGCGAGGTAGCTGCGCAGGCTTGCGCCATCGAGGTACATTTCGCTCCAGTGATGCCGTTCGAGCGCTGCGCGCCAGGTGGCGCTTTGCACGGCGGCAGCGAGCACCCCGGCCCAGAAGGTCGTGTGCGCGGGCCGCAAGCCTCCCGGCCCGGTTGCCCCGCGCCACGCGCCGACGACGCAGTCGACCGACAGCTCGGTCCACGTGGGCGCGTCGCGGTACGGCCCGGAAAGCCGCTCAGGGGCCGAGACGCCGAGCGCCGTGACGCTACCCGCCGCAAGGGCCGCGACCGCGCTTGCGGCGGAGACGGCCCCGACGTCGGCATTACCGGCGGCGACGTCGGCGACCGCATCCGGCGCGGAATCGAATACGCGCACCTTAACCGCCCGGGGATCGGCGCCGGCGTGCCGCGCAATGCGCGCGAGCGCAATGTGGTTCGGGTTGCCGGCCGCCGTGGCGAGCGCGACCGTGATTGTCCCGGCATCTGCCGCGAGGCGCTCGAGCAGCGCGGCGGCATTGTGGATGCCGGAACCGGCGCGGGCGATGAAGGCGATGTACTCGGTGCAGAGGATCGCGAGCGGCGTATAGGTCGAGTGGTCGAACGAAGCAATGCCGACCAGATGATCCGTGGTCAGGTTGGGGGAGCTGATCGACAGCACGTGGGGATCGCCTGCAAACCGGTCAATGTAAGCCCACGCCTTGCGGGCGCCGTCACCGGGAACGTTAACGACCCGGGCCGGCACTGCGAGCAGTCGCTCGGACTCGATCGCGGCGGCGAGCGCGCGCGCGGTGCGGTCGAGGCCGCCGCCGGGAGGCGTGCCGGCGACGATCTGGACTTCGTGCTGCGGGTGCCATCCCGACCCCGCGCTCATCGTATCGGCTCTCCCAATATCCTTCTCCCTCGCGCTGACTGTGCCATTCGAGGTTAGCATGCCGCGGCTTGATTAACACCGGGCCACTCCGTAATATCGACCGCGAACGCGGCGGGGTGGGCCGCGACCAGGCTATCTCGTCCGCCGGCAGCCACGCAAAGGGAGGCGAACATGAATATCCTTCGCGCTGTACGGACCGTCGCGGCCCTGGGTGTGATTGCGGCCGGCACGCTGTGCGGAACACCCGCATCAGCGCAATCGTATCCGACCAAGGCGATACGCATCGTGGTGCCTTTCCCCGCGGGCGGAACCTCCGACATCCTGGCGCGCGCCATCGGACAGAAGCTGACCGACGAATGGAAGCAGGCGGTGATTGTCGACAACCGGCCGGGCGCAGGCGCCAACATCGGCGCCGAAGTCGTGGTGAAATCGCCGCCCGACGGCTACACGCTGTTGCTGGCCTCGACCATACACACCATCAACCCGAGCCTCTACTCGAAGCTCGCCTACGACCCGGTACGGGACTTCACACCGATCACGCTGATCGCGACCACGTCCCAGGTGCTCGCGGTGCACCCGTCGCTGCCGGGGGGCCGCGTGGAGGAGTTGATCGCGTACGCGCAGAAGCGACCGGGGCAGTTGAACTACAGCTCGGCCGGCAACGGCAGCCAGCCGCACCTCACCGCGGAGCTGTTCAAGAAGCGCACCGGCATTGACATCGTGCACGTGCCGTACAAGGGCGCGCCGCCGGCGATGACGGATCTCCTCGCGGGCCACGTCGCGCTGACGTTTGCCACCGCACCCTCGGCGGTGCCGCACGTCAAATCGGGGAAGCTGCGCGCGCTGGCGGTGAGCACCGCAAAGCGGATTTCGGCGCTGCCCGAGCTGCCGACCATCTCGGAGGCCGGCGTGCCGGGCTTCGAGGCCGGCGGGGCCAACGGTCTCGTGGGCCCGGCGGGCATGATGGCAGCCGTTGTCGACCGCCTGAACACGGCAGTGATCAAAATCGTGAACGAGCCCGCGATGAGCAAATTCCTCAGCGATCAGGGCGCGGAGCCCAGCACCACCACGCCGGCGGAATACGCGGCCTACATCAAGTCGGAAGTGGCGAAGTGGGCGCAGGCGGTGAAGGACTCGGGAGCCAGGATCGACTAAGAGCAAGGAGGAAGGAGGAAGGAGGAAGGGGGAAGGGGGAAGGGGGAAGGAGGAAGGGGAAGGGCGCCGGATTCGTAGGGTGCGGCTTCAGCGCACCGTTAAGGCGAGAGGCGGAAGGAGGAAGGAGGAAGGAGGAAGGAGGAAGGGGAAAAGCGCCGGATTCGTAGGGTGCGGCTTCAGCGCACCCTTAAGGCGGAAGGCGGAAGGCGGAAGGCGGAAGGCGAAGAATACGTGTCTTACCGGTTTTCCTCCGTGCTTCCTCCTTCCACCTTGCTCTTCAGGCGGCGGCGGAGCCCGCCTTCGCGGCTCCGCCGCTCGGAATGAAGAAGATCAGCGCGTTCGCGCACAGGATGGTGCCGGCGAGGAAATAGAACCCGGTGTAGATGTCGGTCGCGTCGGCGATGATGCCGAAGATCGCCGGCGCGATGCTGGCGCCGATCGCCTGGATGCCGAACTGCAGCCCCACGCCGGTGCCCGCCAGGTGCTTCGGCGTGGACTCGACCGCCCACGCCTGCAGGACCGGCCGCATCGCGTAGAGGAAGAACCCGATCAGCGCGATGAAGACGACGAACATCACGCTCTTGCCCGCGAGCGCCATGCCGGCAATCACCACCGCGGACAGCGTCATGGTCGCGGAAATCACGCGCGCGCGGCCCATCCTGTCGGATAGATGCCCGCCGACCGGCCCGGCGACGAAGCCCGCGACCTGCATCAGCGTCATGCACGCGCCGACCAGCAGCGGCGAATAGTCGAGCTCGTAGGCAAGGTAGACCGGCAGGAAGGTGAGCAGCCCGACCTGGGTCATGGTGCGGAACGACGAGCTCACCGAGACCAGCATCAGGGCCCGGTTCCGCAGCAGGCTCATCGCATCGCGCAGATAGGCGCGGACACTCTTGTGCGGCGAAGCGGTCCCGTCCTCGCTCCGGTTGTGCTCGAGCGAGAACGCGCCGAGAAAGACGAGAATCAGAATCGCCATCACGACACCGGGCACGACGTTGATCACCACTACACCGCGCCACGACACCCACGCGAGCAGCGCGCCGGCGGCGAGCGGCGCGAGCGCCTCGCCCATGTTGCCGCCCATGCCGTGGAACGAGAGCGCGAGACCCTTGCGCCGGGGATAGCGCCAGGCGAGCGTGGGGATCGCCGCCGGATGCCAGAGGTTGTTGCCGATGCCGACCAGCGCGACGCACACGAGCAGCATCCAGAAATTCTGCGTGAGCGCCATCAGCGCGTACGGGAAGCCGACCCAGAAGAGCGACGCGGCCATCAGGTAGCCCTTCTTGCCGATCATGTCGACCAGCATTCCGCCCGGCAGGTTGGAGATCGCGCCGGCCAAGTGCTGTATCGTGATGATGAGCCCGATCTCCGTATACGAGAGCCCGAGCTCCTTGCCGATCAGCGGCAGCAGGATGTAGAAGGTTGCGGTGTACCAGTGCGTCAACCCGTGCCCGGCCGAAATCAGCCACACGTCCTTGAACGAGCGCGGGGTGTCGGCGGTGACGGTCGCGGTGTTCACGATACGGTCTTTCGTGCGCCGGAAGAGACGGCGAATGATAGCACCGCGGTCCGGAGGCACCAATAGCGGCGTATAATTTTCCGATTTCCACGATGAGAACTGTGCGGGATCTTGCACGCATGCGTACCGACCTCGAACGATTCTTCAGCCCGCGCTCGATCGCCATCGTCGGCGCATCGCAGGATTTGAACACGATCAGCGGCCAGCCGCTGAAATTCCTCAAGACCCACGGCTACAAGGGAACGCTCTTCCCGGTCAACCCGCGCTACCAGGAAGTCGCCGGCTACAAGTGCTACGGCGCGCTCGCCGATCTGCCCGAGACGCCGGATCTGGTGCTGATCCTGGTCAACGCGTCGCGCGTCATCGACACGCTGCGCCAATGCGGCGCAAAGGGCGTGCCGTACGTGATCATTTTCAGCTCGGGCTTTTCCGAGGTCGGCGGCGGCGGCGTCGACATGCAGCGGCAGCTCGCCGACATCGCGCGCGAGTTCGACATCGGCGTGATCGGCCCCAACTGCCAGGGCATGATCAATCCCAAGGACAAGGTCTACGCGGGGTTCGGTTCGGTGTTCAACGCCGAGTACGACCCGGGCATGGTGAGCATGGTCTCGCAGTCGGGCGGCTTCGGCTTCTCGGTGATGAACCTTTCGGCCAAGGACGGCGGCCTCAATTTCCGCCAGATGGTCACTACCGGCAACGAGATCGGCGTGTCGACCATGGACTTCATCGAGTACTTCATCCGCGACCCGGAGACGCAGGTGATTGCGGGCTACATCGA
This sequence comes from Burkholderiales bacterium, assembly GCA_041629335.1. Classification (GTDB taxonomy): domain Bacteria; phylum Pseudomonadota; class Gammaproteobacteria; order Burkholderiales; family SG8-41; genus JBFKNN01. The sequence continues at coordinate 986 of JBFKNN010000167.1, read as the reverse complement.
GGGCCTGAAGGACGCGCGCCGCCTGGTGGAAGTCGGCGACAAGGCGCTCGCCGCGGGCAAGCCGATCCTCATGTGGAAGGTCGGCAACAGCGAGCAGGGACAGAAGGCGGCGGCATCGCACACCGCCAACCTCGGCGGCGCGATGGCGCTCTATCTCGCCGCGTTCCGGCAGGCGGGCATCATCCAGGTGCACGACATCCAGGACGTGACCGACTTCGGGCGCGCGTTCCGCGGCGGGCGGCTGCCGAAAGGCAATCGCCTTGCCATCATCACCATCTCCGGCGGCGCCGGCATCCTGATGACCGACGAGTGCATCGCCGGCGGCATGCAGATGGCCGAGCTCACGCCCGAGACGCGCGACAAGCTGCGCGCGATCGTGCCGTCGTACGGCTCGCTGCTGAACCCGATCGACGTCACCGCGGCAATCTTCAACGACCTGTCGCTCATCAACCGCACGATGCAGGCGATCGTCGACGATCCGAACGTCGACTGCGTGGCGATGATCAACGCCTCGCTGCAGGGCGAGATCGCGCAGAAGGTGGCGACCGAGATCGTCGCGGTGGCGAAGAAGACCGACAAGCCGATCGCGATCGCCTGGAGCGCGCGCGACGCGGTCGCGCCGGAGGCCTATGCGCTGCTCGAGGGCGCCAAGATCCCGCACTACAAGTCGCCGGTGCGCTGCGGGCGCGCGCTGGTTGCGCTCTCACAGTTCGCGGCCTCGCGGCGGCGGCGCGAGGCGCGGCGGCAGGAGGCGCCTTTGCAGATCGAGCGTCCCGCGGTGAAGCAGTCGCTTGCCGGCAAGACCGCCGACGTCGCGGAGCACGCCGCCAAGCACATCCTCGCCGAGTACGGCATCCCGGTGACGAAGGAAGAGCTCGCCAGGAGCGCGGACGAAGCGCTCGCCGCCGCAAAGGGCATCGGTTACCCGGTCGCGCTGAAGATCCAGTCGCCGGACATCTCGCACAAGACCGAAGCCAAGGCGGTGC
>JBFKNN010000166.1:0-6819 GCA_041629335.1 Burkholderiales bacterium | reverse complement strand
GCCTTGGCGGCAAAAAAAACCGCTCTTGGCTTTACGTGCTGCCGAAGTGGTACACCGCCAGCGCGCCGAGGAAATTGGGCCAGAGGCCGACGGCCTGGCCGTCAGTGAGCACCTTGCGCTCGACCACGCGAATGCCGCGCTCTCGGCAAAACCGCTCGAAATCCGAGATCGTGCACAGATGCACGTTCGGGGTGTCGAACCACTGATACGGCAGGTTGTCCGAGACCGGCATGTGGCCGGCCGCAACCTGCAGCCGATTCTTCCAGTAGCCGAAATTCGGAAACGTGACGATGCCTTCGACGCCGACCCGCAGCATTTCCCGGATGATGCGCTCGCTGTGCCGGACCGTCTGCAGCGTCTGCGACAGGATCACGTAGTCGAAGGAGTTGTCCGCGAAATCCGCGAGCCCGCGCTCGAGGTCGCTCTGCACGACGTTGATCCCGTTCTTCACGCACGCAAGGATGCTCGCATCATCGATCTCGACGCCGAGACCCGACGTCGAGCGTTCCCGATTGAGATACTTGAGCAGCGAACCGTCGCCGCACCCCAGGTCGAGAATGCGCGCGCCGCGGCGCACCCAGGCGCCAATGGCGGCGAAATCGGCGCGCTGCGGGACGCGGCCGTTGTTCATGTTCCGACCTCCGCCCCGATGCGGTCGAAGTACGCCGCGACCAGTCGGTGGTAGCGCGCGTCGTCGAGGAGAAACGCGTCGTGCCCGTGCGGGGCGTCGATTTCGGCGTAGGTGACGTCGCAGCGGTTGTCGAGCAGCGCCTTGACGATTTCGCGCGAGCGCTCCGGCGAGAAGCGCCAGTCCGTGGTGAACGAGACCACGAGAAAGGCCGCCTTGGCCGGCGCCAGTGCCCGGGTGAGATCGCCGCCGTGCGCAAACGCCGGATCGAAGTAGTCGAGCACCTTGGTGATGCGCAGATACGTGTTGGCGTCGAACCGGTCCGCGAACTTGTCTGCCTGGTAGCGCAGGTAGGACTCGATCTGGAACTCCGAGTCGAACGAATAAAGCAGCCGGCCGTGCTTCAACTGGCGGCCGAACTTGGCCGCCATCTCGTCATCGGACAGGTACGTGATGTGGCCGACCATGCGAGCCACCCGCAGTCCGCGGTTCGGCCGCGTGCCGTGGGCGTAGTAATCGCCGCCGAAGAAATCCGGGTCGGTGATGATGGCCTGGCGCGCGACCTCGTTGAAGGCGATGTTTTGCGCCGACAGGCTCGGCGTGCAGGCGATGACCAGCGCATGACCGATCCGGTCGGGGAACTGCAGGGTCCACGACAGGGCCTGCATCGCGCCGAGGCTGCCGCCCATCACGGCGGCGAAGCGCTCGATTCCCAGCCGATCGGCGAGCCGCGCCTGGGTCGCCACCCAGTCTTCGACAGTTACCACCGGGAACGCACCACCCCACGGTTTGCCGGTTGCCGGGTTGACGGTCTTTGGCCCGGTCGAGCCGTGGCAGCCGCCGAGATTGTTCACACCGATGACGAAGAAGCGGTTGGTGTCAACCGGTCTTCCCGGCCCGATCATGTTGTCCCACCACCCCAGGTTCGCGGGATCGCTGGCATAGGTCCCCGCGACGTGATGCGAGGCGTTTAGCGCATGGCACACCAGCACCGCGTTCGACCGGTCCGCGTTGAGGCTGCCATAAGTCTCGTAGACGAGCTCGTACTCGTCCAGCACGGCGCCGCAGGCGAGCGTGATGGATTCGTTGAACTTCTCCGCCCGCGGCGTAACCACGCCAACGGAATCTACTGCGCTCGTATCCATGAAAATGAAAAGCCCGGGAAGCTTGCGCGTCCCGGGCTCTGAGAATCGTTGAATATCTCTTTAGCCGGATTTATTACGCGCCCGCAAGCTGATCTCAAATCGGCGCGACAATCAATGCCGCGAAGTTACGCTACCGTGGCCAGGTTGTCAAATCGCGGCCGCGTGCGCCGTGCCGGGCGGGGGGCGCTTTCCGCGAGCAGAAAAGCAGTGCCGCACGTCGGAGCCGACACCGGACAGCCGGTCATTCTCGACGCGTGATGCGCTCGGCCGTCGTAAACAGTGAGCGGCAACCGGTGAGCGGGAACGACCGCGAAGCATCGGGTCGAACGCACCCCGTCACCCGTCCCTAAGCATTCAGCCGCTCGAGCAGGGCGTGGAGTTTGTCCGGGTCCTCGGTGCGCAGCATCTTCTGCGCGAGCGGCTTGATCGCCGACAGGTTCGACTTCAGCACCTGCTGCTTTACGTCGAGCAGGTGCGCGGAGTGCATCGAGTACTGCCGCAATCCCAGCGCGAGCAGCAGCCGCGTCATGAAGACGTCGCCGGCCATCTCTCCGCACAGCGCGACGGGAATCTTGGCCTTTGCCCCGGTCTTGAGCACGTGCGCCAGCAGGTTCAGGACCGCCGGATGCAGCGGATCGTAGAGATGGGACACGGTGTCGTCGGTCCGGTCCACGGCAAGCGTGTACTGGATGAGATCGTTGGTGCCGATCGACAGGAAGTCGAGCTTGCGCGTGAACATCCCCAGCGCAAGCGCGGCGGCCGGTATCTCGATCATCCCGCCCACCTTGACCGAACGGTCGTATTGCCTGCCCTCGTCGTCGAGGCTCTGTTTCGCGCGCTCGATCAGCGCCAGCGCCTGCCCCACCTCGGCGGCGTTCATGAGCATCGGAATCAGAATGTTGATCTTGCCGTAGACCGACGCCCGCAGCATCGCGCGCAGCTGGATCAGGAAGCGCTTCGGCTCGGTAAGGCACAGGCGGATCGCGCGCAGCCCGAGCGCGGGGTTGGAGGTGATGCGCTGCACTTCCCTGGTGTTCTTGTCGGCGCCGAGGTCATAGGTGCGAATGGTGACCGGCCGACCGTTCATCTCGCGCGCGACCTTGCGGTAGGCCTCGAACTGCTCGTCTTCGTCGGGCAGCCCGTCGCGGTTGAGAAACAGGAACTCGGTGCGGAAGAGCCCGATGCCGCTGGCGCCGTTCTCGAGCGCGATCGCGACGTCGTCCGGCAGCTCGATGTTGGACTGCAGCTCGACTTCGGTGCCGTCGACAGTAATCGCGCGCGTGTCGCGCAACCGCTTCAGCTTCTGCCGCTCGAGCTCGAACTGGTGCTGCCGGAGCTGGTACTCGTTGAGCGCCTGCGGGTCCGGGTCGATGATGACGACGCCCTGGGTGCCGTCAACGATCAGCAGCTCGTTCTCGCGGATGAGCTGGCGCGCGTGGTGCAGCGCGACGATCGAGGGGATGTTCAGGCTGCGCGCGACGACCGCCGTATGGGAGGTCGTGCCGCCGACGTCGGTGATGAAGCTCGCGAAGTGATGCTGCTTGAACTGCACCACGTCCGCCGGCGACAGATCGTGCGCAACGAGTATCAGGCTGTGCTCGGCATCGGCCGGCGGCGGATTGTAGCCGGGCTGGCCGGAAAGGGCCTTCAATACCCGCTCGACGACCTGGAACACATCGGCCTTGCGCTCGCGCAGGTAACCGTCCTCGATCTCGTCGAACTGGGCAAGCAGCGCGTCCATCTGGACCTTGAGCGCCCATTCGGCATTACACTTCTCGTTCTCGATGATTGCGCGCGGCGCCGAGGACAGCGTCGCGTCGTCGAGGATCATCAGATGCAGGTTGATGAACGCGGCGAACTCGGCGGGAGCGGTTGCCGGCACGCCGGCGCGCAGCGCTTCCAGCTCGGTATGCACCGTGCGCACGGCGGTATCGAAGCGGGCGACTTCTTCCGCGACCTGCTCCGGCGGCAGCGTGTAGTGCCCCACTTCGAGCTGGGCATGCGACACCAGATGCGCGTGGCCGATCGCGATGCCGCCCGAGACAGCAATGCCGTGTATGGTGAAACTCATGCGCTTTCGCGGTGGGGTGTTAGGCGTAAGGCGTAGTGTATCCGCGGCGGATGCCGCGCGCGAGGGTGCCAGGGGCTTTGCGCCCGGATCCCGCCGGCGTACGGGATTTATTCGTCTTCGCCGAAGCGGTCGGCGATCAGCTGCGCCAGGGTCTGCATCGCCGCTTCCTCATCCGGCCCGCTCGTCTCGACCACGATCTTCGAGCCCTTGGCGGCGGCGAGCATCATCACGCCCATGATGCTCTTGGCATTGACACGCCGGCCGTTGCGGCTGACCCACACTTCGCTTTTGAACTTGCCGGCCACCTGCGTGAGCTTGGCCGAAGCGCGGGCATGCAGCCCGAGCTTGTTGATGATGTCAACTTCCCGTTGCAGCATTCTGGACGGCCGCGAGCGCCGGGGGGACGCGGATCACGCCGTCACAGCCCCCGCTCACGGCCTTGGTGACGATGGTGGCGAGCGACTTTTCGCGGTAGGTGAGTGCCCGCACCAGCATCGGCAGATTGAGGCCGGCCACGGCCTCGACCTTGCCGGGAATGACCAGTTTCGCCGCGATATTGGAAGGTGACCCGCCGTACATGTCGGTGAGGATCAGGACGCCGTGCCCGTCGTCCAGGTCCTTCACCATCTTGCGGGCCTGCGGCGCCAGAAGCACCGGGTCGTCCTGGGCCGTCACGCCGAGCTGCTTCAGTCGCGCCGGGCGCTTGTTGAGCATGTGGCTTGCACAGTGGATGAGGCTCTCACCGAAGGTGCCGTGGGTGATGATAAGGATGCCGATCATGTCGGTTCGCGCGCTCCGCAGCTATATAAGCGGATGACATTTTACGCTTTTGCGCTGCACAAATCACCAATCGTCAACTATCTGTCACATATGGATAAACTGCCGTTTTAACGGTCTTTCTGCCGGCGCTGGCCGGCTCGTGGCCGTTGCGGAAATGACCGTGCCAAGGAATCGCTTGGAGGTCGGGGCACGAGCACCCCACAGGCGATCGGCCCGGCGGGAAGCGGACAGAGACCCTTTTCCGTTGAAGGGAATGCCGGGCGAAGCATAAGCGACGACGGGCGTCATTTCCCGGTCCCGGGCCCGGGATTTCAGGCGGCTTGGGAGAGCGCCTTCTCCAGCGCATCGATCATCATGCCGGCCACGTCGAAGCCGGTCTGCTCCATGATCTCCCGGAAGCAGGTCGGGCTGGTGACGTTGACCTCGGTCAGGTAGTCGCCGATGACGTCGAGCCCGACGAGGATCAGCCCCTCCTTCGCGAGCGGCGGACCCATGATCGCGGCAATCTCGCGGTCGCGGGCAGAGAGCTCGCGCGCGACGCCCCTGGCGCCCACGGCCAGGTTGCCGCGCGTCTCGCCCTCCTTGGGTATGCGCGCGAGCGCGTACGGCACGGCTTCGCCGCCGATCAGCAGCACCCGCTTGTCGCCGTCCGAGATCTCGGGGATGAAACGCTGTGCCATGACGCTGCGGCGGCCGTTGTGGGTGAGGGTCTCGATGATGACATTGACGTTGTGGTCCTTGGCGTGCACGCGGAACACGCCCACGCCGCCCATGCCGTCGAGCGGCTTGAGAATGATGTCGCCGTGCTCGGAGAGGAACTCGCGGATCACGCTGTCGCTGCGCGTGACGAGCGAAGGCGCGGTCAGCTCCGCGAACCGTGCGATCGCCATCTTTTCGTTGTAATCGCGAATCGCGCGCGGGCGGTTGAACACGCGCGCGCCCTGGGATTCCGCCAGCTCGAGGAGATACGTGCTGTAGACGTACTCCATGTCGAACGGCGGGTCCTTGCGCATCAGCACGGCGTCGAACTCCGCGAGCGGAACGGTAGCGGCCGCATCCGCCCTGTACCACGCCTTCTTCTCTCCGGTGAGATGCACCAGCCGCGCCTGGCCCGAGACCACGCCGCCGCGCCACATGAGATCCTGCTGCTCCATCGCGTAGAGCGCGTGACCGCGCGCGTTCGCCTCGCACATCATGGCGAAGGTCGTGTCCTTGTAGATCTGGAAGCTATCGAGCGGATCGGCGATGAAGGCGAGTTTCATGGACGTTGCGGGCTGCGCGGCGGCCTGGAATGACGCTACTCGATGAGCCGCCATTGTAGCCGATGCGTGCCGTAACCGCCGGGGGGCGGCGCTTCAATAAGAACGGGCGCCCTCAGGCGCCCGTTGATGCCGGTGCAGTGAAGCTTACGAGTTGTAGGCGGTCTCGCCGTGGTCTGCGATATCCAGACCTTCTGTCTCCTCTTCGTCCGAGACGCGCAGCCCGATGATCGCATCGATCACCTTGAGCAGCACGAAGCTCACGATGGCGGTGTAGACCAGCGTGAAGGCAACGGCGAGGATCTGGGTCCAGACCTGCCCGCCCATCGACACGCCGTCGGCGTAACCGACGCCGCCGAAGGAGCTCGAGGCGAGAAAGCCGATGCCGATCGCGCCGACGATGCCGGCCACGCCGTGCACGCCGAACACGTCGAGGGAGTCGTCGTAGCCGAACATCCGCTTGAGGCTGGTCACCGCCCAGAAGGAGATGATGCCCGCGGCGATGCCGAGGATGATCGCGCCCATCGGGCCGGCGTTACCGCACGCCGGCGTGATCGCCACCAGTCCGGCAATCGCGCCGGTGGCAATACCCAGCAGGCTCGGCTTGCCCTTCCCGATCCACTCGACGAACATCCAGGCGAGCGCCGCAGCCGCAGTGGCGAGCGTGGTGTTGATCATCGCCAGGCCGGCCGCACCGTTGGCGGCGACCGCGCTGCCGGCGTTGAAGCCGTACCAGCCCACCCACAGCAGCGAGGCGCCGATCAGCGTCAGCGACAGGTTGTGCGGCGGCATGGCGAGGGTGCCGTAGCCATTGCGCTTGCCCAGCGCGATCGCGCACATGAGGCCGGCGATGCCGGCGTTAATGTGCACCACCGTGCCGCCGGCAAAGTCGATCGCGCCCATCGCGCCGATCCAGCCGCCGCCCCACACCATGTG
>JBFKNN010000165.1:0-6885 GCA_041629335.1 Burkholderiales bacterium | reverse complement strand
GCCGTGCTCGCGGCCTCCGCGCTGCCGGCGCGGACCAGCAGCCAGGCGGGCGTAACCGTCAAGGCGACCCCGCGCGCGCTCGACGGCAGCGTGTGGGAATTCGAGCTCGCGTTCGACACGCATTCGCAGGAGCTGAACGACGACGTCGAGAAGACCGCGGTCCTCAGCCCCGCCGGCGGCACCGCCCAAACGCCGCTCAAGTGGCAGGGCGACCCGCCCGGCGGCCATCACCGCAAGGGGGTCGTGCAGTTCAAGGCCGTGTCGCCGCGGCCCGCGTCGATCGAGCTCCGCATCACGCGCCCGGGCGAGCCCGCGCCGCGCGTGTTCCAGTGGGCGCTCAAATAGATTCTCCGTCGCCAGGAAGCGGACAATTGACAGGTGAACCATGGACGCTGATTCGCTGAAAAGCCTCGGGTGGCTGCTGTTATGGGGCGGGTTGTTTTTCGTCATGATGCGCTACGGCTGCGGCGCCCACATGATGGGCGGCCACGGACACGGGGGGCACGGCCATGGCGGCGGAGACAAGGACCCAGTGTGCGGCATGGACGTCAACCCTCAGAGCGCCGCGGCCGCGACCCTGCACGCGGGCAAGACCTATCATTTCTGTTCACGATCTTGCCGCGACAAGTTCGACCAATCGCCGCAGCAATATCTGACGGCACCGAGCGAAGAGGGACATCATGGGTAAACTCGACTGGCGCGCGGTTGGAGTCGCGACCGGATCGTTTCTTGCGGTCTCGTACCTCATCTGCGTGGCCTACGATCTCGCGTTCGATCAGCGGATGTACGAGGCGTGGCTGAAGCTCTTGCCGGGATTCGCCTGGCTCACCTGGCCGAGTTTTTTCCTCGGCTTGGTCGAGTCCTTCCTCTACGGCATCTACATCGGGCTGGTATTCGTGCCCCTCTACAACTACTTCACCGATGTCTTCTCGCGCAGCAAGCCGGGCGGCGTGCGATGAACCGAGAGAGCCCGAACGGATGCTCATGGTAACGATCGATCGCGACCCCTTAGAAACCGCCGTGGCGGCGGCTTCGGGAACTCTTCCATCGTCCACGGGCCATCCGGCTGAAACCAGGCCGGACCGGAGCGAGCGCGCATGCCGCGTATGCGGAGCGGCAATCCCGGCAGCACCCTACGCCCGCGAGCGCGACAATTATTGTTGCGAGGGCTGCTTTCTGGCCCGGCACAAGCAACGCTCGCTGGCGATATGCGAGGGCGAGATCGAGCACGAGCTGGTCGAGGCGCTGGTGTGCGCGCTCGACATCCGCGAGCACGAAACCGGGCTGCACTCGAAGCGGGTCGCGTGCCATACGCTGGTGCTGGCAAAGCACTTTACCGATGATCCCCAGGAGCTCCGCCACGTGTACTGGGGCGCGCTGCTGCACGACATCGGCAAGATCGGGATGCCCGATGCCATCCTGCAGAAGCACGGGGCCCTGACAGAAGAGGAGTGGCTGGTCATGCGCACGCATCCCGAGCTGGGGCATCGCATCCTCGCCGGCGCGCCTCACATGGCGCCCGCGGCTGACATCGTGCTGTGCCACGAGGAACGCTTCGACGGCACCGGCTATCCGCGCGGGCTGGCGGGAAAAGCGATTCCACTGTGGGCGCGGCTCTTCGCGGTCATCGACACGCTCGATGCGATCACTTCGGACCGGCCGTACCGCAAGGCGCATTCATTCGACACCGCGCGCGCGGAAATCCTGCGCCAGTCCGGAACGCAGTTCGATCCATCGGCGACCGACGTATTCGTGGCGGAGGAAAGGAAGCTCCGCGCGATGGTGGACCTCAAATGCGGGAACGCGGATATCGGCGAACTGCAGCCGCCGCTGAAGTAGCGCGAGGCTCCAAGGCGGCGAAACCGGGACCCGCCGCCGCTGATTCTTGAGTTGTGCATTCAACGAACGATAGCGAGGTGAAAGATGTGGGGTGACTGGGGAATGGGCTGGGGCGGTTGGGGCATCTTCGGCGCAGTGCACATGCTCCTGTGGTGGGTGCTCATCATTGTGGGCATCGCGGTACTGATCAAGTGGCTCGTCGGCGGGTCCGCTCGCGCGGAGCGCGCGGAGCCGAGCCGCGCGTTGGAAGTGCTCAAGGAACGCTACGCGCGCGGCGAGATCGGCAAAGACGAGTTCGACCAGAAGAAGCGCGACCTGACGACTTAGGCGATCTGATTGCCATGCGAGCACGGCTGCCAACCGAACCTATGCGGGCACACGGCGCGCGATTGCGCAGCGCCGGCACTCTCGCGCTTGCGACGCTGTTTGCGGTTGCCTGGCTCCCGGACGCGCATGCGGAGTCGACGCCGAAAGGTCTCTCCGGCGAGGCCCTCTACCGGAAGGCGGGCTGCGTCGCCTGTCATCAGGCCGACGGCAAGGGATCGGCCATCGCGCCCATGCTCCCGGGGCACACAACTGAGCAGGTCAAACGCTACGTCCGCCGTCCCACCGGGAAAATGCCGCGCTTCGGCTACGACAAGCTGAGCGATGCCGAGCTCGACGCGGTAGCCGCCTACATCGCCGCCCTGCCGCTGCCGGACATGATGCCGGAGGCCGGTGAGCTGCAGGACGCCCTCGAAATGCACCACTGGATGGCATACCGCTCGTTGAGTGACGGCGACCCGGGCCACGCCGAGCACCACTTGCTACACGCGATCGACGCCGCCCGGGACGCCTCGCACCGACAGGATCTCGAACGTGCGCTTGGCCTGGCGCGGCTAAGAAAGACCGAAGTGGCAGCACAGCAGGTCCTTGAAATTGCGAGCGCAAGAGCCGCTCCCGACCTGACGGTGCCGCAAATGCACCTGCGCCTGGCACTGGGAGCAATTGAAGCAGGCGACTTGCCCGAGGCCGAACATCACGTCAGGCACTACATGGAAGGCGCCTCGGCGCACGACAGAAAACACGCGCAGGCGGTGCTTACGGTGCTCGGAAAAGGCGACCTGGCCGGCGCGAGAAGGAAGCTCGCTCATATCATGGCCAAGTGATATGCCATCACGCCTTAGACAGTACGCCCCATGCGTCGGGAACACGCATGTCCTCATCCGGACCTGACCATACCCGGCGCAAGATGTTGATCGCCGCGACGAGCGCGGCCGGCGGCGTGGCGGTTGCCGCCACCGCAGTGCCGTTCATCGCGTCCATGACCCCGAGCGAGCGGGCGCGGGCTGGCGGCGCGCCCGTGGATGCGGACTTCTCACGCCTCGACCCGGGCGTGCTGCTCACCGTGGAGTGGCGGGGCAAGCCGGCATGGGTCCTCCGCCGCACCGAGGCGATGCTCAAGGCGATCCAGGACCCGGCCCATCTGGCCAGGCTCGCGGACCCCGCTTCAGCGGTCACCAGCCAGCAGCCGGCTTACGCGCGCAACGCAACCCGCTCGGTCAAGCCGCAAGTCCTGGTCGTGGTTCCGATCTGCACCCACCTGGGCTGCGTGCCCACTTTCCGTCCTGACGTCGCGCCGGCGGATCTCGGGCCCGACTGGCACGGCGGTTTTTTCTGCCCCTGCCACGGCTCGAAATTCGATCTGGCAGGAAGGGTCTACCGCAACGTGCCGGCCCCGACCAATCTCGTTATTCCGCCGCATTATTACCTGAGTGAAACCAGGGTGAAGATCGGCGAGGACCCGGGGAGTGCGAAGGCATGAACACCGCCCTGAAGCCGCGCGTGTGTGGGCCACCCGTCAGCCGCTACCCGTGGTACGTGCGGCTGATCCTCGCGCTTCAGCGGCGCCAGTACGGTCACGCGCTCGAGCCGGCGCTGCTATGGGGACGCATGCCCCGATCGTTTCTCATGCTCACGCTGCTCTATCGCTCGATCGACCGCGCCGGTTCGCCGCTCGATCCCGAGCTCCGTTCGCTGGTGCAAGTGCGCATCTCGCAGATCAACTCGTGCACGTTCTGCGTCGATCTCAATTCTTCGGCAGCGCTCGAACGGCACAGCACTCCCGAAAAGCTCGCGGCATTGCCGGCCCACGCGACCTCGCCGCTTTTCAGCGACTGCGAGCGCGCGGCGCTCGCCTATGCGGACGCGGTCACCGACCCGGCCCGGCGCGTCGACGACGCGCTCTTCGCGCAGTTGCGCGGCCATTTCCCCGACCAGGAAATCGTCGAGCTCACTGCGCTGATCGCGTTCCAGAACATGTCGAGCAAGTTCAACGCGGCGCTCGGCGTGCCTGCGCAAGGATTCTGCATGACCGGACCGCAGGCGCCTTCCGCGGCAGAAATGACAGAGAACCGTCGCAGGGAACGGACATGAAAAACTGCTGCGCGACACGCGAATGCCGCGGCCGCGGATATCGATTGGCGCTGATCGGCCGTTTGACGCCAACAGTCAATCAAGATTTCGATCGGAGGCGCAAATGAACCCACGGGACAAAGACTCTGCAAATCCTCACCCGCAACAGAAGGCCAAGGGGCACGCGCATTCGTGCTGCGGCGCGCACAACCCCGAAGGCGGCCACATCGCGCATACGCACGCGACGCACGTGACCGACCCGGTCTGCGGCATGCACGTCGACCCCGCTTCGGCTGCAGGCTCGATCGGCCATCGAGGAACAAAGTATTACTTCTGCAGTCCGCACTGCCTTTCCCGCTTCAAGGCGGATCCCGGAAAATACCTCGCCAAGGCCGCGCCGCCCGCGCGCAAAGGCGAGGCGCAGGGCACCTACACGTGTCCAATGCACCCGGAAGTCGAGCAGGAAGGGCCTGGGTCCTGCCCCAAATGCGGCATGGCGCTCGTGCCGCTGGTCCCGGCCGCGCCCGCCGCGACCGAATACACCTGTCCGATGCATCCGGAAGTGCTCAGCCCGACACCCGGGAGCTGCCCGAAATGCGGCATGGCGCTGGTGCCGGTCGCGGGCGTGCAGGAAGACAACGCCGAACTGCGCAACATGACGCGGCGCTTCTGGGTAAGCGCGGTGCTGACCGCTCCGCTTGCCTTCATCGCGATGGCGCCCTACTTCGGGCTCACGAACCCGCTGGGGCTCGCGCCGCATACGCGGATGTACGTCGAGTTCGTGCTCGGCACCCCGGTCGTGCTCTGGGGCGGGTGGCCGTTCTTCCACAAGTTCGCGCTCTCGCTCGCCAACCGCAACCCCAATATGTACACGCTGATCGGGCTCGGCGTCGCCCTCGCTTACCTCTTCAGCCTCGTCGCCGTCTTTGCCCCGGACGTCTTTCCCGAGGCGTACCGTGAGGAAGGCGGGATCGTCGGCGCATACTTCGAAGCCGCGGCGGTGATCGTCACGCTGGTGCTGCTCGGCGAAGTGCTGCAGCTGCGCGCGATGGGCGAGACGAGCCGCGCGATCCAGGAGCTCCTCGCGCTCGCGCCCAACACGGCCCTGCGCATCGAAGCTGACGGGCACGAAGTCGAGGTGTCCTTGAACGACGTCCACGTCGGCGACAAGCTGCGGGTGCGCCCGGGCGAGAAGATCCCGGTCGACGGCACCTGCGTCGAAGGCAGCTCCAACGTCGACGAGTCGATGATCACCGGTGAGCCCGTGCCCGTTTCCACGAAGGCCGGCGACAAGGTCACCGGCGCGACGATCAACGGCCAGGGTTCGCTCGTCATCCGCGCCGAGCGCGTCGGCGCCGACACCCTGCTCTCGCAGATCGTGCACATGGTGGCGAAGGCGCAGCGCACGCGCGCCCCGGTGCAGCGCCTCGCCGACCTGGTTGCCGCCTACTTCGTCCAGACCGTGATCGTCATCGCGATCATCACTGCGATCGTTTGGTGGTTATTCGGACCGGAGCCTGCGTTGATCTATGCGCTGGTCAACGCGGTTGCCGTGCTGATCATCGCCTGTCCATGCGCAGTCGGGCTCGCTACCCCGATCTCGATCACGGTGGCCATGGGACAGGGCGCCAAGAACGGCATCCTGTTCCGCAACGCCGAGGCGGTCGAGAAGCTGCGCGACGTCGACACGCTGGTGGTCGACAAGACCGGCACGCTCACGCTCGGACGGCCCGAGCTGGTAGATTTTGTCGCGAACGAGGGATTCCGCGAGGACGAGGCGCTCGGGCTCATCGCGAGTCTCGAGCGCGCAAGCGAGCATCCGCTGGCGCAGGCCATCGTCAAAGGCGCGGAGAAGCGCGGCGCAAAGCTCGAGCAGGTTCAGCACTTCGAATCGGTCACCGGGCAGGGCGTGCGCGGTGAGGTCGGCGGCCGCAAGGTCGCTGTCGGCAGCCGCCGCTTCATGGAAACCCTGGGCGCGGTATCGCCGGCTCTCGCCGAGCGCGCCGACAAGCTGCGCGCCGAAGGCAAGACGGCGATGTTCGGCGCAATCGACGGCCGGGTCGCCGCAGTCATCGCGGTGGCCGACCCGATCAAGGAAACCACTCCCGAAGCGGTAAAGGCGCTCCAGGAAGAAGGCGTTCACGTCGTCATGCTCTCCGGCGACTCGCGCAAGACCGCCGATGCCGTCGGCAGGCAGCTCGGCATCGAAAAAGTGATCGCGGAAGTGCTGCCCGAGCAAAAGAGCGACGTCATCCAGAAGCTGCAGGGCGAAGGCCGCTTCGTGGCGATGGCCGGCGACGGCATCAACGACGCGCCGGCGCTTGCCCAGGCGAACGTCGGCATCGCGATGGGTACCGGCACCGACGTCGCGATCGAGAGCGCCGGAGTGACGTTGGTGAAAGGCGACCTGCGCGGCATCGCGAAGGCGATCCGCCTGTCGCACGCCACGATGCGCAATGTCAAGCAGAACTTGTTCTTCGCGTTCGCGTACAACGCGCTGGGCATCCCGATCGCCGCCGGCGTGCTGTACCCCTTCTTCGGGCTCCTGCTCTCCCCGATCTTCGCCGGCGCGGCAATGGCTTTGAGCTCGGTGTCGGTCGTCACCAACGCCCTGCGGCTACGACGCACGTCGCTGTAAGCCGGCGCACTTGG
>JBFKNN010000164.1:0-6926 GCA_041629335.1 Burkholderiales bacterium | reverse complement strand
GCAGACGCTCAACCAGCTGCTGGTCGAGATGGACGGCTTCGAGGGCAACGAGGGCGTGATCGTCATTGCCGCGACCAACCGGCCGGACGTTCTCGACCCCGCGCTGCTGCGCCCCGGCCGCTTCGACCGCCAGGTCGTGGTGCCGCTTCCCGACCTGCTCGGCCGCGCGCAGATCCTCAAGATCCACATGCGCAAGGTCCCGGTCGCGGGGGACGCGGACCCGACCGTGATCGCCCGCGGCACGCCCGGTTTCTCCGGCGCCGACCTCGACAACCTCGTGAACGAGGCGGCGCTGTTCGCCGCGCGGGCCAACAAGCGGCTCGTCGACATGGACGACTTCGAGCGCGCCAAGGACAAGATCATCATGGGCGCGGAGCGCCGCTCGATCGTGATGCCCGAGCACGAGCGCAAGAACACCGCGTACCACGAATCGGGCCACGCGCTGGTGGCGAAGCTCCTGCCCAAGACCGACCCGGTGCACAAGGTGACGATCATCCCGCGCGGGCGCGCGCTGGGCGTCACCATGCAGTTGCCGGAGCAGGATCGCTACAGCATGGACCGCGAGCATATCCTGCAGAACATCTCGGTGCTCTTTGGCGGACGCATTGCCGAAGAAGTATTCATGGGGCAGATGACGACCGGGGCCTCCAACGACTTCGAGCGCGCGACCGACATGGCGCGGCGCATGGTCACCCAGTGGGGCATGAGCGACTCTATGGGGCCGATGGTCTACGGCGAGAACGAGGGCGAGGTCTTCCTCGGCCGCTCGATCACGACCCACAAGAACGTCTCCGAGGCGACGATGCAGCAGGTCGACGCCGAGATCCGCAAGATCATCGACCAGCAGTACAGCCTCGCGCGCAAGCTGATCGAGGAGAACCGCGACAAGGTCGAGGCCATGGCGAAGGCGCTGCTCGAATGGGAAACCATCGACGCGGATCAGATCACCGACATCATGGAAGGGCGTGCGCCCCGGCCGCCGAAGCCGGCGCAGCCGCCGGTCCAGCAGCCGCCCAAGGACAACACGCCGAGCGCGACCGCGCCAACGACGCCCACGCCGGCACGCGAGGCCTAGAACGGCAAGGATGAAGGATGAAGGATGAGGGATGAAGGAGCGCCACGGCGCCTTGGCCCTTCCTCCTTCCGCCTTCTGCCTTCATCCTTATGAGCGTCACGCTCCAGTGCGGTAAGTTCCAGCTCGATCTGTCGCGCCCGTTGATCATGGGCGTGGTCAATCTCACCCCCGATTCCTTTTCCGACGGCGGCCTTTTTGCTTCCGCCGCTGATGCCGTCGCGCATGCGCGCAAACTGATCGGGGAAGGGGCCGATATCGTCGACCTGGGCGGGGAATCCACCCGCCCCGGCGCCGCGCCGGTGCCGCTCGCAGAGGAGCGCGGTCGCGTGCTGCCGGTGCTCGAACGGCTCGCCGGCGGGGCGGTCCCGGTGTCGGTCGATACGCGCAGGCCGGAACTCATGCGCGAGGCGATCGCCGCCGGCGCCGCCATGGTGAACGACATCACTGCGCTCACCGCGCCGGGCGCGCTCGAGGCGGTGGCCGCAAGCGACGCCGCCGTATGCCTGATGCACATGAAAGGCGATCCCCAGACGATGCAGGCCGATCCGCGCTACGAGGACGTCGTCGCCGAGGTGGGCGACTTCCTGCGCGCGCGCGTCGCGGCGGCCGAGGGCGCTGGCATCGCGCGAAGCCGCATCGTCGTCGACCCGGGTTTCGGCTTCGGCAAGACCTACGAGCACAATCTTGCGCTGCTGCGCGCGCTCAACCGGCTCTCCGGGCTGGGCGTCGCGCTGATGGCGGGCTTGTCGCGCAAGTCCATGCTGGGCAGAATCACCGGGCGGGACGTGGGCGCGCGCGCGTTCGCGAGTGTTGCCGCCGCAATGATCGCAGTGGAAAAGGGCGCGAACATCGTTCGCGTGCACGACGTCGCGGGCACTCGTGATGCTCTGGCGGTGTGGCGCGCGGTGATAAGTAATCGGTAATGAGGGCAGATCCGCTGTAAAATTCAATCCCATGGCGCTCACAGGTCGTCATCCGTCACCCGTCACCCCTCACCCATGACCCGAAAATATTTCGGCACCGACGGCGTGCGCGGGCGCGTGGGGAAGCTGCCGATCACGCCGGATTTCGCGCTCCGCCTGGGGTACGCTGCCGGCCGCGTGCTCGCCAAGCGGAAGAACGGCAGCGACCGGCCCGCAGTCCTGATAGGCAAGGACACACGCGTTTCGGGCTACATGCTCGAGTCGGCCCTGGAGGCGGGGTTTTCGGCCGCCGGTGTCGATGTGCTGCTGGTCGGTCCGATGCCCACGCCCGGCGTCGCCTACCTCACGCGCACGCTGCGCCTCGCGGCCGGGGTGGTGATCAGCGCCTCGCACAATCCGTTCGAGGACAACGGCATCAAGTTCTTTTCCGGGGATGGTGCGAAGCTGCCGGACGCGACCGAGACCGCGGTCGAAGCCGAGCTCGAGCGGCCGCTCAGGTGCATGGCGTCAGCGCACATCGGCAAGGTGCGGCGCATCGATGACGCCGCCGGGCGCTACATCGAGTTCTGCAAAGGCACCTTTCCCCATCGCCTGCACCTGCGCGGCATGCACATCGTCGTCGATTGTGCCAACGGCGCGGGCTACCACATCGCGCCGCACGTCTTTCACGAGCTGGGCGCGGACGTGACCACCATCGGCACCGAGCCCAATGGCTTCAACATCAATGACGGTGTCGGGGCCACGAGTCCGCAGGCGCTCAAGGCCGCGGTCAAGCGCGCGAAGGCCGATCTCGGCATCGCGCTCGACGGCGATGGCGACCGGCTGGTGATGGTGGACAGCAGCGGGCAAATCTACGACGGCGATCAGTTGCTCTATGTGATCGCAAGCCATCGCCACGCGGCGGGCCTGCTCTCGGGCGGGGTCGTCGGCACGCAAATGAGCAACCTCGGGTTCGAGCATGCGCTGGGCAAGCTCGGGATCGAGTTCCTGCGCGCCAAGGTCGGCGATCGTTACGTGCTCGAGCTGATGCAGGAGAAGGACTGGCGGCTGGGCGGCGAGAACTCCGGCCACATCGTCTGCCTCGATCTGCACACGACCGGGGACGGTATCGTCTCGGCGCTGCAGGTGTTGAGAGCCCTTGCCGAGCGCAAGGCCACGCTCGACAAAGCCGCCGCGCCGGTGGCGCTCTATCCGCAGGTGCTCATCAACGTTGCATTGCAGAGACGTTTCGAGTTTGCCCGGAACAACGGCGTGAAGAAGGCGGTGGCGGATGCCGAGCGGGACCTGGCGGGCAACGGCCGCGTCCTGCTCCGCGCTTCGGGCACCGAGCCGGTGATCCGCGTCATGGTCGAGGGCAAGGCGCGCGCCAAGGTCGAGCATTGGGCACGGTCGATTTCCGAGGCCGTGCGAGGCGCAGCGAACGCGTAGGCCGCGTGGCGACAGCGGTTTCCCATGGTTATCGGCGCCGGTGCGCTCATCATCTCTTTGTAATGCGCGGCCCGTAAAGTGAGGAACCGGCGCGTATGTCGTTTGTTTGCCCCGGCGCCTGGTTGCGGCTTTCGGCAGTGCGCGGCAGTTTTGACATGAGAGAAGAAGCGCCGCATGTACGAGTCGAGAATCTACAACGTCCTGTTCCTGTGCACCGGTAATTCGGCGCGCAGTATCCTGGCCGAGGCGCTGCTCAACGGGATGGGCCGTGGGCGATTCAAGGCCTACAGCGCCGGCAGCCATCCCCAAGGCACGGTCAACCCGCTCGCAATCGAGGTGCTCGGGAAGAACGGGCTCCCGACGTCAGGCCTGCGCAGCAAGAACTGGAACGAATTTGCCGAGCCCGGTGCGCCGCGCATGGACTTCGTTTTCACTGTCTGCGACAGCGCGGCCTCGGAGGCCTGCCCGGTGTGGCCGGGACCACCGATCACGGCGCATTGGGGAATTCCCGATCCCGCGCGAGCGGGCGGCAGTGACGAAGAAAAACGGAGGGCATTTCTCACCGCGTATCGCCAGCTCTCCAGCCGGATTTCCGCGTTCGCGAACCTGCCGATTGCCGACCTTGACCGCCCCGGTCTGAAACGCAGGCTCGACGAAATCGGTCAACCCGGCGCCGAAGTATCGATGTGAGCCGCGAGCCAGGCTGCTTCCGACCGCTTGCCGCCGGGGCGATTGCCGCGGCGTTCCCGCTCACGGCGGTGGTCGACTGCGCCGTGAACCGGCGCCCGGGCAGCGGCGCGGCGTAACAAAGCTGTAACCGGTCCTGTTTATCATGTCCGAAGCTGAACAGCCGGGTGACCCGATGACCAGACAGAAAGGACGGACATGTTAAGTAAAATCAAGGTGATATCGCTGGCCGCCGCAGTAGCGGCCGCGCTCGGAGCCAATGCGGCGTCGGCGCAGACGCCGACCGTCAAGATTGACGGCTCCAGCACGGTGTATCCCGTGACCGAAGCCGTTGCCGAGGAGTTCCAGAAAGCGAAGCGGGGCAAGGTCCGCGTCACGGTCGGCATCTCCGGCACTGGCGGCGGCTTCAAGAAGTTCTGCCGCGGCGAGACCGACGTCTCGAATGCCTCGCGGCCGATCACGAAGCAGGAAATGGCCGATTGCAAGGCGGCAGGCATAGCGTACCTCGAAATGCCGATTGCCTACGACGCGATCACGGTGGTGATCAATCCCAAGAACGCCTGGGCCAAGAGCCTCACGGTGGCGGAGCTCAAGAAGATGTGGGAGCCGGCGGCGCAGGGCAAGATCACGCACTGGAACCAGGTCAACCCGGCGTGGCCCAGGCAGCCGTTGAAGCTCTTCGGCCCCGGTGCGGACTCGGGTACCTTCGAATACTTCACCGAAGCGGTAGCCGGCAAGTCCAAGGCGAGCCGCGGCGACTTCACCGCGAGCGAGGACGATAACGTGCTGGTTCTGGGCGTTTCGCGCGACATTCACGGCCTTGGCTATTTCGGTTTCGCCTACTACATCGAGAACCAGGACAAGCTGGCCGCTGCGGCGATCGTGCCGGCGGCCGGAAAGCCGGGTGTTCCGCCGTCGATCGAGACCGTCATGAACGGCACCTACCAGCCGCTTTCGCGCCCGATCTTCATCTATGTCAACGCCAAGTCGGCGCAGCGGCCCGAGGTGAAGGAGCTGGTCGAGTTCTACAACAAGCAGGCGGGCAAGCTCGTGAAAGAGGTGAAATACGTGCCGCTGCCGGCCAAGGCCTATGCCTACAACATGGAGACGCTCGCCAAGATGCGCGCCGGGACCAAGTTCGACGGTGAGAACAAGGTCGGCCTCACCATCGACGAGCTGATGAAGCTCGAAGCCAAGCTCTAATTTTCAGCATGTTACGAAACGGGCGGGGCGACGCGCCCCTCGCGTTTCTGCCGGCGGCTGGTTCCGCCGCGCTCAACCTGCAATAATTCGCGTCATAACACGCACTGAACGAGCGCCATCTCCCACGCCGACAGGATAAACGCATTGCCGGAACATTTTGTCAGCGACAGGCTCGCGCGCCGCAGGCTGCGCCACGTCAAGGAAAGGATCATCGAGGCCATCCTGTTCCTGGCGGCCTCGGTGTCGGTGGCGACCACGGTCGGCATCGTGGTGATCCTGGTCAAGGAGTCGTTCGTCTTCTTTCAGGTCGTTTCGCTGTGGGATTTCCTGACCGACACGCAGTGGACGCCGCTTTTCGCCGACGCGCACTACGGCATCCTGCCGCTGCTGTCGGGCACGCTGGTGAGCTCGACCGTCGCGCTATTGGTGGCGATTCCGCTGGGCACCATCATCGCGATTTACCTCTCCGAGTTTGCGCCGTTTACAGTGCGCGAAGTCGCCAAGCCGTTCCTCGAAATGCTGGGGGGCGTGCCGACGATCGTCTACGGCTATTTCGCGCTGCTGTTCGTGACGCCGCTGCTGCAGAAGCTCTTCCCGTCGCTGCCGGGTTTCAACCTGCTCTCGGCCGGGCTGGTGATGGGCATCATGATCATCCCGTACGTGAGCTCGGTGTCGGAAGACGCGATGCGCGCGGTGCCGATGGCGTTGCGCGAGGGCTCCTACGCGATGGGCGCTACGCGGTTCCAGACCGCGATCCGGGTGGTGACGCCGGCGGCGTTTTCGGGCATCGCCGCAGCCTACATCCTCGGCATCTCGCGCGCCGTGGGCGAGACCATGATTCTCGCGGTCGCCGCCGGCATGCAGCCCAATCTCACGTGGAATCCGATGGAGCCCGCGGCGACGATTACCGCGTACATCGTGCAGGTGGCGCTGGGCGACCTGCCGCACGGCTCGATCGGCTACCAGACGATATTTGCCGCGGGCCTGACGCTCGCGCTGATCACGCTCTTCTTCAACGTGCTCGGCCACATGCTGCGCAAGCGCTTCCGGCAGGCTTACTGATGAGTGCCCCGACCAACATCCAGGAAATCCGCGCGCTGATCGCCGCGCACAAGCGCTGGGACGTGATTTTCAGCGTGATCGGCATGGTCGCGCTGATGATCGGCGTGCTCACCTTTGCCGCGCTGTTCATCGAGATGATCATCAATGGCGCCGCGCGCCTGTCGTGGGACTTTTTCACCCATTTCCCCTCGCGCAAGCCCGAGCAGGCGGGCATCCTTTCCGCCTGGGTGGGATCGACGCTGGTGATGATCGTCACCGCGCTCGCGGCGGTGCCGCTGGGCGTGGGCGCGGGCGTGTATCTCGAGGAGTACGCGCGCAAGAACTGGGTCACCGACTTGATCGAGATCAACGTCACCAACCTCGCCGGCATCCCGTCGATCGTCTACGGGCTGCTGGCGCTGGGCCTGTTCATCTATCAGTTCGGGCTGGGGCAGAGCATTCTCACCGCAGGACTCACGCTCGCGCTGCTCATCCTGCCGGTGGTGATTCTCGCGACGCGCGAGGCGATACGCTCGATCCCGGGAGCCATCCGCGAAGGCGCCTATGCG
>JBFKNN010000163.1:0-6998 GCA_041629335.1 Burkholderiales bacterium | reverse complement strand
GTCGAGCCCGTCCAGGGTCAGCGGATACATCCGCTCGCCCATGAGGCCCCGGGTGATGCGGATCGACTCGTGGTAGTTCCACACCGATTCGGGTTGCGGGTTCAACCAGATCGCGTTCGGGTAGACCGTGAGCAGGCGTTGCAGCCACACGGCGCCCGCTTCCTCGTTGGTGTGCTCGACGCTGCCGCCGGGATAGACGATCTCGTACGGGCTCATCGTCGCGTCGCCCACGAAGATCACTTTGTAGTCGTGCGGATACGTGTGCAGCACGTCCCAGGTCGCGACGCGCTCGGTGCCGCGGCGGCGGTTGTCCTTCCACACACGCTCGTAGAGAAAATTGTGGAAGTAGAAGTACTCGAGGTGCTTGAACTCGGCGCGCGCGGCGGAGAAGAGCTGCTCGCACACGCGGATGTGGTCGTCCATCGAGCCGCCGATGTCGAGGAAGAGCAGCACCTTCACCGCGTTGTGCCGCTCGGGGACCATCTTGAGGTCGAGCCAGCCTGCGTTCTTCGCCGTTGACCGGATGGTGTCGTCGAGGTCGAGCTCTTCGGGGCTGCCTTCGCGCGCGAACTTGCGCAGCCGCCGCAGCGCGACCTTCATGTTGCGCGTGCCGATCTCGATCGTGTCGTCGAGGTTCTTGAACTCGCGCTTGTCCCACACCTTCACCGCGCGGCGGTGGCGCGACTCCTCCTGCCCGATCCTCACGCCCTCGGGGTTGTAGCCGTAGGCGCCGAACGGGCTGGTGCCCGCGGTGCCGATCCACTTCGAGCCGCCCTGGTGCCGGCCCTTCTGCTCCTCGAGCCGCTTCCTGAGCGTCTCCATCAGCCTGTCCCAGCCGCCGAGCGATTCGACGAGCTTCTTCTCCTCATCGGTGAGGATTCGCTCGGCGAGCTTCTTGAGCCACGCCTCCGGGATCATTGCCGCGGTGCCTTCGACGTCGGTGATGCCCTTGAAATACGCGCCGAATACGCGATCGTAGCGGTCGAAGAACTTCTCGTCCTTCACGAGCGAGGTGCGCGCGAGGTAGTAGAACTCGTCCATGCTGCCGAAGGCGACGTGCTTCGCCATCGCCTCGTTTAACGTCAGGAACTCGCGGATCGAGACCGGCACGCCGCCTTCTTTCAGCTTGAGGAAGAATTCAATCAGCATGGTCTTTCCCTGGCACCGGCAGCCCGCATATCACGGGAAACGCGCGCCCTGGGCCGCGCCATGGTCCGTCGTGCGATCGTATTCCCGTTCCCGCGCCCGCGCCTCATCGAGCAGACGATGCCCGGTCTCGTTTGCGCGGCGCGTGAGTTCCGGGCAACTCGCCTCGCGCATGCCGCGCAACGCTGCGTCGATCTGGTTCGCGACCGCAATGCCGATGTCCCGGTGACCGTCCTCGTGCACGGTAAGCGCCCGCAGGTAGCGGTCCCACGCTTCGCGGGTACCGCTGCTCGCTTGCGCGGACGCTTTCCACTGCGGCAGCGTATGGGTCACGGTCACCGTCGTCGTCACCGAAGTCATGCGGCAGGTACCGCCGTCGGGCGCGTGGCGAAAGCGCCACGACACGTACCAGCTGGTGTAGCCGTCCCAGCCTTTCGGCCGGCGGCGGTTGAGCTCGCTGCGGATTTCTGCGGGGTTCGAGCCAGCGACAACGTAATGCTCCTTCTTGACCGACACCTCGGGCGCGGCCCCGGCGGACGCCGAGAGCAGCGCGAGTACAAGCGCGACAGCAGCCGCAGCCGGCATCACCCTTTGCGGCGCGACATGAACACCAGCCGCTCGAACAGGTGCACGTCCTGCTCGTTCTTGATCAGCGCCCCGTGCAGCGGCGGGACGATCTTGTGCGCATCCTGGCTGGTAAGCGCCTCGGGCGGGATGTCTTCCGCCATCAGGAGCTTCAGCCAGTCGAGCAGCTCCGAGGTGGAGGGTTTCTTTTTCAGGCCCGGCACCTCGCGGATCTCGAAGAACGCCTCGAGCGCTTCCCGGAGCAGCGTCTTCTTGATGTCCGGGTGGTGCACGCGGACGATTCTCTCCATCGTCTCGTGGTCGGGAAAGCGGATGTAATGGAAGAAGCAGCGGCGCAGGAACGCGTCGGGCAGCTCCTTCTCGTTGTTGCTCGTGATCACCACCAGCGGCCGGTGCCTCGCGCGCACCAGCTCCTGCGTCTCGTAGACGTAGAACTCCATGCGGTCGAGCTCGCGCAGGAGGTCGTTGGGGAACTCGATGTCGGCCTTGTCGACCTCGTCGATCAGCAGCACCGCGGGCTTGTCAGCCGTGAACGCCTGCCACAGCATGCCCTGCACGATGTAGTTGCGGATGTCGTGCACGCGCGGGTCGCCCAGCTGGGAATCGCGCAACCGCGAGACCGCGTCGTACTCGTAGAGCCCGTGCTGCGCCTTGGTGGTCGACTTGATGTGCCACTCGAAGAGCGGGCGATCGAGCGCTCTTGCGACCTCGATCGCGAGCATGGTCTTGCCCGTGCCCGGCTCGCCCTTGATGAGGAGCGGGCGCTCGAGCGTGACCGCGGCGTTGACCGCCATCATCAGGTCGTCGGTGGCGACGTAGGAATCGGTTCCGGTGAATCGGTTCATGCAGGGGTTCCCGTAGGCTGATCGCGGCGGCAGCGCACCACGCGCTGCAAGCGCTTGATTATAACGCCTGCCGCATCCGCGCCACCCGCGTGGCGGTGCGCCCTTTGCCCGCCCGCGCTACCATCGTGCCATGGCGCACACTCCGGTACCAAACGGCCCGCAGCGGGCCGCGCTGTGGATGCTACCGCTGGCAGCCGGGCTCGTGCCCGCGCTCGCTGCCGGCGTTGCGCTCGCGCTCTCGATACGGCTCGGCCTGGTCGAATCCTGCAATCCGTTCATCGACGGCTGCGTGTCGATCAGCCGCGCCGCGCGCTACGACCTGCCCAATCACGTGTTCCGGGCGCTGATGCTGCCGTCCGCGGTGCTGCAGGCGCTCACCTGGATACTCTGCTACGCGTGGCTGCGCGGCTTGAATGCACCGAAGCGCGCCGGCCTGCGCGCCCTGCCCTGGCTCGGCGCGGCGGCCGGCATCTTCCTCGTGCTCTACGGCACCTTCCTCGGCACCGAGGGCGAAGCCTACCGCTGGCTGCGCCGCTACGGCATCAATCTGTACTTCGGCCTCACCTATCTCGCGATGCTGGTCGCCGCGGGCACCTCGTGGCAGCTCGCGCGCTCACGCCTGGGAACGTCGCTGGTCGCCCTGTGTGCCATCGTGCTGGCGCTCGGCCTGTTGCATGTCTTTGCGCCGCTCGTGATCGACGACGAGCTGTTCCGCAACCGTCTGGAGAACATCCTCGAGTGGCACGTTGCGTTCGCCTTCACGCTGTTCTTCGTTGCGCTTGCCGTGCTGTGGCGACGAACGGGGCTCACGGCTACCGTCGCGAGCCGCGTCGGTCGCGCCCCGCCCCGCTAGCACGAGCGTGACGCCTGGGCAGTCAGTGTCAGCGCGCACCTGCGCCGCTGCGCCGGCCATCCACCCACAGCATGCCCGCCGCGATGACGGCAAACGCTGCCCCGGCGTGGAAGGTCGTGGATGCGCCCACCCGGTCCCACAGCAGCCCGGCGATCACGCTCGCCGCCAGCATGGCGATTCCGCATGCCAGGCTGAAAACGCCGAACGCGGTGCCGCGCAGATGCGCGGGCGCGGCGTCGGCCACCATCGCCGCCAGCAGCCCCTGCGTCATGCCGAGGTGCAGCCCCCACAGCGCCACACCCGCGGCGACAACGCCGAGTCCGGTCGCGTGCGCGAGCGTGACGTCGGCGGCAACCAGCACACCGAGCCCCGCGCCCAGCAGCATCCGGCGGCTTGCGCGATCCGCCATCCGGCCGAAGGGATAGGCGGACGCCGCAAAGAACAGATTCATCACCACCAGCACCAGCGGCGCGTAGGCGTCGGCGAGGCCGAGCTCGTGTGCGCGCAGGATGAGGAACGCCTCGCTGAAGCGCGCCAGCGTGAACACCGCGCCCACGGCAACCACCCACCAGCAGGCGCTTCCCAGCTCACCGAGCGTCTGCCAGCGGATCGGCGACCGGCCCTGGCGGGGGGCTGCCGCGCCGGGCCGTTCCTCCACCCCGAATATCAACAGCAGTACCGCCAGCGCCGCCGGAATGACGGCAAACCAGAACACGGCACGGAAGTCCCCTGCCCAGAGAATCATCAGGCCTATCGCGAGGAGCGGCCCGAGAAACGCCCCGACGGTGTCCAGCGACTGCCGCAATCCGTAGGCGGCACCGCGAATCTCCGGTGCCGCCAGATCGGCGATGAGCGCATCGCGCGGCGCGCCGCGTATGCCTTTACCGATGCGATCCATGAAGCGCGCGGCGAACACCCAGTTGACCGACAGCGCGAGCGCAAACAGCGGCTTGGAGACGGCGCCCAGCCCGTAGCCCAGCACGGCAAGCGCTTTGCGCTTGCCGAGGTGATCGCTGATCGTGCCGGAAAACACCCTGACCACAAGCGCAGTCGCTTCGGCAAACCCCTCGATGGCCCCGACCATCAGCATGCTCGCGCCCAGGCTCGACACCAGGAACACCGGCAGCAGGCTGTGGATCAGCTCGGAGGACACGTCCATGAATAGGCTGACGAAGCCGAGCATCCATATGCTGCGCGGAATAGCGGCGGTCGGCTTCATGCAGGACGCCCGGACGCGGGCCGCTCAGTGCGAGAGGTCGGCCTTGCGGTCGATGTCGAACAGCACGCCGGGATCGTCGCAGTCGATCAGCCGCACGTCCGCCGCGTGGCGCTCGAGGACGCGACGCGCGCCGGCGTCGCCGTCGAGCGCGGTGAGCTCGTCGCGCAGCGGCGCGCTGAAACCGACCGGGTGCCCGCGCTGACCCTGGTGCCGCGGCGCCGCGATCAGGGCGCCTTCGCCGAGCGCGGCCGCCACGGCGCGAATTGACTCGGGCGAGATCTTCGGCATGTCCGCGAGCGCGACGATCCAGCCGTCGGCGTTTTTCGCATGCGCGACACCGTCCGCGAGGCTCGCGCCCATGCCGCGAACCGCGGCCTGCGACATCGTCACTTCGCACCCTTCCTGCTCGAGCATCTCGTAGAGCGGGAAGTCACCCCACCGCACCACCGCAATGACGCTGGGCAGCGCGGCGAGCATGTTGCGCGCGGCGTGCGCGGCCATCGCAACCCCGTCGCCGAGCGGATGCAGCAGCTTCGCGCCGCCGAAGCGCGATCCGGTGCCGCCGGCGAGAAGGACGCCGACGATATTGAGCGGGGCCTTGGCCATGAGTGAAGAATTATAGCGGGCGCGCCGTCCCGTTTGTCGCGCCGCGCGTTTCCGGCATCATGTGCGAAGGATCGACATGGATACCACCCTTTCCCGCCAACGCGCCGCCGGTGCCGCCCTCGCGATCACCGGGCTTGCCGCGGCGCTCGCCTGCGCGCTCTCGGCGGCGGCGGCCGGCTTCGGCCACGGCCTCGGGATGTGGACATTCCGCACCGGGTTCGCGATTCTGCGCTGGTCAGTGTACATTGGCATCGGCGCCGGCGCGGCAGCGCTCGCAGGCGCTGCGATCGCGCTTGTTGCGGGCAGCCGCAAGCACGCGGTGCTGGGGCTTGCCGGCGTGCTCGTAGCCCTCGCTGTCGTCATTCCGCCCTGGACTCTACAGAAGACTGCTGGCGTGGTTCCACGCATACACGACATCACCACCGACACCGACAACCCGCCGCAGTTCGTCGCGCTGCGCGAAGTGCGCGAGAAATCGTGGAACGGCGGGGCCTACGCGGGCGAGAAGATTGCCGTGCAGCAGAAGGCGGCGTACCCGGACATCAAGCCGCTCAACACCGAGCTCGCGCCGGCTGCGGCGTTCGAGCGCGCGCTTGCAGCCGCGCGCCGCATGGGCTGGGACATCGCGGCGGCCGAGGCGGCGGACGGCCGCATCGAGGCCACGGCGACCACGCGCTGGTTCCGCTTCAAGGACGACGTCGTGATCCGCATCAAGCCGCACGGCGCCGGCAGCCGCATCGACATGCGCTCGATGTCGCGCGTCGGCCGCAGCGATCTCGGCGCGAACGCGAAGCGCATCCGCGCATTCTTCGCCGAGTTCAAGAATCGGTGACAATCCGGATTTGCCGCCAAGGACGCGAAGAAAATCAAGATCAAAAGAAAACAAAACGGATGGCCAGTCGAAGCCCGCATCCACATTTGCGGATCAGCGTGTGCAGGTTTTCGGTTTTGATTTTGTTCTTGGATTGGATTTCATTTTCTTACCTTCTTGGCGATCTTGGCGGCTGATCTTGCTCTTAACCAACCCCAAGCCGCCGCAAGCGCGGACGTTATAATCAGACCGACCAAGACCAACGACCAGCCGGGGACTGCCATGCCGAAGTTCTGCGCCAACCTCACCATGCTCTGGAACGAGGTCGACTTCATCGACCGCTTCGCGGCCGCCGCAAAAGCGGGATTCACCGGCGTCGAATACCTGTTTCCCTACGACTACGACAAGAACCAGCTCGCCGCGGCGCTCAAGAAGCACAAGCTTGCCCAGGTGCTGCACAACCTGCCGGCCGGCAACTGGGCCAAAGGCGAGCGCGGCATCGGCTGCCACCCCGACCGGGTGGGCGAATTCCAGGACGGCGTGGGCCGCGCGATCGAGTATGCAACCGCGCTCGGCTGCAAGCAGGTGAACTGCCTCGCGGGGATCGCCCCCGCGGGCGCGGACCCGGAGCGCCTGCACACGACATTCGTATCCAACCTCAAGTTCGCCGCGCAAAAATTCAAGCAGGCCGGGATCAAGCTGCTGATCGAGCCGATCAACACCCGCGACATGCCGGGCTTCTATCTCAACACCTCGGCGCAGGCGCTCGACGTCATTGCCGAGGTCGGCTCCGACAACCTCTACCTGCAATACGACATCTACCACATGCAGATCATGGAAGGCGACCTCGCGCGCACCATTGAGGCCCACCTCAAGCTCATTGCGCACATGCAGCTCGCGGACAACCCGGGGCGCAACGAGCCAGGCACGGGG
>JBFKNN010000162.1:0-7126 GCA_041629335.1 Burkholderiales bacterium | reverse complement strand
CGGGTCGACGACATGCCCGCCGGCTTCTCCGAGACCTGGCTCAAGCAGATCCTGCGCGAGCAGCTTCAGTTCAGCGGCATGGTGTTCAGCGATGACCTCAGCATGGAAGGCGCAAGCGTTGTCGGCGGGGTGATCGAACGCGCAGGTGCGGCGCTGGCGGCCGGCTGCGACATGATCCTGGTGTGTAACGAATCGGCGGCGGCGGACCGGCTGCTTGCGGAGTTCGACTACGTCATGCCGGCGGTGAGTCTGATCCGGCTCGCCCGGATGCACGGGCGCGCCGCGGCGGCGAGCATGGTCAAGCTGCGCGAACACCCCCGCTACGTCGAAGCGCTGCGCGCGATCGCTGGACTCGGGCAGGCGAGCGG
The DNA here is from genome assembly GCA_041629335.1 of Burkholderiales bacterium. GTDB lineage: Bacteria > Pseudomonadota > Gammaproteobacteria > Burkholderiales > SG8-41 > JBFKNN01. Next base: position 6,758 of record JBFKNN010000162.1, on the reverse strand, counting down.
GCGGTTGCCGCTCGCCTGAAGCGCGGCGTGTCGGACCAGCAACACCCCCACCACCACGAAGCAGCCGTGCGCGGAAGGCCGGCGTTCGTAGCGGCCCTGGCGGTCACGCTGGCCTACGCGGTGGTGGAGCTCGTGGGCGGCCTGTGGTCCGGCTCGCTCGCGCTGGTGAGCGATGCCGGCCATATGTTCTCCGATGCCGTCGCGCTGGCGCTGGCGGCGATCGCGGTATGGCTTGCCCGCCGCCCGCCCGGCCTGCGTCATTCCTACGGCTGGGCGCGGGCGGAGGTGATCGGCGCGTCCCTGAATGGACTGCTGATGCTCGGCGTGATCGTGGTGCTCGTGGTCGAGGCAGTCGAGCGCTTGCTCGAGCCGCGGCCGGTGATCGGCGGCGGCGTGATGGTGATCGCATTCATCGGCTTGCTGGTGAACGGCGCGGTCGCCTACATGCTGGGCAGCGGCGAGCACAACCTCAACACCCGTGCTGCCTTGATTCACGTCTTGAGCGATCTGATCGGGTCGCTGGCCGCGCTCATCGCCGGCGCAGTGATCTATTTCACCGGCTGGCTGCCAGTCGATCCCATCCTGTCGCTCGCCATCGCCGGGCTGATTCTGGTGAGCACGCTGCGGCTGCTGCGCGATGCGGTGCACGTTCTGATGGAGGGCGTGCCCGCGGCGGTCGACCTCGAGCGCATCGGCCAGACCCTCGCCCAGGTTGCGGGCGTCGCCTCGGTGCACGATCTGCACGTGTGGAGCATTACCTCCGGGCAGGTGGCGCTTTCGGCGCATCTCGAGATCGACGATCTTGCGGCGTGGCCGCGTATCCTGGCCGACGCGCGCGAGGTCATGCGCGGAGATTTCGGCATCGACCACGTCACCTTGCAGCCCGAGCCGCGCGGGATGGCGACGGCACAATCGTCCGTGGTGAAGCTGTACCCGCGCGGGCGCCCGTAGAGCGGGAAGGGCGCATGGAGCGCGCTATGCGCGCTCGATGTACTCGCCGGTGTCGGTATTCACCCGGATCGTCTCACCCTCGGCGATGAACTGCGGCACCATGACGGTGACGCCGGTCTCGGTAGTCGCGGGCTTGAACGACCCGGTGGCGGTTGCGCCCTTCAAACTGGGCTCGGTATCGACCACGGTCAGCTTGACGCTCGGGGGAAGCTCGACGCCGATCGGGCGCTCGTGGTGGAAGTTGACCTTGACCTCCGCATTGGGCAGAAGATAGCCGCTCTGTCCCTCGAGAAACTCGGCAGGCAGGGCGAGCTGCTCGAAGGACTGCTTGTCCATGAACACGTGGCTCGCACCGTCGAAATAGAGATACTGCATCTCGCGCTGGTCGAGGGAAGTGCGCTCCACCTTGTCATCGGTGCGGATACGCTCGTTCTTCTTGGAACCGGACTCGACGTCCTTCATCTCCAGCTGCATGAATGCGCCGCCCCGTCCGCCGACATGGACGTGATAAGCTTTCAGCACGCGCCAGACGCGCTGGTCCCGTTCGATCAGATTGCCGGCGCGAATTTCGGTAGCGAGTATCCTGGTCATGTCGACACCTGCCCGGCCCGCGAGGCTCAAGTATGACGGCGCGGGACGCCTCCGCGTCTGATCCGCATCAATGTTTCAGCACCGCGTGCCGCCGCTGCGGGCGGCTGGCGGGGCACCTGGAGCAGGTCCGTGCCCGGTATGCTGACTATCATGCGCGGCCGGTTGCGCCGTTCGGCCCGGCACGGGCGCGCATCCTGGTCGTCGGGCTGGCTCCGGGCATGCACGGCGCGAACCGGACCGGCCGCCCGTTCACCGGGGACTACGCCGGTATCCTGCTGTATGAAACATTGCATCGTTACGGACTGGCCAGCCGGGCGGTGGCGACCGACGCGCACGACGGACTGCAGCTCACCGATTGCCGCATCACGAATGCGGTGAAATGCCTGCCGCCGGAGAACAAGCCTACCCCGGAAGAGGTGCGGACTTGCAACAGCTACCTGCGCGGCGAGATCGCCGCCTTGCCGGGCGGCGCGGCAATCCTTGCGCTGGGCACCGTTGCGCATCGCGCGGTCCTGATGGCGCTCGGCCTGCGCGCTGCGGCGCACCCCTTCAGCCACGGCGGGCGCCACGCGCTGCCGCGCGGCTTGACGCTCTACGATAGCTATCATTGCAGCCGTTATAATACGCAGACCAAGCGCCTTACACCGGAGATGTTCCGCAGCGTCGTGGCGCGGATGGTGGACGAGCTGGAAAGCGCCGCGTGATCCGGGTCGCGCGGCGAGGCCTGTATCCGGTCGCCTGAGATCTTTGCCGCGGACCTCACGATGTTCGACCCCGCACCCGTCATAGCAGGCCTGCCGCATCGGCCTGGCGTCTATCGCATGCTCGATGCTGCGGGCGCGGTGCTGTACGTGGGCAAGGCGCTCGACCTCAAGAAGCGGGTGGCCTCGTATTTCCAGAAGCAGGGCGGGGGCTCGCCGCGAATCCAGCTCATGCTGACCCACGTGGCGGCGATCGAGATCACCACGACGCGCTCGGAAGCCGAGGCGTTGCTGCTCGAAAACAATTTAATCAAAGCTTTAACTCCTCGCTATAACATACTGTTTAGAGACGATAAATCTTATCCTTATCTGGTCATTACCGGGCACCCCTTTCCGCGGCTTGGATTCCACCGCGGCAACCTTGACCGCGAGCACCGCTATTTCGGGCCGTTTCCCAGCGCCGGGGCGGTGCGCGACAGCATCCACCTGCTGCAAAAGGTGTTCCGCATCCGTACCTGCGAGGACACCGTCTTCAGCCACCGCTCACGTCCTTGCCTGCTGCACCAGATTCGGCGCTGCACAGCGCCATGCGTGGGACTGATCGATGCCGCGCGCTACGCGGAAGATGTCAACAGCGCCGAGATGTTCCTGTCGGGCCGGGAAGACGAGGTCATCGAGCGGCTGATCGGCCGCATGAACGCCGCGGCGGCGTCACGGCGCTATGAGGAAGCGGCGGTCTGTCGCGACCAGGTGGCGGCGCTGCGCAAGGTGCGGGAGAAACAGTACGTGAGCGGCGAATCCGGGCGCGACGCGGACGTGGTCGCGTGCGCGCGCGCGTCCGGGGTGACCTGCGTCAATCTCGTGATGATCCGCGGCGGATTGCATCTGGGGGACAAAAACTTCTATCCCCGCAATGCGGACGACTGCAGTGAAACGCAGGTGATCGAGGCGTTCATTACCCAGCACTATCTGCGCCACGCCGTGCCGCCGCAGATCGTGACGCACGCCGGCATCACCGCCGGTCCCATCGAGCAGCTCCTGAGCGAGCAGGGCGGGGGCCGGGTCCGGATCGTGACCGGCTCGTCCGGCGAGCGCCGTGCGTGGCTCCAAATGGCGCTGACCAACGCACAGCTCGGTGCCGAACAGGCGCTGGGGCTGCAGGCCAACCAGGCAGCACGGCTCACCGCGCTCCAGCAAGGGCTGGATCTCGGCGAGACCGCCCACCGCATCGAATGTTTCGATGTGAGCCACACCATGGGTGAAGCGGCGGTTGCCTCGTGTGTAGTTTATGATGAATCCGGGATGCAAAAGAGCGACTACCGGCGCTACAACATCACCGGCATTACGCCCGGCGACGACTACGGTGCGATGCGGGAAGTGCTGAGCCGGCGATATCGCAGGATCGTGGCCGGCGAGGGCAAGACCCCCGACCTGGTGGTGATCGACGGCGGCAGGGGACAGCTCGGCGTGGCGCAGGAAGTCTTCGCCGAGCTAGGCCTGAGCGACGTGCCGATCGTGGCCGTCGCGAAGGGCGACGAGCGCAAGCCCGGGCTGGAGCAGCTGCTGTTGCCCGGGCGCGATGCGCCGCTGCGCTGGCCGCCGGACCATCCGGGGCTGCACCTGATCCAGCAGATCCGCGATGAGGCGCACCGCTTCGCGATCCAGGGGCACCGGGCGCGCCGGGGCAAGGCTCGGGCCAGCTCGCCACTCGAGAACATCAGCGGCGTCGGCGCACGCCGGCGCCAGCGCCTGCTCGCGCGGTTCGGCGGCTTGCGCGGCCTGATGTCGGCGAGCATCGACGAACTGGCGCAGGTCGACGGCATCAGCCGCACGCTGGCCGAAAAAATCTACCAGGAGCTGCACTGACGCGGCACAATAGGCCACTCAATGCCCCTTAACCTCCCCAATCTGCTGACCTGGCTGCGGATCATTCTGATCCCGATGTTCGTCGGCATCTTCTATTTCGAGAAGAGCTGGGTGTCAGTGGCCAATCAGAATCTCGTCGCCACCATCATATTTACGGCGGCCGCCATCACCGACTGGCTCGACGGCTGGCTCGCGCGCAAGCTGAACCAGACTTCCGCGTTCGGCGCCTTTCTCGATCCGGTTGCGGACAAGCTGATGGTCGCGGCCGCGCTCATCACGCTGGTCCAGCTCGAGCGCGTCGATGCGATCATCGCGCTCATCATCATCGGCCGCGAGATCACGATATCGGCGTTGCGCGAGTGGATGGCAAAGATCGGCGCGGCGAAAAGCGTCGCAGTATCTTTTCTCGGCAAGATCAAGACCGTGTCGCAGATGGTTGCAATCCCGCTGCTGCTCTACCAGGACCCGATCGGCGGGTTCGCGCCGCAGCGCGTGGGAACGTGGCTGATCTACCTCGCGGCGGTGCTCACGCTGGTGTCGATGGCGTACTACCTCAAGATGGCGCTGCCACAGGCGCGGCGCCACGGCGGGTACAGTTGATCGGGGGCGGAGCTTTACCCTATAATTCGCGCTATCGACGCGGGAATAGCTCAGTTGGTAGAGCGCAACCTTGCCAAGGTTGAGGTCGCGAGTTCGAGACTCGTTTCCCGCTCCAAATTCCCAGGGAAAGTGGGGCACAGTCGCCGCTTTCCCTGTTTTAGTTTGAAGGCCCGTTCCAGGGCGGGGTGGCAGAGTGGTCATGCAGCGGCCTGCAAAGCCGTGTACGCCGGTTCGATTCCGACCCCCGCCTCCACCATGCGTCCGGGTGCAACTTCTGACCCTGTGCGCGGGGAGCGCCGACCAAATCCGGTATGATGTTGCGGGCGGAAGCCGTGTTTGGCGGCTCCGCTGTGACGTAATGCCTGCCCGGATGGTGAAATTGGTAGACACAAGGGACTTAAAATCCCTCGGGCGTTAAACCGCCCGTGCCGGTTCGAGTCCGGCTCCGGGCACCAGCCGGACTGCCTGACGAACGGCCGCAGGCAGCCGACGCGCGTCCGGCCACGCAGCCAAACGGCAGGGTAAACTTGGGGTCAAAGACAGAATGGCGAGCGGAAAACGACCGTGATTGTTCTTGATCTGCGTTGCGACAAGGAGCATCGATTCGAGGGGTGGTTTGACTCGAGCGACGACTTCGCGCGCCAGCTCGACCGGAAACTGCTGGTGTGCCCGCTGTGCGGCAGCGGCAAGATCGTGCGCCTGCCGACGGCGCCGCACGTGCGCACGGGCGGCGCCAGTCGCGAATCCCCGAAGCCGCCGGTGCCGGGCAGCGGCCAGCACTACGTCAATCTCGCGCCCGAAACGATGGCGAGGCTGATCGACCACATCGTCGAACACACCGAAGACGTCGGCCCGGCGTTCCCGGAAGAAGCGCGCAAAATCCACTATCACGAAGTGCCCGAGCGTCACATTCGCGGCACGGCATCCAGCAAAGACGTCGAAGCGTTGCGCGACGAGGGAATCGAGGTCGTCGCCCTGCCCATCCCGCCACACCGCCTGGGCAAGACGCACTGACACGCCGTCGCGCGCGCCGGGCTGCCTGGCGCGCCGCGCGGACTTCTGCGGTAGACACAATCGCGCCCCGGGGCTCCACCCGCGACACGAAGCGCCAAGCCGTCGACTGGGCCAAATGACGGCAACGCGTTCCCGTTCTGCCTGATCGCGCAGCGTGCTCCGGCGGCGGCCGCTCGATTCGCAAGCGCCCGGCGTGACGTCACTTCGCGCCTGACGTATGATATTTTCCGATCACTTGCCCACGGCATACACTTGATTTGAATCAAGGGTTGCCGTGCGAGGGCTGGTAGCCTGTAACGATTCCCTGGCTCGATGCCGACCCGCCAACACCTGGAGATCACATGTTCAAGCACATCCTGTTGCCCACTGACGGATCGAAGCTCTCCGACCGCGCCATCAAGCGTGGCGTCGAGTTCGCGAGCTCGATCCACGCCAAGATCACCGTCGTTCACGTCGTGCCCGAATTCAAGATGGTGGTGGAAGAAGGATTCGTGTCGCCGATGACCGCCGAGCTGAAGGGGCGCTACGAGAAGGAATCCCGGTTGCATGCCGAGAAGATGCTGGCCAAAGTAGATGAGCTCGCTGCGGCAGCCGACGTCAAGTGCGACAGCGTGGCGGTCACCAGCGACTTCCCGTACCAGCAGATCATCGACATCGCCAAGAAGCGCAAGTGCGACCTCATCATGATGGCCTCGCACGGCCGCCGCGGCCTGTCGAGCCTGCTGCTGGGCAGCGAGACCGCCAAAGTGCTGACGCATTCGAAGATCCCGGTGCTGGTGGTCCGATAGCGCCGCCCGTCCTGCCGGGCCTGCCAATCGCGCGACATCGTTGGTATCGCCCTGGCGCTTTCCCCGGGCGGCTCGTGCCAACGACATGGTGAACACCGGAAACACGGCTGTGCCGGCCGACACGCTGGCCGGCAACACGATTGACTTCCTCAAGCGTCATCCGCCGTTCGATGAGATGGACGACGCGGCGCTGGGGTTCCTCGCGTCGCGACTCGCCGTAGGCTATTACCCCAAGGATACCGTCATT
>JBFKNN010000161.1:0-7305 GCA_041629335.1 Burkholderiales bacterium | reverse complement strand
GTCTTGCAGTCGATGCAAAGCGTTGCCGTCGGACGGGCCTCCAGGCGCTTCAGCCCGATCTCCACGCCGCAACTTTCGCAGTAGCCGTAATCGCCGGCGTCGATCTTCGCGATGGTCTCTTCGATTTTCTTGATCAGCTTGCGCTCACGGTCACGGTTGCGCAGCTCGAGCGCCATGTCCGATTCCTGGCTCGCGCGGTCGTTCGGGTCGGCAAAAATCGTCGCCTCATCCTGCATGGTGTGGACCGTGCGGTCGATGTCCTGCGAGAGCTCGCGCTTCATCTCTTCCAGCATCTTGCGGAAGTGCGCGAGCTGGCGCGAGTTCATGTATTCCTCTTTCCCCTTGGGCTTGTACGGGGGGAAAGCCTTGTGCAATTCGGAGGCCATTGAGACTCTTATTCCGTTGAAAAAACCGCTTTAATATCAGAATTTCAGCGCGTCCGCAAGCAATCTTGATACACTCGGGAAACGGCCCCCTTTCGATTGACCTTGACTGGGTTGGCAGAGTATATTACGCGCCTTTGAATGCGGGGTTATGCCGTGTCCGGCGCCCGGTCTTCACGCGCCAATGCGGCAACGCGCCTGCCCGCTCGCTCGAAGGTGCCCGTAGCTCAACCGGATAGAGCACCGGCCTTCTAAGCCGGGGGTTGTGGGTTCGAGTCCCGCCGGGCGCGCCAGAGTCGTGCGCGCCGCAAGCTTTCACCGATGGTGGCTGTAGCTCAGTTGGTAGAGTCCCGGATTGTGATTCCGGTTGTCGTGGGTTCGAGTCCCATCAGCCACCCCAAGATCAGCGCTGCAGCGAGCCCGCCCGGGCGGATTGCTCACCCGGGCCCGGCTGCGCGGCGGACCGCGCGCCCGCGCCACCACGCCACAGCCCGCCTATCGGCCAGACCATGAGCACAAGATTCCGCGTCGCCTGCCTGCAGCTCAACTCCGGCAACGACCTTGCCGGCAATCTCGAGACCGTGCGCAGGATGACGCGCGAGGCGGCCCAAGACGGCGCGCAGTTCGTCCTCGCCCCCGAGTATGCGCTGATGATGGACGGCAGCGGGCGCACCATGCGCGAGCGGGCGCTGGAAGCCGACGGCGCGCCGGCGCTGCCCGAGCTGGCGGCGCTCGCGCGCGAGGCGAAGGTGTGGCTGCTGGCCGGCTCGCTCACGCTGCGCACTGGCGAGGACCGGATCGCCAACCGCTCGTTCCTGATCGGCGACGATGGCAGAGTGGCGGCCACCTACGACAAGATTCATATGTTCGACTGCACGCTGCCGGACGGCAAGGTGATCCGCGAATCCTCGGCCTACCGGCCCGGCGAGCACGCGGTGACGGCGGAGACCCCGTGGGGCCGGATCGGGCTCACGGTATGCTACGACCTGCGCTTTCCGCAGCTCTTCCGGGCCCTGGCGCAGGCGGGCGCACAGTTCATCACCGTGCCGTCCTCGTTCCAGCGCCAGACCGGGCGCGCCCACTGGCACACGCTGCTCCGCGCGCGCGCCATCGAGAACGAATGCTTCATCTTCGCGCCCGCGATGTGCGGCGACCATCCGGGCAACCGCCAGACCTACGGGCACTCGTTGATCATCGATCCATGGGGCGAGATTCTCGCCGAGGGTGGCGAGGCGCCCGGGATCATCTACGCGGAAATCGATCCCGCGCGCGTCGCCAAAGTGCGCGGCATGATCCCGTCGCTCGAGCACGACCGGCCTTTCGCGCCGCCGCAGGCGGTGTGACGCTCAGCGTGCCAGGCGCGCGCGGATGATATCGATGACGCGGGGCAGGGCCCGCTCGGCGGCATCGCGTCCGGCGTCGATCGCGCGCTCCACCTGCTCGAAATCGAAGCGTCCGATCGCCTTCAGGTCCGGCTCGATCAGGATATCGGCCTGGCCCGCCTCGCGCGCCGCGATGTAGCGGCCCATGATGGCGACCGTCTGATCCAGGATGTCGACGATGCTGTCCATCAGGGACTCCCGGTCCGGCTTCTTGGACACGTCGACCGCGATCACGATGTCAGCACCGAGCTGCCGTGCGGTTTCGATCGGCACCGGGCTCACCAGCCCGCCATCGACGTAGTCCCGGTCGCCGATGCGCACCGGCTGATACACACCCGGGATGCTGCTCGAGGCCCTGACGGCGATGCCGACGTTGCCGCGGTTGAATACCATGGGAACGCCGCCCTGCAGATCGGTGGCAACCGCCGCGAACGGCTTCTGCAACTGCTCGATCGAGCGGCTGTTCAGGTGCCGGTTGACAAACGCCTGCAGCGCGTTGCCGCGAACGAAGCCGCGGTCCGGAAATATGAAGTCGCGCACGTCGTTGTCGGTCATCTCGAGCGCGATCTTTTCGAGCGCCCGGCCGTCGTTTCCGCCCGCATAGAGCGCGCCCACCAGGCTGCCTGAGCTGGTGCCGACGATCACGTCGGGCACGATGCCGTTCGCTTCCAGCGTCTGGATCACGCCGATGTGCGCAAACCCGCGCGAGGCACCGCTGCCCAGGACGAGACCGACGACAGGCCGGCCGGCGTTCTGGACCTTCTGCGGCGCGTAGGCGGGCGGCGCGAGATCGGGATTGACGGGGATCACGCTGCACGCGCCGATGGCGAACGCGAGCGCCGCGGCGCTCAATCGGGCGAGCGCGGGCCGGAGGTGGAACATGGCGAATTTCATACGGGCATCGACAAATCACCCGATCGGAATCGGGCAGAGGGGCGGCATCATCCCCGATTAAGCCGCGGCTGGCAAGAGGGTGCCGCCGCGGGCCGCGCCGGTCAGTAGCCCTTCCTGAAAACGGTGCCCCCGCAAGTAGGGCAGGGCGGCACGTGATCGGTCTTGGCGAGCTCGATGCCGGCGCCGCAGTTGGTGCAAGTGAGCTTGCCGGCGCTCGTCACCTCGCCGGTCTGGAAGGTGAGCGTTGCGCCGGTCTTGCGCGACAGGGAGAGCAGCGCTTCGCCGGCCGATTGCGCGACCGAGGCGAACGAGGCCCGCGCACCCGCACCGATGCGTGAGGCGTTCAACTTCTCTTTTGCCGCCTCGCCAAGGCGATGCATTTCCGCGACGGTGGTCTCGAAGTCGCGCTTGAGAAAGCCCTTGAGTTCGTGTGCCTCGGCCGAACCCAGCGCACCGATCACTTTCAGGTGCTCGGCGGCCGACTCCATCGCCGCATCGGCGGCCTCGCGGCCGTGGGTCTTGCCGGCGGCGTAGAGCTCCTGGAACTTGGCGGCAAGCTTGTCGTACTTGTCCTGCAACTGCTGTTTGACGGCATTCTTGTCCATGGCGAAAAGACGTGCAAACCAGTCGGTTTCCGGTCCGCCCGGCAGATCCCCGATTGCACCTCCTGCCGGGCCATGCTGGCCGCGGGACGGCCCGCGGCCATCAATTTGAAGTTTACACCTTCTGCCGCCGCGCCATCAGCGTTTCATGCGCAGCAGCCGCTGCTGATCGCGCTGCCATTCCCGGTCCTTTTCGCTTGCCCGTTTATCATGTTGCTTCTTCCCCTTGGCAAGCCCGATCTCGAGCTTGATGCGGCCGTTCTTGTAATGCATGTCGAGCGGCACCAGGGCGTAGCCGGCGCGCTCGACGGCTCCGATCAGCTTGTTGATCTCGGATGCATTGAGCAGCAGCTTGCGGGTGCGGGTCGGATCCGGGGTGACGTGGGTGGACGCGGTGGCGAGCGGGCTCACGTGGCAGCCGACGAGAAAGATCTCGCTGTGGTGCACGATCACGTAGGCTTCCTTCAGCTGCACGCGGCCGGCGCGGATCGCCTTCACCTCCCAGCCCGCGAGCGCGATGCCCGCCTCGAAGCGCTGCTCGATGAAGTAGTCGTGGAAAGCTTTCTTGTTCTGGGCGATACTCATGCGGGAGATTCCGCTCGCTATTCTACCAACAAGCGTGAAAGGCCCGCGCACGCGCGCGGCAAACAACAGCATCGGGTCATGCGGGAAGTCAAAAAGTCGGTCCTGGTTCATTATTCCGCGGAGCAGATCTACGAGCTGGTCGACGCGGTCGAACGCTATCCGGAATTCCTGCCGTGGTGCGGCGGCGCCGGCGTCTCCCACCGCGACGAGAACACCACGCGCGCGACGATCCAGATCAATTACCGCGGCATCAAGCAGAGCTTTACCACCGAGAACCGCAAGGAGCCGGGACGGGCGATGTTCATCAAGCTCGTCGACGGGCCGTTCAAGGCGCTCGACGGCAGCTGGCGTTTCACGCCGCTCGGCGAAGCGGGTTGCAAGATCGACTTCCAGCTTGGGTACGAGTTCTCCAGCCGCATCCTGGAGAAGCTCGTGGGCCCGGTGTTCAACTATATCGCCAACACCATGGTGGAAGCATTCGTGCGGCGCGCCGGTCACGTGTATGGCGCGCGGTGAGACCGGCGCGATCCGGGTCGAGGTGGTCTACGCCCTGCCCGGCGAGCAGGCGCTGGTCGCGCTCGAAATGCCTGCCGGAGCGACCGTGGGGGATGCCATCGAGGCCTCGAGGCTCGTGCAACGCTTTCCCGACATCGACCCGGCGCGCTGCAAGGCCGGCATTTTCGGCAGGGTGACGAGTATTGGGACGGTGCTGCAGGAAGGCGACCGGGTCGAAATCTACCGGCCGCTCATCGCCGAGCCCAAGGAGGCGCGGCGCCGGCGCGCCGGCCGCAAACGCTCAGTGGGCGGCCGTTAATTATTGCAGTTCGACGACACCGAGGCCTGTGCCGCGGCGATTTCCTTCGCGTATCCGGCGTCTTCCAGAAACACGCGCTCGCCGGTCTTGGGATCGGTCTTGGCAATGCGGTTGCCGGCCTGGAGACTCTTCAGATACGCACGCGCATCTTCGCATGCGCGCCGCCGCTGGGCGGTCACCCCCGCTTCCTTTTCCGCCTTGGCCGCGGCTTCCTGCTGCTCGGCGAGGCGCTTGCGAAACTCCGCGTCGCGCTCGGCGAGCGACTTCTGCGCCGTGGTCGGGGCCGCGCTCGACGGATCGTTGCGGATCCCGGTCTGCTGGACTGTCGTGCCGGGCGGGCACACGCTGGCAAATTCCACCTTGCCGTCCTTGCCAATGCATTTCAGCACCTGGCCGTAGGCGGCCGCCGACAACACCATCATGAGCAATCCGGCAATCGTCCTCACGTCTGCTCCGATTCGAAAGGGACGCGGGCTGCCCCGCGCGATGGCCCGAACATAGCGAGTTTGTTTCGCTGAGTCAAACAATTAACGCACGGACTGGAAGCCGGTTTACCGGCGCTGCGCGAGCCGGAGCCGGGCGGATTGCGCGGGCGCGGGGCGTGCCCCGGCGGCGCGAAAGCCGGACTGCACGGAGCAGCGCGCGCGCAGCGCTCAGCCTCGCCGTTTTTGAGGTCAATCGGTGAGTTCCGTATAATACGGTCTTTGCGAAGGATCAAAAACATGCGTGTGGTGCAAAAGGCTCTAACCTTCGACGACGTACTGCTTGTCCCCGCCCACTCGACCGTCCTCCCACGCGAAGTCAGCCTCAAAACCAAGCTCACCCGTGGCATCACACTGAACATCCCGCTGGTTTCCGCGGCGATGGACACCGTGACTGAATCGCGCCTCGCCATTGCGCTCGCCCAGGAAGGCGGGATCGGCATCATCCACAAGAACATGTCGCCCAAGGCGCAGGCCGCGGAGGTCGCCAAGGTCAAGCGTTACGAGAGCGGGGTGGTCAAGGACCCGGTCACCATCACCGCCGACATGAGCGTGCGCGATGCGCTCGCGCTGCAGCGCCAGCACAAGATATCCGGGGTGCCGGTGGTCAACGCCGGCGGCAAGGTGGTCGGCATCGTCACCAATCGCGACGTGCGCTTCGAGACCAAGCTTGACCAGCCGGTGAAGAACATCATGACGCCGCGCGAGCGCCTGATTACCGTGCGCGAGGGCGACAAACCCGAAGCCGCGCTGCGGCTGATGCACAAGCACCGCCTCGAGCGCGTGCTGGTGGTGAACAAGGGCTTCGAGCTGCGCGGCCTCATTACGGTAAAGGACATTCTCAAGTCGACCGAGCACCCGAATGCGGCCAAGGACAAGCTCGGCCGGCTGCGCGTGGGCGGGGCGGTCGGCGTGGGCGAAGGCACGGACGAGCGCGTCGAGGCGCTCATCGAGGCCGGCGTGGACGTCATCGTGGTCGACACCGCGCACGGCCATTCGCAGGGCGTGATCAAGCGCGTGAAATGGATCAAGCGCACGTTCGCCAAGGCGCAAGTGATCGGCGGCAACATCGGGACAGCCGCCGCGGCGAAGGCCCTCGCCGATGCGGGCGCCGATGCGGTGAAGGTCGGCATCGGCCCCGGGTCGATCTGCACCACGCGCATCGTCGCGGGCGTGGGCGTGCCGCAGATCACCGCCGTGGCCGACGTCGCGAAGGCGCTCGCCAAGACCGACGTCCCGCTGATCGCCGACGGCGGGATCCGCTTCTCGGGCGACATCGCCAAGGCGCTCGCCGCGGGCGCCCACTGCGTCATGGTCGGCAGCCTCTTCGCCGGCACCGAGGAGTCCCCCGGCGAGACCGAGCTCTACCAGGGCCGCTCGTACAAAGCCTACCGCGGCATGGGCTCGCTCGGCGCGATGCAGCAGGGCTCGGCCGACCGCTATTTTCAGGAAGAAGACGAGCTCGACACCGACAAGCTCGTGCCCGAAGGCGTCGAAGGGCGCGTGCCGCACAAGGGCAGCCTGGTGCCGCTGGTGTCGCAACTGATGGGCGGGCTGCGCGCCGCGATGGGCTACACCGGCTGCGCGAGCGTCGACGAGGTGCGGCGCAAGGCGGAGTTCGTCGAGATCACGGTTGCGGGTGTGCGCGAATCCCACGTGCACGACGTGCAGATCACGAAGGAAGCCCCCAATTACCGCGTCGAGTGATGCGGTCAGGGGCTAGGGGATAGGGACTAGGGACTTGAACACCACACCGTGGTTGCCAGCTACCGGGAGCTGAAGGTCTGGAACAAAGCGATGGATCTGGCGGAACTGGTCTACGCAGAGACTGCGCGGTTTCCGCAACGTGAGGCTTACGGTTTGAGGCAACAACTGGAAAAGGCGGCAGTCTCGGTGCCGTCGAATGTCGCAGAAGGGCACGCGAGAGACTCGACCAAGGAGTACCTCCATCATTTGTCGATAGCATTAGGCTCTCTTGCCGAGGTGGAAACACAGGTGCTGCTTGCATCGCGGCTCAGGTATATCGAGCAGACGAGGTCCAACGAATTACTAATGGCCGGCCATGAAGTTGGCAAGATGTTGCGCGGAGTACAGAAATCGCTGCGCACTCGGTTGTCAGCTCCCTAGCCCCTAGCCCCTAGCCCCTAGCCCCTAGCCCCTAGC
>JBFKNN010000160.1:0-7368 GCA_041629335.1 Burkholderiales bacterium | reverse complement strand
GGCACCAAGTCGGCGATCGAGATGGCGGCGGTCGCCAACGCCACCGGTCTCGCGCCCGCACCCGGCGGCCTTTCCTTTCCGCCGTGCGGCGTCGACGAGCTCGCGCAGATCCTCAAGCCGTCGGCCGACGGCGGCGTGCTGCACCACCGCGGGCAGGTGGAGGTCATCTCCAGCCTCGAACGCGACGGGCGGGCGGTCTCACGCGATCTGCGGTGGGGCGTCTACGTCAACTTCGCCGCAGACAGCGAGTACGTGCGCCGCTGCTTCAGCGAGTACGGTCTCGTTACTGACGAGTCGGGCAACTACGCCGCCATGTACAAGCCGTTCCACCTGATCGGGCTCGAGCTCGGCATATCGGTTGCCTCGGTCGGGCTGCGCGGAGAATCAACCGGCTGCCCGGACGGCTTCCGGGGCGACGTCGTGGCGGTCGCCAAGCGCGATCTGCGAGCAGGCGAAACGCTCGACGGCGAAGGCGGCTACACGGTGTGGGGCCGGCTCATGCCGGCGCGCGATTCGCTCGCCTGCGGCGGGCTGCCGCTTGGGCTCGCGCACGGGGTGAAGCTTGCGCGTAGCGTCTCTCGCGGCAGTGTGGTTACCTGGCAGGACGTGGGGCCGATCGACAGCGAGGCCGCGAAGCTGCGACGGGAATGCGAGGCGCTGTTTCGCAAGGAAGCTTCGGCGATGACCGCGTGACGTTCGAACGCCAATTGAGGAGCAACCGGTGCTGATACGGGTCAAACGAAGTTCAGTATTGCTCTGGCGGAAGCTTTTGCCCGTCATGCTGTGCGCCGCGAGCCTTGTCCCCCTCTCCGGCACCGGAGCCGCGGACTTCACCGCACGAACAGTGAGCTGGCGCAATGCCGACGTGACCGTCGACGCCAAGCTCTACCTGCCCGCCGGCAGCGGGCCGCACCCGGCGGTGTTGTTCGTGCACGCCCGGCGCGGCTGGGACGACACCGCCGCCGCACAGGCGCGACGCATCGTCGAGCACGGCTTCGCGGTGCTCGCGCCGGACTACCATTCGCCGCGCTTCATTCCGAGCTGGCCGGAGACGCACGACCCGGCCACCGAGAAGGACGTCGAGCTCGGCCTCGACTTCCTGAAGACGGTGCGCGAAGTTGACGCGCGGAAGGTGTGCGTGGTCGGCGTCTCGCGGGGCGGCTACCATGCGGTGCTGCTCGCGGCGCGGCGCGCCGAGGTTGCCTGCATCGTGACCTACTATGGCCACATGGTGAATCCCAACGCGCCCGAGCCGTGGCAGGTCTACCGCTACGCGCCGGAGATCGACCGCGTGAACGTGCCCGCGCTGTTCATCGTCGGCGACGAGGACCAGGAACTGCGGCGCACCGGCATCCGCCGCGCGTTCTACGCGCTGCTGCAACGCGGCATCCAGAGTGAAATCCGCATGTATCCCTATGCGCGGCGCGCGTTCGACTTCCGTGAGGATCAGCGCCCGGAGGAAAAGCTGGCGACGGAGGACGCCGCGCGCCGGGCCGCGCGCTTCATGCGCGAGGCGCTCGCAGCAGCCCGGAAACAGGCGACCGCGCCAGCGCACATTTGACACCGCGGGCGTATGCGCAAAGAATAGTCGCGATTGAAGAGTCCGGAGAAACGATGGAGCGACGCCAGTTCGTGAAGTTTTGTGCCGCCGCGGCAGCGTTGCACTCGCAGCCTGCCGCAGCGGCCAAGGACCTCAAGCCGCGCTTCTACGCGCGCACCCAGCTCACCGACGAGCGCCGGCAGCCGTTGAAAGCCGCGGACCTCGTCCCGGGCGAGAACTACATCTTCCACTATCCCTATCAGAGCACGCCGTGCTTCCTGCTCAACCTCGGCCGGCCGACGTTGCAGAACGTGCAGCTCGCTACCGAGAAGGACGGCAGCTATCGCTGGCCAGGCGGCGTCGGGGCGGGTCGGGCCATCGTCGGCTACTCGGCGATCTGCGCGCACCGCATGACCTATCCCACGCGCCAGATCAGCTTCATCAGCTACCGGGACCAGTCAACCGCCTCTAAGATTTCCCGCCCGAACACCATTCACTGCTGCTCCGAGCACAGCGAATATGATCCGGCTTCGGGCGGCAAGGTGCTCGGCGGACCGGCGCCGCAGCCGCTCTCGGCGATCCTGCTCGAGCATGATCGCGCGACCGACAACCTGTATGCATTCGGGACCCTGGGCGGCGAGATGTTCAACGAGTTCTTCGACAAGTTCAAGTTCCGGCTCGCGCTCGAATACGGCGCCGACCGCGTGCGCCGGCCGGTAGCCCACCAGACGGTGGTCACGCCGCTCGCCGTGTTCTGCCAGCAGCAAGTGCGCTGTTGAGAGCTCGTGGGCTGGTGAGCCGCCCGCCTCGCGTGCGGCAGCACGGCCGCAGGGTTTTCTACTGGAGGCCGAGCGCAGCCAGGCTGAAGGCGGAGGCGTGAGCGCCCTTGATCACGCCGAAGAGCCCCACGCCCGCGATGCCCAGCGCGGCGCCGATGCGCGCAACCCGAGACCTGCCGGCCCGACGGAAGCGCTGAATTACCATTGAGAACGCGAGCAGGTTGGGCAGCGTGGCCGCGCCGAATGCGGCCATCACCAGCGCGCCGTGCAACGCGTTGCCGGTAGCCGCTGCTGTAAGCAGCACGGCGTAGACCATTCCGCAGGGTAGCCAGCCCCAGACCAGCCCGAGGCCGAAAGCGCGCGCCGGCGTTTCCACCGGCAGGAACCGGCGCGACAAAGGCCGGATATGGCGCCATAACACCGCGCCGGCCGACTCCACCGCGCTCACCAGCGGCGCCACGCCGGCAACGTAGAGCGCCAGGATCAGGAGCGCCGCACCCGCGACCGTCATTGCGATGTGGTGCGTGACTGCATCACCGCGCAGCCACAGCGCGCTCTGCCCGAGAGCCCCGGCGAGCGTCCCGGCCAGCGCGTAGGTTGCGATGCGCCCGAGATTGAATCCCAGAAGTTGCGGCCAGCGGGCGCGATCGCCCCCGGGGCTCGAGCACACCCCGCCGACAATGCCGCCGCACATGGCGGCACAGTGCACGCCGCCCAGGAGGCCCGCCACGAATGCGGCGACGAGGAGCGTTTCGAGAAGGCCTGTCATGCTGTTGGCAGTTGGCGGTTGGCGGTTAGCGGTTAGCGGTTGGCACTTAGCGGTTAGTGTACGTACGGCACTCGGACCGGGTGGCCCGTCAATTACGGTTCACGCTGTTCTAAATCACGCGCGAGTAGCGCCGCACTTCCTGGTCGTGCCGCAGGTACTTGTCGAAAACCATGCATACGTTGCGGATCAGCAGCCGGCCGCGCGGGGTGACGTTGATCCAGCGCCCGTCGAATTCGAGCAGGCCGCTGCGGGCAAGATCCTGCAGCTCGGTCATTTCCGTCGCGAAGTAGCGGTCGAAGTCGATGAGATGCGCGATCTCGATCGATTCCTTGCAGAGCGAGAAATGGCACATCAGCGACTGGATCACCGCCCGGCGCAGGATGTCGTCGGCGGTCAGTTCGATGCCGCGCATGATCGGCAGCACGCCCCGGTCGAGGCAGTCGTAATAGGTGTCCAGATCGCGGCAGTTCTGGCTGTAGGTCGGACCGATGCTGCCAATGGCCGTGACCCCGAGACCGACGAGGTCGCAGTCGGGCATCGTCGAGTAGCCCTGGAAATTGCGGTGCAGCCGTCCCTGGCGCTGCGCGAGCGCGAGGGCGTCGCCCGGCTTGGCGAAGTGGTCCATGCCGATGTACACGTAGCCGGCCTCGGTAAGCCGCTGCGCCGCCAGCGCGAGCAGCTTCAATTTGGTCTCGGGCGACGGCAGGTCCGCCTCGGCTATGCGCCGCTGCGGCTTGAAGCGCGTCGGCAGGTGCGCATAGTTGTAGATCGCGATGCGGTCGGGCTGCGCCGAGATCACGCGCGTGAGCGTGCGATTGAAGGTGATCAGGTTCTGCTTCGGCAAGCCGTAGATGAGGTCGGTATTGATCGACTCGAAACCGGCGCTGCGGGCCGCCTCGATCACCTCCAGCGTCTGCTCCTCGTCCTGGATCCGGTTCACCGCGCGCTGCACGTCAGGGTCGAAGTCCTGCACCCCGAGGCTCATCCGGTTGAGCCCCATCTCGCGCAGCGCCGCCATCGAGCCGACGTCGACGGTGCGCGGGTCGATCTCGATCGAATACTCGCCTTCGGGCGAAAATGTAAAGTGCTCGCGCAGCAGCGCGAAGAGCTGTCCGAGCTGCTGCACGCTGAAAAAGGTCGGCGTGCCGCCGCCCCAGTGCATCTGGTTGACTACCGGATCGTCGCGGAACAGCGGCGCCTGCAGCGCGACCTCGCGCGCGAGGTAGCCGAGATATTTCTCACCCTTGCTCTTGTCGCGCGTAACGACCTTGTTGCACGCGCAGTAGAAGCACACCGTGGAGCAGAAGGGCAGGTGGACGTAAATCGAAAGCAGCCGCTGGATGCCGCCGATATTGCGCTTGGCGGCCCACGACGCGTATTTTTCGGGCCCAAAGGCCTCGACGAAGCGGTCCGCGGTCGGATAGGAGGTATAGCGCGGCCCGCTGCGGTCGAGCCTGCGGATGAGGTCGAGATCGACCTCGAACGGCAGGTGCTCGGACATGGCATTCATGATTTGCTCCCCGGAAGCATGAGGGCCAGTATCCCACCACGGACGGGGCCGGTTTTGATCCAGGTCAAAACCAGTGTAACATCCTAACGGATATCGAAAAACGCCGGATCAGCCTGATCATGCCCACGCAGCCATGCCTCACGCCCGTCGACTTCAACAAGTTGCAGTCGGTGTGCTCGGCGTGCAGCCTGCGCGAGCTGTGCCTGCCGGCCGGCCTCGACCCGGAGGAGCTCGCCCAGGTCGACCAGCTGGTCAACCGCCGGCAGCCGGTCAAGCGCGGCGACTACCTCTATCGCGCGGGCGCTGCGCTCCGGTCGCTCTACGCCATTCGCACCGGGTTCATGAAAAGCAGCGTGCTGCACGAGGACGGGCGCGAGCAGGTGGCCGGCTTTCACATGATGGGCGACCTGCTGGGGCTCGACGCGATCAGCACCGGACAGCACATGTGCGACACGCTCGCGCTCGAGGACAGCGAGGTATGCGAGATCCCGTTTGCGGTACTGGAACGGCTGTCGCGGGAGATCCCGTCGCTGCAACAGCACTTCCACCGCATCATGAGCCGGGAAATCGTGCGCGACTACGGCGTCATGCTCTTGCTCGGCAGCATGCGTGCGGAGGAGCGGCTCGCCGCGTTTCTCCTCAACCTGTCCCAGCGTTTCGCGGCGCGCGGCTACTCCTCGCTCGAATTCAACCTGCGCATGACGCGCGAGGAGATCGGCAGCTTTCTCGGCCTCAAGCTCGAAACCATCAGCCGCGTGCTGTCGCATTTCCAGGATCAGGGGCTGATCGAGGTGCGCAACAAGCGCATCCGCATCGCGAGCATCGACGGGCTGCGCGCCCTGATCGGCCAGCAGGCCTGAGCCCGTCCGCCGGGGCGGTCCGCTAGAAGTGGTAGACCGTGATGTTGAGGTAGAACACCACGTCTTCGATGTCCTCGCTCCTCCAGCGCAGGTTCTCTTCGGTCGCCCACATGGTCACGATTTCGCGCAGTTGATTGCGGTTCAACGGCAGCCGCGGCGTGCGGTGATGCACCTTGGGGGTATGGCAGACGCGACAATGGTTCTCGTAGAGTGCGCGTCCGCGCTCCACGCTCGGAGCCTGCGCGACGGCCGCGCCGGAAGCCACGAGCAATAGCAGCGCGAGTGCCGGCCGCAACATGTTCAGATGCCTCCACGCCTCGAGTAGCGTCTGAGCACCGTCTCGATTTCGGCTTCCGCCGTGGCCCGATCCTGCTCGCGGTACATGCCCGGCTCGACCTGGCGAAAGTGCTCGGCGCGAAAATACGCCACATCCTCGATCAGGCACTGCCGCTGGTCTTCCGACACCACCACCAGCCGCATTGCAGCCAGCCGCCTGGCGGTGCGCTTGCCTTTCCCGCGCTTGCCGGTCACGCGCGGCGCCATGTCAACTCACCGTAAGCCGCTTGCTCGACACGCGCGTCTTCTTCGGCAGCACGAGCTTCAGCACTCCATCGCTGTACCGGGCCTGCGCCTTTGCCTCGTCGACGTCGCTGTCGAGCGTGAAGCTGCGTTCGAGCTTGCCGTAGTAGCGCTCGCTGCGCAGCAACTCCTCGCCCTTCTTGTCTTCCGATTCCTTCTTCACCTCTGCGCTGATCGTCACCCGGTTACCGTCAACATCGACATGGATGTCGTCCTTCTTGACACCCGGCAACTCGGCGTCGATCGTGTAAGCGTCATTGTCTGCCTTGACGTCGAGCTTGATCTTCAGCTGCGGCATCCCTTCGACGTCGAAGCGCACCGGCCGAACAAACAGTCCTTTGAAAACGTCATCGAGATCCGTCGAGAACGGATCGTGGCGTGTCAGGTTCGTCATGGCGCCCTCCTTTCAGGCCCCTGAGCGCCGCATTTTTGCGGCAGTACCCCTGATTTCATTTTATGCCCCGCTGCGGATGGCGGATTGATCTAGGTCAATCCACGTGCGGCGCGGAACGGCATCGGCGCCCGATTCGCGGCCGGGATTGCCCTGGCGATCGCGTATCGGTGTCGCGTGCGCGTCAGCGGTTGATATCGGCCGGATTGCGCTGCAGGAAGCAGGTGAACGCACTGGATGCCGCGGCGAACAGCCAGAAGACGAAAAAACCGAGCGTATACACCGCAGTACGGCTCCAGCCCAGGGGCTCGCCGAAAATATTGAGGTCCATCGGGTCGAACAGGGTGAAAAAAACCGCCTCGGCCACGCCGCCGACGATGAATGACGGCCACAGGATCCAGATCGCGCGTTTCATGGGTTGCTCCTTCAACGAGCCGGAATTTGCACCAATGCGTATTCCCCTGCCCGCCAATCGCCGGTCAGGCGCCAGCTTGCGCCGGCATCTTCCAGCACCAGGCGCCAGCGGCCCGGTGCGAGCGGCGCAATCGGCCCCTCGTAAACCCCGCGCCGCACTGCCGGGAGCGTCACGACATGATCCAGGCCAGCCCGCGTCGGGTGAACAAGATGCAGTCTCAGCACGGCCGGCAGCACGTCCCCCGCGAGCACTATCCGCACGCGATCCGGCTCCGCGCTGAAAGTCACCTGCGCCCGGTAACCGCGCGCGCGCGCCTCGGCCTCACGCGAAAGCACCTGGTTGATGGCAAGGCCCTGTTTGTAGTAATCGTCGGCGACCAGGCCGTCGTCGCTCGCCACCGCAAGCCACAGCGTCACCACGCCGGCGACCACCACCAGCGCAGGGCCGGCCATGAGCAGCCACGGCCAGGGCTCGCGGTACCACGGTCGGGGCGCGGCGTTCCGGGTCATCATCGTTCGGTCCATC
>JBFKNN010000159.1:0-7460 GCA_041629335.1 Burkholderiales bacterium | reverse complement strand
GGATGGCCGCCGCGTGCCAAAGCGTTTCTCGCAATAACACGAAAAGGGAGGACTCATGGCACAGGAAAGTACGCTGTTACGCTGTATCGTCGCCGCCGTGTGCGCGGCACCGCTCGCTGCCGCCGCCACCAACGGCTATTTTCAGCACGGCTACGGCATCAAGGCGAAGGGCATGGCGGGGGTTTCGACCGCCGTCGTCGCGGACGCCATGGGCGGGGCCAGCAATCCCGCGAAAATGGTGTTCGTCGGGAATCGGATCGACATCGGGGCCGATGTCTTCAATCCGCGTCGCAGCGTCTCGCGCCAAGGCGGAACGGCGTTCGGCGGTTTCTACAACGGCAGCGCCGACAGCGACAGCCAGTACTTCATCATCCCGGAGTTCGGCTACAACAAGATGATCAATCCGAATCTGTCGCTCGGGGTGACGGTTTACGGCAACGGCGGGATGAACACGGATTTCAACTCCCCGCTCGCGGGGCCGCCGTTTGCGCCGTGCGGCGCGGCTCAGGCCAACATGCTGCTTGGCTGCGGGCGTCTCGGCGTCGACATGATGCAGCTCCTCATCGCGCCGACGCTGGCCTATAAGGTCAACCCGAACCATTCGATCGGCGTCTCGCCGCTCCTTGGCTACCAGCGATTCAAGGTCGACGGTCTACAGGCTTTTGCCGCCGTCAGCTCGAGCCCGGCGGACCTCACCAATAAGGGCTACGACGAGTCGACCGGCGTCGGCGTGCGGATCGGCTGGATGGGCAAGCTCACCAACACCGTCACGGTCGGAGCGGCATACTCGCCCAAGATGGACATGAGCAAGTTCGACGGCTACCGCGGCCTGTTCGCCAATGCCGGCGAGTTCGATATTCCCGAGAATTACAATATCGGCATCGCGGTCCAGGCCACACCGAAGACACTGGTTGCCTTTGACATCCAGCAGATCAATTACGGCGGGGTGACCTCGATCGCGAATGGCGTTCTGAACAGCCTCCGTGCGCCTCCCGCGAATCCGCTCGGCTCGCCCGGCGGATCCGGCTTCAGGTGGGAAGACATGACGGTCTTCAAGCTGGGCATCGAGTACCAGTACAACCGGGATTGGACGCTGCGCGGCGGAGTGAGCTACGGCAAGTCGCCGATCGGCAACACCGCGGATCACGTAAGTTTCAACATCATCGCGCCAGGCGTGATCGAAACCCATGTGACCCTCGGATTCACGTACAGGACCGCGGGCGGCGGCGAACTCAATTTCTCGTACATGCGTGCGCTGACCAATACCGTGACCGGACCGTCTGCGGTCAGTACTTTCGCTGGCGCCCCGTTCGGCAGTGAATCGCTGAAGATGTATCAGAACGCTTTTGGCATCTCGTACGGGTGGAAGATGTAACGGCGTGCCCCCACGGAAGAGACGGGCGTGGTAAATTGGTGAAGGCCGGGCGACCGGCCTTCACTGTTTTGAAGCGCGGCGTGCCAAGTGATGAAGTCGATAGGCCCCACCGACATCGGGGCCCTCAGGAACGAGCTCAACAAGTACCGCAAGGGCGAGAAGCTCGACATCCGGCTCTTCAACCAGGTGGCGCGGCTTGCCTGGCTGGGCAAGATCGTGCTCTGCCGCCTTGATCTAGAGGATCCAGATCGCCGGTCGTGGCTGCTGCATGTGCACTCTCCGGAGGGCCTTGTCGCCGAGCTGATCCGGGTCGACGAAGATCCGAGGCATGCCGTTCGCCTCCCAGACCCAGGTGCTTGATGCCGAGCAGGGCGAGGCGCTCGGCGCGATTTTTGTTTCGAGACGTTCTTCAAGGGCACGGATCCCGATTCCGGAGGGTGAAGATGCGGAGTCGTGCGGTGCCACTGTGATGAAAGGAGAACCACCATGAGCAGGATTCCCGCTGCGGAGTGGCTGCGGATCGCCGAGGATGCTCGCAGCGCCCAATCGTTTTCCGAAAAGATGCAGCTCGCCGAGAAGAGTGTGCCGAAACCGGCCTCTGCGCTCGTGGCGTTGAGCCACGAGGCGAGCGCCGTCATCGCGCGGCTTGCTGACCTGGTCGAGCGCGGCAGCAATTCGGTGTTGATCGACAAGGCCGCGACCGTGCTGAGCCGCTGGAACGATTCGGTGCGCGAGGCGCAGAGCGCGGTTGGCGGACCCTCGCGCCGCTCATGAAGGTGGTGCACGTCGCCCCGGCAGGCGGCGGATGGTAGTGAATACGCGCTTTACGCCGCGCCACAGCCGCGGCATCAGCCAGGCCGCCGCAATGAAGAAGATGAGCAGCAGAATCAGGAAGAGCAGCGGGTATTTGATCGCCGTGATCAGGCCCAGCAGCGACAGAAAGTCCTCGCCCAACGAGGCGATCCAGTTGCTGAAGGGCTCGGGCGAGGCATTGATGAGGGCGCGGCCGCCCGCCTTCGTGAGGTGCGTGCCGGCCGCAACCACACCGCCGAGCAGCCCGGCTGCCAATCCGAGCGCCGGGTCGGCGCTGGCGACGGCGGCTGCAGCGAGCACTGCTCCGGCCGGGATGCGCACGAAAGTGTGAACCGCGTCCCAGACGCTGTCGACCCCGGGGATCTTGTCGGCAAAGAACTCGAAGAAGAACAGCAGGCCTGACACGGTCATTACCGCCGGATGCGCCAGCAACTGCAGGTCGGCGGGCAATTCGTGGATGCCCGCATGCTGCAGCACGCCGAGCCCGAAGAGCACGGCGTAAAGCCGCATGCCGCTCGCCCAGCCGAGGCCGGCTGCGGTGGCGACTGCCGTCAACGGGTCCATGTCCCAGCGTGCTTCCTGATCGCTTGGCTTCCAGTCTAACGGCGCCGGCCGGCGCGGCGCAATGTGCGCTTGACACGCTGCCGCCGGGCGCACATACCTAACCATATGGTTAAGTATAAAAACGGTGCGCTTGATCGCACTTTCGCCGCGCTCGCCGACCCGACGCGGCGCGCGATTCTCACGCAGCTCGCGCGCGGCGCTCGCTCGGTCTCCGCGCTCGCCGCGCCGTTTGACATGTCGTTGCCGGCGGTGTCCAAGCACCTTGCGGTGCTCGCCGACGCCAACCTCGTTGCGCGCGAGAAGAGCGGGCGCGAAGTCTGGTGCCGGCTCGAGGCGGAACCGATGAAGGATGCCGCAGCCTGGATCGCGGCCTACAGGCGGTTCTGGGAGGCGCGGCTCGACGCTCTCGCTGACTATCTTGAGCGTGCGCAATCCACGGAGGTTCTACCATGGCTCAAGCCACCGTCAAAGCCGGTCCGTCGCTCACGCTCAACCGCCGCTACGGCGCGCCGCGCGAAGCGGTCTTCCGGGCGTTCACCGACGCGCAGGTCCTGAAGCAGTGGTTTGCGCCGGGGGACGATTTTCCGTGTCGGAAGTCGAAACGGATGTGCGCGTCGGCGGGCGCTATCGCATCGTAATGCGATCGACCGATGGCGAGGCGCACCGGGTGGGCGGGGTATACCGCGAAATCGAGGCGCCGCGCAGGCTCGTATTCACCTGGGCCTGGGAGAGCACGCCCGAACGGGAGTCGCTCGTCACGGTCGAGTCGAAGGAGACGGGCGGTGGCACCGAGCTCGTCCTGACGCACGAGGCATTCGTCGACGCGGACGCGCGAGACAAGCATCGAGAAGGCTGGGACGGCTGTCTCGCGCGGCTGTCCAGGGTCTTCGCCTGATTCTGCGGCCGCGTTGACCGTTCGACCCCAGAGGAGGAAGCGATATGGGTAAGCACCATGATCAGACGTTTCCTGGTGAAAGCGGGCAGTATCGGCGCGCGCGGGACGAGCTGCTGGATGCGGAGATCGACTTGCGGCGTCGCATCGAGGCAGTGGCGGCGAAGCGGCGCGCGCTGCCGCGCGGCGGGCGCCTGAAGGAAGACTACGCGTTCGAGGAGTGCGTGCCGGGCGTCGGGACTGCTGACGGGTTCCGCGCCACCCGCTTCTCGGAGCTCTTTGCCGCAGGAAAGGCGAGCCTTGTAATCTACAGCCTCATGTACGCGCCGCAGGCCGAACGGCCATGTCCGATGTGCACCTCGCTGCTCGACGCACTCGACGGCGCCGCGCAGCATATTCGCGACCGCATTAACCTCGCGGTCGTTGCCAAGTCGCCGCCGGACAGGATCGCGCAATGGGCGAGGGTGCGCGGATGGCGCAGTCTGCGCCTCCTGTCGTCCGGCAGAAACAGCTATAACGCCGATTACGGCGCAGAGACCGCCGACGGTTCGCAATGGCCGGCGATCAATGTCTTCACCAAGACTGCGGACGGCGTATTCCATTTCTACAACGCGGAGCTGTTCTATGCGAAGGCGGAGCCGGGGCAGCACCCGCGGCATGCCGACCTCATCTGGCCGCTGTGGAGCGTGTTCGACCTGACCCCCGACGGCCGGGGATCGGACTGGTTTCCCAAGTTGTCGTATACCTGACGCCGGCCTTATCTCATCTTTGGCAAGCGCTCAGGCATACGACAAGCCAACCCAGATGTCGCGCGTCGTTTTCACGTCCGGCCCACAATGGCACGTCCGCCGCGCTGTACGCGAGGTTGCTGCCGGCACCAGGTGCGCGCGATGATGAGGCTCTATCAATTTCCCCCCCCGCTTTCGGCCTGCCGAATGCGAGCCCGTTCTGCATGAAAGTCGAGACTTGTCTGCGCATGGTGGGCCTGCCGTACGAGTGTCCGCGGGCAAACCACATGAAGGCGCCGAGGGGCAAGCTTCCGTACATCGAGGACTGGGGCAGCACTATCGCAGACTCGACGTTCATCGTCGATTACTTGAAAGCCATGTACGGCGACCCGCTCGATGCCCGGCTGAGCGCGGCTCGCGCGCGGGCTCGCGATCCAGCGCCTGCTCGAGGAGAATCTCTACTGGGCGATGGTCTATGCACGCTGGATCGATCCGGCGGGCTTTGCGGCGGTACGAGAGGCCTATTTCGGGGGCTTGCCGGGCCCGCTCAGGTTGGCGCTGCCGTGGTGCGCGCGGCGCGGCATCCGGGCCCAGCTCCACGGCCACGGCATGGGACGCCACAGCCGGGATGAGATCTGCGCCATCGGGTGTCGCGACGTCGACGTGCTCGCGGACCTGCTGGGCAGCCAACCCTACTTCCTCGGGGAGGAGCCGAGCGCGCTCGATGCCTCGGCCTACGCATTCCTGGCCAACATCCTGTGGGTGCCGATCGACGTGCCGCCCAAGGCCCGCGCGCAAAGCCGGCCCAATCTTGGCGCCTACTGCGAGCGCATGAGAGCGCGGTTTTTCGCTCCCTGAGGCCCCATTCCGGTCCGATCCCGGCAAGATTTGACGAGGATCAAAGCCGCGGCAGCGCCGCGGGCGCACGCTCGCCGTGTTGCTGCGGGCGCCGGAGGTGGAGCCGCGGAACGGTGCATCGCGAAAAGCCTGCCGTGACAGATCAAGTTCGTGGTCTCTGCCTCCAGGAGGACAAGTCATGGAACAACGCGCGCTGCACTTCATCGATATTCCTACCCGCAGCGCCAAGCCCAGGTCCTCGGGCTTGACGCTCGCCCGCGACTACGGCATCGGCTACGAAGAGGCCGCAAGCTGGATCGAGGCCGTCGGTCCGTTCATCGATTACGTCAAGATGCGCCACATCTGGGTGCTGCTCATGACCGAATCGGAGACCGACCTAGTGCGCCGCAAGGCGCAACTTTACCGCCGCCATTCGATCGACGTCTTCCCGGGCGGCATTGTGTTCGAATTGGCGGTGTTGAGCAACGCCGTCGAGCGCACGTTCGACGCTCTCGCGCACCAGGGGTTTACCGCGGTGGAGTGCTCCGAGAACATCGTTCCGTTCACGCTGGACGAGAAGCTTGCCTACGTCAGGCGCGCGAAGGCGGCGGGGCTCAAAGTTCTGTTCGAGGTCGGCGAAAAATATCCGACCGACACCTTCGACGTCGATTTCGCTGCGCGCGAAATCGATGCATTGCGCAATGCCGGCTGCGATCTGGTCATTCTCGAGAAATCGCAGCTCGATCTCTGCCTCGGACCCAAGGCCGACCGGCCCGAAGGCGCGCGCATTGTCCAGCTGGTCGAGCGCGTGGGCGCCGAACACCTCGTTTTCGAGGCCGAGGCCTCGGCGCACCAGGTGTGGTTGCTCAACCACTTCGGAGCGGAGGTCAACCTCGGCCCCAACCTCGATCCGCCGGTGATCGCCAAACTCGAGGCCACCCGCCGTACGTTGAGCCGCGAGGGCGGATATGGATTCGTGAGCGGCAAGCTGGCGGCTGCGGCGGCGGCGCACTGAAGCCGCGCGTCGCTGACCAGATCATCCGCTACCCGGTGATTTGAAGCCGGCGCGAGGCCAACTCGCGGCAGCGGTGCCTCCGCCACCGCGCCCGGCTCAGGGCGTGCCCAGCCTGTCGAGCTGGCCGCGCACCTGCCCGAGCGTCGCGGTGAATCGCGCGAGCCGCTGCTTTTCCTCGGCGACGACCAGCGGCGGGGCGCGCTCGACGAAGTTCGGGTTGGCGAGCTTCGCTTGCGCCCGGGCGATCTCGCCCTCGAGCCGAGCGATTTCCTTTGCGAGTCGCGCGCGCTCGGCGGCGATGTCGATCTCGATCTTGAGCATCAACTTTACGTTGCCGACGATGGAAACCGGGGCGTCGGCCGCTGGCAGCTCCTTTTCGACGACAACCTCGGAGAGGCGCGCGAGCGCCGAGAGATAGGGGGCAAAGGAGGCGAGGCGCGCACGGTCGCCCTGCGCGAGCAGCGGCACTTTCTGCGACGGTGGAATGCTCATCTCCGCGCGCAGCGTGCGGCACGCCGTGGTGAGCTGTTTCAGCGCATCGAGCTCGCGTTCCGCGGCCTCGTCGATGCGCGCCTCGTCGGCTTCGGGATAGGGCTGGATCATGATCGAGGCGCCGCGCTTCCCGGCGAGCGGCGCGATGCGCTGCCACAGCTCCTCGGTGATAAATGGAATAACCGGATGGGCGAGCCGCAAGATCGCTTCGAGCACGCGAGTCAGCGTGCGGCGGGTGGCGCGACACTGTGCCTCGTTGCCGTGCGCGATCTGCACCTTGGCAAGCTCCACATACCAATCGCAGTATTCATCCCAGATGAGCTCGTAGATCGCGCGCGCGAGGTTGTCGAAACGATAGTCGGCATAGGCCTGCTGTGCATCCCGCTCGGCGCGCTGCAGCCGGCTCACGATCCAGCGGTCGGCGGCCGAAAACTCGAGCGGCAGTTTCTCGTCGAGCCCGGTGTCCTTGCCCTCGCAGTTCATGAGCACGAACCGTGTCGCATTCCACAGCTTGTTGCAGAAGTTGCGGTAGCCGTCGCAGCGCGAGAGGTCGAACTTGATGTCGCGCCCGGGCGCGGCAAGACTTGCGAAGGTGAACCGCAGCGCATCCGTGCCGAAGGCCGGGATGCCGTTCGGGAATTCCCGGCGCGTGCGCTTCTCGATTGCCTCGGCCTGCTTCGGGTTCATCAGGCCGGAGGTGCGCTTATTCACGAGGTCGTCGATGCCGATGCCGTCGATGAGGTC
>JBFKNN010000158.1:0-7462 GCA_041629335.1 Burkholderiales bacterium | reverse complement strand
TTGGCGCGTGAGCGGAAAACGTGGTCTGTCCCCGGTTGTCAGCGGTGATCTTTGAGTTTCCCCAGCGCCGCGTGGGCCGCGGCGAGCCGCGCGACCGGCACGCGGAACGGCGAGCACGACACGTAATCGAGGCCGGCGCCGTGACAGAACTCGATGCTCGACGGATCACCGCCGTGCTCGCCGCAGATGCCGATCTCGAGGTTCTTGCGGCGGCTGCGCCCGAGCTTCACGCCGTGCTCGACCAGGTAGCCGACGCCGTTGCGGTCAATGGTGGCGAATGGGTTCTCCTTGAGGATGCCCTTCTGCAGGTACTCGCTCAGGAAGCCCGTTTCCGCGTCGTCGCGCGAGATGCCGAACGTCGTCTGAGTGAGGTCGTTGGTGCCGAACGAGAAGAACTCGGCGAACTCGGCGATGTGGTCGGCAACCAGCACCGCGCGCGGCACTTCAATCATGGTGCCCACCTGGTAGGCGACTTTCTTTCCCTGCTCCTTGAACACCGCGCGCGCTTCATCTTCGACCAGCGCGCGTCCGGTCGCGAGCTCGGCGCTGGTGGAGGCGAGCGGGATCATGATCTTGGGCTTGAGCTTCACGCCTTCGCGCGCGCATGCACATGCGGCCTCGAGGATCGCGCGCACCTGCATGCGCACCAGCTCCGGCATGTGGATGCCGAGACGCACGCCGCGCAAGCCCAGCATCGGGTTCTGTTCGTGCATTCCTTCCACGCTGTCGAGGAGCTTGCGCTTGGCGCGCAGCTCCTTCTCGAGCGCCGCGGCATCTCCGTCCTTGAGCCGGATCCGGGTCTCGAGCTCGGTGACCGCCTTGTTCAGCTCGTCGCGGCTGGGGAGAAATTCGTGCAGCGGCGGGTCGATCAGCCGGATCGTCACCGGCAGGCCGTTCATCGCCTTGAACAGCTCGACGAAGTCCTGGCGCTGCACCGGCAGGAGCTTCGCCAGGTGCTCGGCGCGCGCCTCCGTGCTCGGCGCAAGAATCATTTTCTGGACGATGGGCAGCCGGTCGGCCTCGAAGAACATGTGCTCGGTGCGGCACAGTCCGATGCCTTCGGCGCCGAACTTGCGCGCGCGCGCGGCGTCACGCGCGTAATCAGCGTTCGCCCACACGCCCAGACGGCGGAAGCCGTCGGCCCACTTCAGGAGCTCGATGAAATAAGGGTCGGTCAGGTCCGGCGCCACGGTCTCAAGCTCGCCCGCGAACACCTCGCCGGTGCCGCCGTCGATCGACAGCCAGTCGCCTTCCTTCAGCGTCTTGCCCGAGGCGCGCATCTCGCGGCGATTGGTGTCGACCTCGAGCTCGTGCACCCCGACCACCGCGGGGATGCCGAACTGGCGCGCGACCAGCGCGGCGTGGCTGGTCCGTCCGCCGCGGCTCGTCACGACGCCCTGCGCGGCGAGCATGCCGTGCACGTCGTCGGGCCGGGTTTCGGGGCGCACCAGGATCGTCTTCCTCTTCAGCTGGCTCGACCATTGCACCGCGGTGTCGGCGTCGAACACGATCTGGCCGATCGCCGCGCCGGGCGAGACGTTGAGGCCGGTCGCGATCAGCGCGCCCTTGTCCTTCGCTTCCCGCCGCACTTTCGCGTCGAGCTGCGGGTGCAGGAAGAAATCGACGTGCTCGGGCGCGACGCGCCGCACCGCCTCGGCCCGGGTGATGAGCTTTTCCTTCGCGAGCTCGACCGCGATGCGGATCGCCGCCTGCGCGGTGCGCTTGGCGTCCCGCGTCTGCAGCATCCACAACTTGCCGCGCTCGATGGTGAACTCGATGTCCTGCACCTCCCGGTAATGCTTCTCCAGCGTGCGCGCGATGCGGGCGAACTCCTTGCCGACGCGGGGCAACAGGCGCGCGAGCTCCGCAATGGGCAGCGTGCGGCGCGTCCCGGCCACCACGTCCTCGCCCTGCGCGTTCATCAGGAAATCGCCCTCGAGCTGGTTCTCGCCGGTGGTGACGTTGCGCGTGGTGGCGACCCCGGTGCCCGACTCGGCCGCCAGGTTGCCGAACACCATGGTGACGATGTTGACCGCGGTGCCGAGGTCGTGCGGGATGCCCGAGGCCTTGCGGTAGTCGTGCGCACGCTTGCCGTGCCACGAGCGGAACACGGCGCTGGTGGCGAGCTTGAGCTGCTCGCGCGGATCGGTAGGGAACGGCTGCTTCGCGTGCTTTTCGACGACGCGCTTGAACTCGGCGGTGATCGCCTTCAGGTCGTCGGCCGGAAGCTCGGCGTCGTTCCACACGCTGCGGCGCTCGCGGTGCGCTTCGAGTATCGCCTCGAACGCCTTTCCCGGCACGTCCATTACGACCGATCCGAACATCTGGATCAGCCGCCGGTAGGCGTCGAACACGAAGCGTTCGTCGCCGGAAGCGCGCGCGAGCGCCGCGGCGACCTCGTCGTTCATGCCGATGTTGAGCACCGTGTCCATCATGCCCGGCATCGAGAATTTCGCGCCGGAGCGGCACGACACCAGCAGCGGATTGGCGGGGTCGCCGAATTTCTTGCCGGTCAGCGCTTCGAGGCGCTCGACCGCCGCCAGCACCTGTTCCCACATGCCTTTCGGGAAGCGCGCCTTCGCCCCGAGAAAGGCATTGCACGCCTGCGTCGTCACGACAAAACCGGGCGGGACCGGGAGCTTGAGCTTGGTCATTTCGCCGAGATTCGCGCCTTTGCCGCCGAGCAGGCCGCGCACGCCGTCCCAGGAGCCGGCGGCGCGCTCGGCCTGCCGGATCTCCTCGAAGAGGTAGACGTACTTGGCGGCGCGTTTCTTCCCGGCGGGCCGCGCCGGCCCGCGTGCAACGGATCGCTTGGGTTTTTGTGCCTTCTTGCCCATGACTGGATTTCGCCTCGAGTGGTGTTTGACTTGATGTTGCGGGTGCCGCGGCCTGCTGATCGCGGGCATCATGGGATTATAATCAATCGGGCGCCATAAATTCTCTTCTTCGCCTTTCCCGGCGCCCGGGCAGCGGGAATGCGCGCTGCGCGCGGCTGATCGGGAACGCGCGGGGCGGCCCGCCATTTCTTTTCTTGAGAGGAATTCTCATGGACCGGAAACTGATGGAAGCGGGTCTCGCCGCCCGCCGCGCGGTAGTCGGCGATGAATACGTCGATCGGGCGATGAAAAGCGCCGACAGCTTCAACAAGCCGTTTCAGGAGCTCGTGAGCGAGTACTGCTGGGGCGTGTGCTGGACCGACGAGACGCTCACACGGCGCGAGCGCAGCATTCTCAATCTCGGCATGATCGCGGCGCTGGGCAAGATGCACGAGTTCGAGCTGCACTTCCGCGGCGCGCTGCGCAACGGCCTGACCGAAGATGAGCTGCGCTCGGTGCTCACGCAGATCGCCGTCTATTGCGGCATCCCGGTCGGCGTCGACTGCTTTCGCACGGCGAAGCAGGTGCTGGCTGACATGAAGAAGAAGCCCTGAGCGGCCGCGGTCAGTCGGCGTCGTTCGGATCCGGCCATCGCGGCCGTCGCCACGGGATCAGCATCGGCACCGCCTGCTGGTAGGCGCGGTAATCGGCGCCGAACTCGGCGGCGAGATCGCGTTCCTCGAGCCGCGCGCCGATCACGATCCACGTGCTCCACAACACGGCGAAGAGCGCGCGGTCGAGCGATACGTCCGGGCACGTCCAGATGAGAACCAGCATCAGGAAGTAGAGCGGATGGCGCACCCAGCGGTACGGCCCGCGCACGGCAAGCGGGAGCGCCCGCGCCTCCTTGCCGTGCAGGTGCCGGAGGATGGCCTGCAGTCCGAGCGCATCGGAGTGCTTGAGAGCGTGAATGGCCCAGACGAAGCCGGCGATACCGGCGAAAAAAACGCCGCGCAGGAACGTGCGCACCGGTTCCTGCGCAGAATAGAGCACGATGTCAGACTTCTGCCAGAAGGCGAGCACCAGCAGCAGTGCGAGACCCGAGGCGATGGCGTAGACGGCGGCGTGAAAGTGCGCCGGCAGCGCGCTGAGCAGGCGCTCCCGGAACGGCTTGCGCACCATGCCGCTGTGCTGGACGAAGAAGGCGAGGGACAGCAGGGCATCGAGCACGAGCGCGGCGCCGGTCGCAAGGCCGAGCGGCACCAGCTCGAGCGAGCCGGCGTAGAGAAACAAACCGAACAGGAGCAGCGGCAGGCCGCCCAGCAGGGCGGCCGCGGCGAGAACGAGCCAGGCGGTGATTGTGCCGGTTGATGTCATGGACCGATCCGGTGATTATCGGTGATCCGGGGGCGAGGTCCTGTCTTTCGCGGGGCGGGAAGGTTCACGGCTGACACGGGAACGGAACCGGCTCCATTCTATCGCTTGCTCTTGATCATGGAGAACGTTTTGGGCGCCATGCCGATACGCCGAACGGCCGGGCGATAATGGCGTAATACCGGCATGCAAAGGACAACACGAGGAGAAAATCATGGCTGAGAAGCTCGGCATGATCGGACTGGGGAAGATGGGGCTGCCGCTCGCGCGCCAGATGATGAAGGACGGGCACGCGGTATGCGGCTACGACATCGACCCGGCGCGGATGAAGCTCCTGAAGGAGGCGGGCGGCACGCCGCTCGGCTCGGCGAAGGAGGTGGCCGAGCGAAGCGACATCACCTTCAGCATCCTGCTCAAGCCCGAGCACATCGAGGAGAACACGATCGGCCCGAAAGGCATCGCCGCCGCCGGGAAGAAGGGGCTGATCCACGTCGAGATGAGCACCATGCTCCCCAAGTGGCAGCAGGCGCTCGCCGAGAAGCTCGCCGCCAAGGGGATCGAGATGCTGGAGGCGCCGGTCTCGGGCTCGCACAACCGGGTCGACACGCGCACCATCTCGATCATGGTGGGCGGCAAGCCGGAGGTGTTCGAGCGCGTGCGGCCCATTCTCGAGCCCCTGGCGGTGGATACGACGTTGTGCGGGCCGAGCGGGGCCGGAGCCACCATGAAGGTCGTGACCAACCTGTTCGTCAACTCGAACACGGCGCTGCTCGCCGAGATGGTCGTGGTGGGTGAGCGCGCGGGCCTGAGCCACGACATCATGAAGAAGTGCCTCGCCAAGAGCTCGGTGCAGGGCTTGATGCTGGAGCAGATGGGCGCCCGGCTCTTCGACCGGGACTTTGCGCCGCGCGGCGCGGTGGAGATCTTCGTCAAGGACATGGGCGTCGCGATGGAGCTGGCGCAATCCGTCGGCGTCGAGCTGCAGGTCGTTCCCGCGGCGCGCAAGATGTTCCAGCGCGCGGAAGCCGCCGGCTGGGGCAAGGACGACGCGAGCCGCGTGATCGAGGTCTACGAAGGAAAAGACAAGGCGCGGTGAACCGTCCGGTTGCGGTGCGGCATCGCCGGCGGCCCGACGAAGCGCTTGAAGTTGTCGCCGCGCATGGGATGGCGGCATAATCCGGTATCCACACTCGATTCACCGCGGCGATGCACGTCACGGTTGCCGCTCGCGGTCCAATGCGTCGGCTCATCGCAGGTTTGCGCCGCCCGTTGCCGGTAGAAGAGGTGACCCGGAACACGCGTCACGGCGGTGGCGGATTCCAGAATCAATCATCACAACGGAGGAACCATGATCAAAGCTGCAATCGTCGGTCTGGGCTGGTGGGGGAAGACCCTGGTCGACAGCGTTCAGGGCAAGAGCGACAAGATCCAGTTCGTCGCGGCCAACACCCGCACGCGGGCCAAGGCGGAGGATTTCTGCCGCGACAAGAAGATCGATCTGCGCGACGACCTCGACGCGATCCTCAAGGACGCCAAGATCGACGCCGTGGTCTACGCCACGCCCCACAGCATGCACGAGGAGCACATCAAGCGCGCCGCGGCGGCGGGCAAGCACATCTTCGTGGAGAAGCCGCTCGCGCTGAAAGTGGCGAGCGCCAAGGCAGCGATCGACGCGGTCAAGAAGGCGAAAGTGGTGCTCGGCGTCGATTTCCAGCGCCGCTTCCATCCGTCGATTGCCGAGTTTCACAAGCGCATCAAGAACGGCAGCCTGGGCACGCTCAGCGTCGCGGTGGGGGAAGTGTCGACGCCCAGCGGGCTGGCGCTGGCCAAGGAATCCTGGCGCGTCAATCCCGAGGAAACGCCGGCCGGCGCGATGACCGGCCTCGGGGTGCATCTGGTCGACGGGTTCATCGATCTCCTGGGCGAAGTCGACGAGGTGTACTGCATCAACACGCGCCGCGCCGCGCCGCTGGTCGATGACACGACGGTGTTCACGATGAAGCACAAGAGCGGCGTGATCTCGACCAATTACTGCACGCTGGCGAGCGCCGCGAGCTACTGCATCGCGGTGTTCGGCACGAAGGGCATCGCGGAAACCGCCCGCCCGGCGCTGGACACGTTCCGTTTCATGCCGGTGCCCGAGAAGGGCGGGCCCCACGCGACCGCGCAGCCCGAGGTGATCGAGAACAAGGGCTTCAACCCGGTCAAGGCCAGCCTGGAAGCGTTCGCGGCGGCCTGCGGTGGCGGGGCGACATTTCCGGTCACGCACGAGCAGATCATCCACGGCGTGGCGGTGTTCGAGGCGGTGGTGGAGTCGGCGAAGACCGGCAAGCCGGTGAAGGTCAAGTAGGGCGCGCTTCGTTAACTGCGTGATCCGTGACTCGTGCTCCCTTGAGGGGTGCGGCGCACGGATCACCTGTTTCCTGCATCCGCCTTGTGGTGCGCTAAAGCTGCACCCTACGCCGCGTCCTGTATTAGGGGAGGAGCGCTGGTATGGAATACCGCGAAGTAAGCGAGGTCCGTGACGGCATGCGGATCGACTGGGACGTGCCGGTCGAGATGGAGGACGGCGTGGTGCTGCGCGCCGACGTCTACCGGCCGGTCGACACCGGCAAGTACCCAGCCATTCTCACTTACGGTCCTTACGGAAAATGGCTGCACTTCGAGGACCTCTACGTTACCCAGTGGCAGCGGATGTGCGAAAAGCACCCGGACGTGCCCACGGGCTCCACCAACAAGTACCAGAACTGGGAAGTGGTCGACCCGGAGAAGTGGGTGCCGGACGGCTATGCCGTCGTGCGCGTGGACTCGCGCGGCGCGGGCCGCTCGCCCGGGCTGCTCGACCTGTGGTCTTTGCGTGAAGCGCAGGATTTCTACCACTGCATCGAGTGGGCGGCGAAGCAGCCCTGGTCGAATGGCAAGGTGGGGCTGAACGGCATCTCCTATTACGGCATGAACCAGTGGCAGGCGGCGTCGCTCGCGCCGCCGCATCTCACCGCGATCTGCGTCTGGGAGGGCGCGGCGGACTATTACCGCGACATGAGCCATCACGGCGGCATCTACTGCACCTTCGCCGACACCTGGTTTCCCAAGCAGGTGATCCCGGTACAGCACGGGCAGGGCACGCGCGGCTATCGCAGCCGCATGAATGGCGATTGGGTGTCCGGGCCGCCCACCCTGCGCGAGGAAGAGCTCGGCGCGACCCGGCGCGATTTTGCCGCCGACTGCTACGGCGCGGCCCTGGCGAGCGACGAATACTGGCGTTCGCGCAT
>JBFKNN010000157.1:0-7500 GCA_041629335.1 Burkholderiales bacterium | reverse complement strand
GTCGCGTTCGCGCAATCGTACGAGCCCTCCGGCCCTTTCGGGGCGAAGGGGCTGGGCGAGATCGGGCTCGATGCGATTCCCGCCGCGATTGCCAACGCGATCGCCGACGCGGTCGGCGTGCGCGTGACCGAGCTGCCGATCACGGCGGAGAAAATCCATCGCGCGCTCCATCCCGAGCTCTATGCCGACGAGGTGAAGACGCCGCCCGCAGCGCCCAAGGGCGCGACCTGGACGCGGCTTTCCTCCGGCAGGCCGTCGGGCGCGCGCAGCGGCGAAACCGAGATAATCATCGCGCAGACCGTGGACGAGGCGGTCGCGGCATTCGCCGCCGGCGACGCCACGCTCGTTGCCGGCGGCACTTCGCATGCGCTGCGCCGCGAGCGCACCGGCCACCCCTTTGCGAAGCGACTGGTCTCGATCATGCGCATCCCGGAGTTGCAGAGGCTCGAGATCGGCAGCGACGGCGTGCTCCACATGGGTGCGGCGCTGCGCCAGGAAACACTTTACTGCAATGCGCGCGTGCGCCGCGGCTGGCCGGCCATCGACGACGCGCTGGAGGCGGTCGGCCATACCCGCATCCGCCAGATGCTCACCGTCGGCGGGAACGTGGGCCCGCTGATCGGCGGCTTCGACCTGCCGCTCGCGCTACTCGCGCTCGCCACGCGCGTGACCGTGGCCGGACCGAAGGGACGGCGCACCGTGACGCTCGAGGAAGCGTTCGAGAAGCGCTTCGCCAAGGACGAGATGGTGGTGAGCGTCGCGGTCGAGCCGCAGCCGGCAGGAAGCGGCTCGAGCTTCCTCAAATACATGGCGCGCGGGGTGCTGGAGATCCCGACGGTGAATACCGCGGCGATGGTGACGCTCGATGCGAACGGCAAGTGCCGTCGGGCACGGGTGGCGGTGGGTTCGGTAAGCTGGAAACCGATCGTCCTCGAGCTGGAAGAGCTCGCCGGACAGGTGCCGACGGAGAATGTCGTGCGGGCTGCGGTGCAACCGGTACGCGCCGCGGCGCAGCCGATGTCCGACGTGCGCGGCTCGGCGGCGTACAAGCGCAACATGGCCGTTGAGTTTGCGGCCCGCGCCGTCTTGGCTGCCGCCAACCGCGCGCGGGCGGCAAAGGCGTGACGGGTGATGAGTGACGCGTGACGCGATTCGGAGAGAACTCGGCGTAGGGTGCGGCTTCAGCGCACCGCTCCACCGCTGCGCCGTTCACATGATGCGCAGCGAAAAACGCGGTGCGCTGAAGCCGCACCCTACAGCCGCACCCTACAGCCGCACCCTACAGCCGCGCTCTACAACCGCGCCCTGCGGCCAGCCTGATCGATGAGGAGTAATGGGGGAATGAACAAGCCAGCGAGATACTTCGCGAGTCTCGGGTTCTCGTCACCCGTCGCTCGTCGCTCGTCACGCATTTGACCAGGAAAAAGCAATGGGCAACTTCATCATCGGGCACTTCAAAGCCTCGGACGGCTGCGACATCGCGTACACCCTGCACGGCGCGCCGCGCGCGGGCGCGCCGCGGCTCGCGCTGGTGCACTCGCTCGCGCTCGACCGCACCATCTGGGACGGCGTCATGGAGGCGCTGGCCGGTGACGCCGAGGTGCTCGCGCTCGACTGCCGCGGCCACGGCAGCTCGGGCCGCCCGCACATGACCTACACGCTGCAGCTGTTCGCGCGCGATCTCGCCGAGCTGATGGATCACGTCAAATGGCCGGACGCCGTGGTCGCCGGCTGCTCGATGGGCGGCATGGTCGCGCAGGCCTTCGCCGCGGACTATCCGAGCCGCACCAAGGGCCTCGCCCTGATCGACACTACTGCCTGGTACGGCGCCGACGCGCCGAAAACCTGGCGCGAGCGCGCCGCCACCGGGCGTGCAAAGGGAATGGGCGCGCTGATCGCGTTCCAGGAAACGCGCTGGTTCGGGGACGCGTTCCGCGCCGCGCAGCCGCGTGTCGTGCAAGCGCTGAAGGAGATCTTTCTGGCCAACGACGTGGCATGCTACGAGAAGACCTGCGAGATGCTGGGCGACGCGGATTTGAGGCCGCGGCTCACCGACATCAAGGCGCCCACTGCGGTCGTGGTCGGCGAGGACGACTACGCGACGCCGGTCAACATGGCCGAGGCGCTGCACAAGGCGCTGCCGGGCTCCACGCTCACGGTGCTTGCCGGCGGCCGCCACATTACGCCGACGGAGAAACCGCAGGAAGTCGCGGCCTGCATACGCGGCCTGCTCGGGAACGCGGCGCAATGAGCGCGACCGCAGCCGCGCCACCGCGCTGCCTGGACATCCACGCCCACCACGTGGGCCAGCCGGTTATCGACCAGATCACGCAAGAAGGCCCGCGCTACGGCGTGCGCGTGGTGAAATCGGAGGACGGCGCGACGCGCCTGGAGATCGGCGGCCGGGTCACCGGCATGCCGCTCCTGCCCACGCTCATCGATGAGTCCGCGCGGCTGAAGTGGATGGACGAGGCCGGAATCGCCGTGCAACTCCTCTCGGGGTGGATGGACCTCGCGGGCTATCACCTGGCGCCTGAGGCGGGACAGTGGCTCGCACGCATCCAGAACGAGGCGCTCGCCGCGCTCGTCGCGGCGCGCCCGGACCGCTACGCGGCCGCGGCGATGGTGCCGCTGCAGGCGCCCGAGCTCGCCGCGAGTGAATTGCAGTACGCCGTGCGCGAACTCAAGCACCGGGCAGTGCAGATCGGCGCGCGCGTCGAGGAGGAAGGCCTGGACCATCCGTCGTTTGACGCGTTCTGGCGCGCGGCCGAAGCGCTCGGCGTTCCGGTGATCGTGCACCCGGCCGACCTCGCGGTGCCGCCGCGCCTGCGGCGCCTGTTCCTGCACATACTCGTCGGCAACCCGAGCGAGACGACGTTCGCCGCCGCCGCTTTGCTGCTGGGCGGCGTGTTCGACCGCTTCCCGAAACTCAAGGTGCTGCTGGTCCACGGCGGCGGCTGCGTGCCGTTTCAGTTCGGGCGCATCGACCGCGGCCGCGTCACCGCGCCGCCGGCGGCCCGCGGCGCGGTCAAGATGAGCCTGGATCACTACAGCCCGAATCTCTATTACGATACGGTGCTGCACGACGAGCCGGCGCTGCGTTACCTGATTCGGCGCGCCGGCGCGGCGCACGTGGCGCTCGGCAGCGACTACCCGTTTCCGCTGCGCGATCCGGACCCCGTGAAAACCGTCGGGAAAATCAAGAACCTGGACGATAGCGCCCGCCGCGCGGTCTGCTGGGTTACGGGCGCGACGCTGCTGGGGTTGGAAAAGAGCTAATTTCAAAGACAGATTCTTGCTTTTACGGCATTTGTGCACGGGGGGAATCATGAAAACAGTCGTTGAACGTTTCGCCAGCTTAGCGGCAGCACTGCTCTTCGCGGCAGGAGCCGCGGCGCAGACGTATCCGGCTGGCCCGATCCGCGTGATCGTGCCGTTTCCTGCCGGCGGCGGCGTCGACAGCATGGGCCGAATCCTCGGGCAGAAGTTGACCGAGGCGCTGGGCAAGCAGATCGTGATCGAGAACCGCGCCGGCGCGAACGGCATGATCGGCAGCGAGATCGCCGCCAAGTCGGCGAAGGACGGCTACACCCTGCTCGTCAACGGCGCCAACTTCGTCACCACGCCCAGCCTCTACAGCAAGGTTACCTACGATCCGATCCGCGATTTCGACCCGGTGAGCCTGCTCTCGCTCGCGCCCAACGTGCTCGTCACGCACCCGTCGCTGCCGGCGAAATCCGTGAAAGCGCTGATCGCGCTTGCGCGCGCCAAGCCGGGCGAAATCGCGTATGCCTCGTCAGCGAGCGGCAGCACGCCCCACCTGGCTGCGGAGCTGTTCAAGACCATGACGAATACGGACATGCTGCACGTGCCGTACCGCGGCACCGGTCCGGCGATCACGGCGCTGCTCTCCGGCGAGGTCGGGATCATGTTCATGCCCACGCTCGCCGCCGTGCCCCACGTGCAGTCGGGACGCATCACCGCGCTCGCCGTCACCACGCGCGAGCGCCTGCCGGTGCTGCCGCAGCTGCCGACGGTGGCCGAGTCGGGGTTGAAGGGCTACGAATCGAGCCAGTGGTACGGTCTCCTCGCGCCGGCCGGGACGCCGGTCGAGATACTCGACTTGCTCAACAGCCACACCGTGAAGATCATGCAGCACCCGGACATGAAGCAGCGCATGACCGACAGCGGCAGCGTTGCCGTCGGCAGCACGCGCGAAGCCTTCGCGACTCACCTCAAGGACGAGTTCACGAAGTGGGCGAAGGTGATCAAGCGGTCGGGCGCCAAAGTCGATTGAACCGGTGAGCGTAGGGTGCGGCTTCAGCGCACCACGCCGCGGGCACTTGGCGGTAGAGCGCGACGGACGACTCCGCGTGGTCCCGGCATCAACAGTGATGCATTGCCAGGAAAGACGATGAACGACAACAGCAGACCCGCCTCCCCGATCATGCACGAGACGCCGGTGCGCTCGCCCGAGCAGGATAAATTCTGGGGCAGCGATGCGGTAGCCCAGACGCTTCGCGCGCTCGACATTCCGTACATCGCGTTGAATCCCGGTGCAAGCTACCGGGGGCTCCACGACAGCATCGTCAACTATCTCGGCAACCGCGCGCCGCAGATGGTGCTGTGCCTGCATGACGAGACCGCGGTCTCCCTCGCGCACGGCTACTTCAAGGCCTCGGGCCGCATGATCGCCTCGGCGCTGCACTCGAACGTCGGGCTCATGCACGCAACGATGCAGATCTTCAATGCCTGGTGCGACCGCGCGTCGATACTGATCGTGGGCGCGACCGGCCCGTGGGATGCGGCGAAGCGCCGGCCCTGGATCGAGTGGATACACACCGCATCCGACCAGGGCGCGCTGGTGCGCAACTTCACCAAGTGGGACAACCAGCCCGGTTCGGTCGCCGCCGCGGTCGAGGCGCTGCTGCGCGCCGCGCAGATCACGCAGACGGCGCCGCGCGGCCCGGTTTACGTGAACCTCGATGCCGGAATCCAGGAACAGCAAATCGAGGCGCTCCCGCCGCCACCCGCGGTCGAGCGCTACGCGGCGCCGGCGCCGGCTCAACCGGCAGCGGACGTGGTTGCCGCGGCGGCGAAGCTCCTCTCTGCAGCGAAGAACCCGGTGATCCTCGCCGGCCGCTGCTCGCGCAGCCTCGAGGACTGGAACACTCGCATCGCGCTCGCGGAGAAGCTCAACGCACGCGTGCTGACCCACATGAAGCTCGGCGCGGCATTCCCGACCGACCACCGGCTGCACGCGGCGCCGCCGGCGACACGGCTCCTGCCCGAGACCTGCAAGATGCTGGCTGCGGCCGACGTCATCCTGTCGCTCGACTGGCTGGATCTCGCCGGCACGTTCAAGCAGGTCTACGGCGCAAAACCCGTCGCCGCAAAGATAATCCAGGTTTCATGCGATGCGCACAATCATCGCGGCTGGAGCATGGACTACCAGGCGCTGCCCCCGGCCGACGTGTACCTCATGTGCGAGCCCGGCGCAGCAGTCCCGTTGCTGCTGGATGCCGTGAAAGCACGCCCGGCGGGCGCTGCTGCCGCGGCGGCGCATGAGCCCCCGGCAGCGACTTCCGGCGCGCTGAACCTCGCGAGCCTGGCGGAGGCGCTCCGCACCGCAATCAGCGGGGCCGACGTGTGCTTCACGCGCTTCCCGCTCGGCTGGAGCGGCGCTTACACGCACTTCCGCCACCCGCTCGACTATATCGGCTACGACGGCGGCGGCGGACTCGGCTCCGGATTGGGCATCACCGTGGGCGCCGCGCTCGCGCTGAAAGGCAGCGGACGGATTCCGATCGGCCTGCTCGGCGACGGCGACTTCCTGCAGGGGAACACGGCGGTATGGACCGCCGTGCATTACCGCATCCCGTGCATGGTCATCGTGTGCAACAACCGCTCGTTCTTCAACGACGAGCGGCATCAGGGACGGGTTGCCGCCGCGCGCGGGCGGCCCGAGGAGAACGCCTGGATCGGCCAGCGCCTGTCCGAGCCCGACATCGACATCGCGGGCATGGCGCGCGCGCAGGGCGCTACCGGGATCGGCCCGGTGACGAGCATAGCCGACATGCGCGAAGCGTTGAAGCGCGGCATCGATACCGTGCGCGCCGGCGGCGTGTGCGTGATCGATGCGCGGGTGGAGCCGGGATACGATGCCGAATAGCTGGAACGGTGTGATTGGTGATGGGTGGGCCGCAACCGCCGGTTGCGGCCGTAAGGTGCAGCTTCAGCGCACCACCTGGTGCGGCTTCAGCGCACCGCGATTTGTGCGATTCCGGGAGGATTGAAATGAAGAGCTTCGTATCGTGCGCTGCCTGCATCGGGGCGCTCTTGGTGCCGGCCAGTCCGGCGGGAGCGGAGACGTGGCCGACCAAGCCGATCCGCGTGATCGTTCCCCAGAGCCCGGGCGGGTCCACCGACATCGCCGCGCGCATCGTCACCGACCGTCTCGGCGAAGTGCTCAAGCAGAACATCGTCGTCGACAACCGGCCGGGCGCCGGGAGCCTGAACGGCACGGACACGGTGGCGAAAGCGACGCCCGACGGCTACACGCTGCTCGTCATCGCGGCGTCATTCACCATCACGCCGGCC
This sequence comes from Burkholderiales bacterium, assembly GCA_041629335.1. Lineage (GTDB taxonomy): Bacteria > Pseudomonadota > Gammaproteobacteria > Burkholderiales > SG8-41 > JBFKNN01. The sequence goes on along the minus strand of JBFKNN010000157.1, from coordinate 900 downwards.
ATGCAGACCAACATGCCGTTCGATCCGGTCCGCGACTTCATCCCGATCACCCAGTTTGCCGACCTGCCGCACATCGTCGTCGTGCATCCCTCGGTGCCGGCCAAGTCGGTAACCGAGCTCATCGCGCTGCTGAAGTCCCGGCCCGGCGAGATCACCTGCGGCTTCAGCGGCATCGGCACCAGCACCCATCTCGCGATCGAGCTCTTTCAGCACATGAGCGGCACCAAGATGCTGCTGGTCCCGTACAAGGGCGGCTCGCCTGCGATGACGGCGCTGCTCGGCGGGCAGGTGCAGGTCAACTTCGCCGCGAGCTCCACCGGCCTGCCCCATATCCGCGCCGGCAAGATACGCGCGCTTGCGGTGACAGGCGCGAAGCGCTCGAGCGCCGCGCCCGAGCTGCCGACGGTGGCGGAGGCGGGGTTGAAGGGCTACCAACACGCGTCCTGGGTCGGCATGCTGGCACCCGCCAAGACCCCGCGCGCGATCGTCGACCGCCTCAACACCGAGGCGGTGAAAATCGTCAACAGCGACGAGGTGAAGGCGGTCTTCCTGCGCCGCGGCATGGAAGCCGAGGGCAACTCCCAGAAGGAATTTGCCGAGACCATCCGCGAAGAGGTCGACAAGTGGAAGAAGCTGGTCAAGGCGGCGGGGATCAAGCCCCAGTAGCTCGGAAGGTGTGACTGGGGCCCAGAACCCGGATTCCGGAAAAGCGTGATTCGTGGGGCGCAGCCGTAGGGTGCGGCTTTAGCGCACCACCCACCCGCAAGGCGACTCGCACATAGCGTGGTGCGCTGAAGCTGCGCCCTACACGCGGTGCGCTGAAGCTGCACCCTACACGCGGTGCGCTGAAGCTGCACCCTACTCGTCGGGCCGGAACCGCGTCTCGGGCTTCAGCCCCTT
>JBFKNN010000156.1:0-7544 GCA_041629335.1 Burkholderiales bacterium | reverse complement strand
GGCGCTTCGCGCCCGCGGGCGTTTGCCTGCCCATGGGCGCGCAGCGGCGAAGCCGTTGCTCGACGCCCCGTTCCTGCGGGTTGCGGCCAAAACGGGCGTCTGCGTCGTCCCGCTGCTTGCCAATGCGCCCCGGCCACGGTGTGGCGCAGCCTGGTGCGGGACGGGGCGCGGGGCGGCGCGTTTATGCGACATCGCCCCGGGGCTTTCGCGGCTGCTCCCGCAAACGGGCCTGCGGCTAACGAGTCGCAGCCGCCGCGATATTCGCTGCGCACCGCGCCTCGCATCCATCCCGTTTTGGCCGCAACGCATCACGTGGGTATTTATGAAATAGGTTCTAATATTGGTATACTGGCTGCGCTGCCAAAGCGGGGAGCGAACCCGACAAGACCAGAGACCCGGGGGCCATCATTAATCGCTTTGACAAAATTGACGACCCGCGTCGTCGGTTGCTGGTACAAGCGCTGACGGCCGGGCTGTTCTCCGTGGGCGTCCCCCTTGGGAGTGCCCGTGCCCAGCGTTTCAGCAGCGCGCCGACGAAACTTCCTGAAGGTCAGTCAATCTACCGCATTACGGGTACCGCGTCGGTCAACGGGACGGCGGCAACCCTCGCCACCGCAGTGCGCCCGGGCGACAGGGTGGAGACGGGAAAGGACAGCGAGTTGATCTTCGCGGTCGGTGGCCACTCGATGCTCGTGCGCAGCGAAACGAGCCTCGTAATTGAAGCCGAGGAAAAGGGACCCCTGTCGCTGCTGATCTCCGGCCTGCGCCTGCTCGCCGGCAAGCTGCTGTCGGTGCATCGGGGTGCGCCGTTGCGGCTCAACACCGCGGCCGCCACCATCGGCATTCGTGGCACGGGATTCTACGCGGAGTCGGATCCCGAGCAGACTTACTTCTGCACCTGCTACGGCGCCACGGAGATCGCGGCGATCAATGATCCGCAAAGCCGGGAGTCGGTCGTTTCCAAGCAACACGATCGGCCGCTCTACATCCTCGCCAAGGCTCCTGCAGGGAGGGGCATCCGCGACGCGCCGTTCATCAATCACACCGACCAGGAGCTGATGCTGATCGAGGCGCTGGTCGGAAGGGCGCCGCCCTTCGTGTTCCCGCGGGGCGACTATACCGGGCCGCGGCGGGATTACTGATTCGCGGCGAAGCCGCGGTCTAAAAGCGCATCAGATAAACAATCGAGAACTGGTTCGCGGTGTAGCGGGACTGGCCACTTGGCTGACCCCCTAGCCCATAGGCCGTGGTCGCCAAGTCGTAATTCGGCAGCGCGGCGGGGGACGACCGCACGTGTCTCCACGAGATGTCTATCGCATCCCTCGGTCCCAGCGGCCAGTTATAGCCGAGCGTCCACAGCACGGTCTTGGCGTCGTAACGGTAGGCGAAGAGCTGACTGTTGCCGTATGCGTCATCCGGCACGAAGACTTTGGCGATGGCCGCGCTGTCAATCGACTGACGCCCGGTCGAGACCGTATCGCCGCGGCGATACTCGCCACTGACATACGGCGTGCCGCGCCGACCCAGGGAATAGTCGAGATTGAACCGCACCGAATAGTCCTGCGCGTCGAACACGACGCTATCGGCGCGGCGCACGTTGCTCGCCAGCGCCCCGAACGCGTCGATGCGATCGGTCAGCGACTGGCGCGCGGTGATCCCGAGAGAGTATCGGTAACCGGACCGAATCCCGGAATTGTAATCGTCGATCAATGCGCGCCCGAAAATCCCGAACGTCGGCGCGCCAAACATGCCGGAGATGCGGTACTGAAACTCGGCTTGGCCGCCCGCGGAGAAGCGGTCGAGGCCGGAGTAAGTGTAGAGCTGGTCGCCGCTGAGGAATCCGGTGGCGAGCACACGGGTATGGGTGGTGACCGGGAAAATCGCGCTCTTGCTGACGTTGAGGCTGTATATATGATCCGACAGCTGATCGGCGGCATCGCGTGCCCGGGTGAGGTTGTCATCCCAAGCGTATCCGGCTTCGACCCGGACCGGGTTCTCGAACAGCTTGGATGACGATGCGCCCAGCGGCGAGGCCTTGCCGTCGAGCGTCTTCGAAAGCCATAGCCGGATGGCCTGGCTGCTCTCGGAGCCTGACGAACGCTCGAGTTGATAGTCGACACCCAGCTTCAATCCGTCACGGAGGACAAAATCACTGCCGATGCCCAAGAGCAGGGCGTCGCGCTTCACGCCGACGGGCATCACGGCGTATCTCGGCCCGGCGAACTGGTCGGCGTAGGCGATCGTGGCCTGGCGATCATCCTTCAGGTCATGCCTGAACTCCAGGCGCAGCCGCGGTAGTGCCCAACCAAAGTGGGTCTGATGTTGCGACTCGGCGCGCAGCCCCAGCGAGAGCTGGAGGGTCTGCAGCGTCTGGTCGAAGTAGGTGAGCGCATTGAGGCCCGCGCCCGTTTCCGTCGCCTGTTCGAATCGGTCGATCGAGAAGTCCAGCCGCCCGTACGGCGAGAGCAGCAGCGCATCCCTGCGATACTCGTAGCCCGCGGCAAGCGATCCGAACAGCTGGTCGCCCTCGCGGTGGGCGCGCGCGAAGTCATTGGCAGACGCGACGAAGCGTTCCGTGTCGTGCCGCAGCACGCCGTAGCCGATGAGGCCGTCGACGAAGGTCCTCGTGGTCGGCTGGTAGCTGCCGTACACGGCGATCGATGAGCCTCTCGACTCGCTCTTCGTCCCGTCGTTGCCAATGTCGGTCCTGTCGCGCGCGTAACCCAGGCCGATGCCCAGCGCCAACTGGTCGCTGAACCGCCGGTCGGCACCGATGCTGATGCCGTCGGTGCTGAACCGGAGGCTGCTGCTGTCACTCGTCTGGCCGCGGGTGCCGAAGTGGAGATTGCCACCGATCCACATGCCCGTGCCGTCGGGCAACCCGGACGATCCATCCTTGCGATCGGTGCTGGACGACAGGTTAGCCGACCGCGTTGCTGCCGCACTCAGGAGAGTCGTTGCGACTGAAGTCAGCGGGGACCCCGATGCGGTGCCGGCAAGCCCGGTCTGCCGCAAGCCGCCGGGCTCGATCGCAGCGCGCTCGAGCGGGCTCGTCACCGGCCGCGCGTCACCGGCAATACCGGCATTGCCACGGACTGAATCAACGCCGACGCGGAGGCCGGATCCCGTGGCGCCGGTGGTGGCGGAGTTGCCGCCACCTGCGCCGCGGTGCAGCGACTCCATGCGGCGCTGGAAGTTGGCAATCTGCGCTCGGGAGAAACGCCTGGCGGCCTGCGCCTGGGCGTTGATGATGCCCACGACGTTGCGGTCCTGCGACGGATCGCCCCTCGCCGTTACGGTCACGGTTACGACGGCCGCAGGCGATGAAGCCGCGCTGGTGAAGGACTCATAGGAAAACGCGTCGGGTCCGACGTAACCGCTGTTGGGTGCGTACGTCACGCGGAACCCGGTAACCGTAGCGACGCCGTTTGAAGGTGCCGCGGTGATACGAACACCCAGTAGACCGGAGCCGGAGACGAACGGCGTCAGGTCGAGGGTGGCCGGCGTATTGAACGGGACCGTCAGATTAGTCGACGTGGCACCGGGCGGGATGGCGGTTGCGGTGCCGGTTCCGTTCAAGGGAATGGTGCGGGTGATGACCGCTGTCTGAACGTCGATCTGCGCGGCCTTTGCTCCCACCGTCGCGGGATTGAAGGTGACCGAGATGCTGCAGGCGTTGCTTATTTGTGCCGTTACTGCGCCGTCATGCAGCAAGCTGGCGGTGCCAACCGCGCAAGTGGTGGCCGCGATATTGAACTCGGCCGCATTCGCGCCGCTCAGCGTGATCGCGTTCAATGTTGCCCGAGTGCCGGCCGGCCCCAGGACGGCAGCGACGAGAATGGTTCGGGTGGCGCTCGCTGTGCCTGTCGTTTGGCTGCCAAAGGCTAACGGCGCCGACGTAAACGGGGTCCCGTGAGCAGGCGCGACAAGAGGATCGATCGACACGCCAACGCATTCCTGGGAGCCGCCGCACTCTGCGTGAGCCGGCGCTGACAAGAACAACGCGGCCAGAACGAGTCCAAGCGGAAAGAACAGCCGACTAGGCCTTGCCATAACAGCGCCTCCCTTCAAGCCATTTTCTGGGCGAGGTGGCAACCTATCCAAGCTTCAGGACAAATAATACACAATGCAGCATCGTGATGCCGCACCGGTGTACGGGCGGCGAGAAAGACCTTGGTGCCAGCGCAGCTTTTCCCATTGATACCCCCGCGGGAGGACCCTGGACCGGTGTGACGCTGCCGCGACGATGAACGGGACCGTAATGCGCCGTATGCCACGCGCTTGGCTGCGGCACGGGCAGCCGCGCTTCGGGGGAACCTGCGGGCTCAAGTTTCTCGGGGAGAAACCAAGGCTTCGTGATCTCTCCGGAGTGGCATGCCCGCCTTGCGCGGGCGCTGCGGGTCTCGAGCGCGACTTTTTCGCACCGAGAAATGAATTTCTTGGCCAGGTCGCTGACGAGATGAAATGTTGCATGACAACGCGCTGCGGTCGCGCGCGCGTGAACTCAACTGCGTTTCGAGATCCGCCATTGCGTTTGATTGTTCTGTTCCGCCGGCGGAGAATGCGCGCCCAGGGAAGAGTCGGCCTGACCGGCAATCAACATTCTTGAAAATGTGAGACCAGGATTTCACCAAGAGGCGGAAGCGCAGCCATGGACGCCGCGATCATCGTCATCTTCCTGATGGTCTACGCCGGAATGATCCTCGGCGGGCTGCCGTTCCTCCAGCTCGACCGCACCGGCATCGCGCTGCTCGGCGCAATCGCGCTGGTCTCGATCGGCGCGCTGTCGTTGAAGGAGGCGTGGGCCGCGATGCACGTGCCCACACTGATCCTGCTCTTCTCCTTCATGGTGATCTCGGCGCAGCTGCGACTTGGGGGCTTCTACACCTGGGTCACGCGGAGGCTGGGAGACGCGCCGCTTGCGCCTCCCGCGCTGCTGGCGGCGCTGATCGCGGTGATCGCCGTCCTCTCGGCGGTGTTCAGCAACGACATCGTGTGCCTCGCGGTGGCGCCGGTGCTGATCGACGTGTGCCGCGCACGCCGCCTCGATCCCGTGCCGTACCTGCTCGCGCTGGCATGCGCGGCCAACGTCGGCTCGGCGGCGACGCTGATCGGCAACCCGCAGAACATGCTGATCGGTGAGACCCTCGAGCTCTCCTTCGCGGGCTATATGCGCGAGGCGGCGCTGACTGTCGTCCTCGGGCTCGTCGCGACCTGGGCGCTCATCGCCTGGCATGCACGCGGAAAGTGGATGCTCGTGCCGGCGGACGGTGCGCGGCAGGCCGCGGGCGAGACGCCGCCGTCTTTCGATGCGTGGCAGACCGCCAAGGGGCTCACGGTCGCGGGCGCCGTCTTCGTGCTGTTCCTGTTTGCGCCGCTGCCGCGTGAAGTGGTCGCGCTGGTGGCGGCGGGGCTGCTGATGACGAGCCGCAAGCTGCACTCGCACAAGATGCTGGGCCTGGTCGACTGGCAACTCCTGGTCCTGTTCATCGGGCTTTTCGTGGTGAACGAGGGGCTCGCAAGGACCGGCATACCCCAGGCGGCGATCCGCGACCTCGCTGCCGTGGGCGTCGATCTGGCGCACCCCGGCCCGCTCGCAGCGGCAACCTTCGTGTTGTCGAATCTGGTTTCCAATGTGCCGGCGGTGATGCTGCTCATGCCGGCGGCGACCCACGAGATGGCCGGGCCGGTCCTCGCGCTCGCGAGCACGCTGGCCGGCAACCTGGTCATCGTCGGCAGCATCGCCAACATCATTGTCGTCGGCGCTGCCGCGCACCGCGGGATTGCGATCGGCTGGCGCCAGCACGCGCGGGTGGGCGTGCCGGTGACGCTCGCGACGCTCGCGATCATGGCGGGGTATTTCGGGCTGCGGTTGGGCGGCGGCTGACGCCCGCATCGCGGGGTGCCGGTGTGCGGGGCGGGTAATCGCCGCTTGCCCGCTGCCGCGGGGCCGCGTGTCCGCCGGATCGCGCACGGCGCTCCGTGACTTCCGCAATCCGCTATCATTGACGTTTTGGCCCTCGCGCAAGACCGATTCCGGCCCCCGCGCAGCCGCCTTTCCATCGGAGACTATGCATGAGCAATTCGTCGTACATCCGCCGGCTTGCGCTGGCGTCAATCCTTGGTTTGTTTGCCGGCGGCGCTTTTGCGGCGCAGCCCGCGGCCGATTACTACCCGGAGGTTGGGCAGGACGGCAAGGATGTCGTGTGGGTGCCCACCGCGCAGGCGCTGGTCGACAAGATGCTCGACATGGCGAAGGTGACGCCCAAGGACTACGTAATCGACCTGGGCTCGGGCGACGGCCGTACCGTGATCACCGCGGCCAAGCGCGGGGCGCGCGCTCTCGGCATCGAGTACAACCCCGACATGGTCGAGCTCTCGCGGCGCAACGCGGAGAAGGAGGGCATGGGCGGGAAGGCGCGCTTCGTGAAGGCCGACCTTTTCGAGAGCGATTTTTCGCAGGCAACCGTCATCACCATGTTCCTGCTGCCCGAAATCAACATCAAGCTGCGCCCCAAGATCCTCGACCTGAAGCCCGGCACGCGCGTCGTGTCGAATTCGTTCAACATGGGCGAGTGGGAGGCCGACCAGACGGTAAACGCGCCGGAGGGATGCAACTCGTATTGCCGGGCCTACCTTTGGATCGTTCCCGCCAAGGTGCAGGGCACCTGGAAGTTCGACGGCGGCGAGCTGCAGCTGGGCCAGTCCTTCCAGATGGTCACCGGTACGCTCAAGACCGGCGATCGCGCGACGCTCGTCAAAGGCCGCGTGAACGGCGACGAGATCAAATTGACGGCCGGCAACGTTCAGTATGTCGGACGCGTCAACGGCAACGCAATCGAGGGCGCGATGGTGTCGGGCGCGCGCCGCAGCGGCTGGACCGCTACCAGGTAATCCAGAAGAAACATTAAGAACACATAGATAAGATTGACCCGGTGACCCGCGCGGTTAGCCGTCGCGGTCCAGCACCTCGCGTATCGCCGCGGCCGGTACCTTGATCGAGACGCCGGCGCGCTCCTCCTGCAATAACATCGGCGCGCGCGAATCGCGCTCCGCCCAGCCGCGGTTGAGCGCTTCGGTCATCTCGGCATGCGTGAGGTTTGCAACCCTCATCGGCACATTCAGCTCGCGCGCGAGCTCGGTGGCGAGCGTCACGTCCTTGTGGGCGAGCTTCAACGCGAAATCCGGCGGCTCGAACACGCCCTGCAGGAACTGCCGGCCCAGGCGGTCGAAGGTGCGCTGCCGCCCGAGCGAGCACTGGCGCACGGCCGCCCACAACGCGAGCGGCTCGACCCCGGCCTTGACTCCCATGGTGAACACTTCGGCGAGCGCAGTCTGGATAGCATAGCCGGCGCAGTTGTGCACGAGCTTCGCCACCGAGCCGGCGCCGATCGGGCCGATATAAATGACCTGGTCACCGACTGCATCGAGCACCGGCTTGAAGCGGTCGAAGACGCCCTGGTCGCCGCCCACCAGCAGTGCGAGCTTGCGCGACTTCGCGCCGTGCGGGCCGCCGGAAACCGGCGCGTCGAGCATGTCGAGCT
>JBFKNN010000155.1:0-7585 GCA_041629335.1 Burkholderiales bacterium | reverse complement strand
TTAGTTTCGACCATTCTGCAAGCGCTTGCACGACGCAGTTGCCGCACCACGGGACCGCGCGCCAAGCCATCACCGAGGAGGAAATGACGCCATGGAAGGCATGAAGCCGGCCGAGCCCAAGGGCACGCTCAAATTCATCAAGGCCGGGTTGCTGATCGACGGCAACGGCGGCAAGCCGGTCAAGGACCCGGTGATCGCAGTTCAGGGTCGCCGCATCAAGGAAGTCGAGGTCAAGGGCAAGCTCAAGATCCCGCGCGACGCCGAGGTGATCGACTGCGGCCGCGCGACGCTCATGCCGGGGATGATGGATCTGCACATCCACACCGCGATGTACAACTGCATGACGTTCCACAACCATCGCGTCGCGCAGTTCGAGATCATGCCGCACCTGCAGCAGATGTACGCGCTGTTTCACGCGCAGAACTGCTTCGACATGGGGTTCACCACGCTGCGCGACCTCGGCATGAACGGCCCGTACGGGCTGCTGGTGAACGAAATGTGCGCGGTGCGCGATGCGATCGACGCCGGCATCGTCGAGGGCCCGCGCATGGTGATCGGCGCCTTTACCACCATGACCGGCTCGCACCTCGATCTCATCCAGCCGCGCGCGATGTACCGCTGGGGCTTCAACAACGGCGACGGGCCGTGGGAGTTGAGGAAGCTCGCGCGCAAGAACATGCTCGCCGGCTGCGACGTGATCAAGACCTGCGCCTCGGGCGGCGGCGGCACCGACAAGGAGGAGCCGGACATCCGCAACCTCACGCAGGAAGAGCTCGACGCGATCGTCGACGAGGCCCACGCCCTGCACAAGCACGCGGCGGTGCACTGCTTCACGACCTCGGCGCAGCGCATGGCGATCGCCGCCGGCGCCGACACCATCGAGCACATGGTGTTCAACGACGATGAGACCATCGACATGATCAAGGAAGCGGGCATTCCGGTCACCCCGACGCTCGCGCCCCGCACCGAACACGCGATCCTGCTGCGGCGCGAGCACGGCACTGCCGAGTTCGTGCTGCGCAAGATGAAATTCCTCCAGCCGTACTGCTTCGAGACCTTCCAGAAGATGTACAAGGCGGGGATCAAGATCGCGATGGGCACCGACATGGGCTTCGAGCCCGACATGGGCAGCAACTCGTGCGAGCTCGAGATCTACGTCAAGCTCGGCATGAAGCCGATGCACGCGATCCAGACCACCACCAGGAACGCCGCCGAGGCGCTCAAGATGGGCAAGGACCTCGGCACGCTGGAGGCGGGCAAGCTCGCCGACATCGTCGCGGTCGACGGCGATCCGTCGCGCAACATCCGCTGCCTGCAGCAGAAGAAGAACATCCACCTGGTGATGAAGGAAGGGCGCGTCTACGCGGATCGGCGGCCCGGCGGCGCGCACAAGAGCGTCGTGAACGTCAAGCCGGGAGAGTGGAAGATCATCGACTATCTCTAAAAGCGTGACGAGTGACGAGTGACGAGTGACGAGTGACGAGTGACGAGGGGCGGAGACTCGCGGCGCGCCGCGAGCGTGAGTCGTAGGGCGCGGCTTTAGCGCGCCGCAGAACACACGGGATTAGAGGAGAAGGCAGATGGCAGCAGTGAAAAAGCGCGCGGCGAAGACCAAGACCGCCGGCGCGGTGAAGGGCGGCAACGGCAAGTACCAGTTCAACCTCGCGAAAGTGAAGAAGGTGCCGGCCGGCACCGGCTATTCCACGTCGCACGGCGGGGTGGTCGAGGGCAAGCGCATGCTGGTGGGCTACATCCACAAGCCGCGCGGCACCGGCTCGCGCATGCATACCCACAAGAACGAGCAGTTCAACCTGGTGGTGCAGGGCACGCTCAAGGGCTCGGTCAACGGCAAGCGCGTGCTCGCGCCGGCGGGGACCCTCATCTACATTCCGGCCAACGCGCCCCACACCCTGGTCTCGACCCCGGACGAGGATGTGATTTTCATAGCGATCAAGGATTTGTCCCAGGGCATCATCGGAAAGGCGGTCGACGGCACCATGGCCGGCCCGCATTACGACCCCGGCTTCAAGCCGAAGGCGAAAGGGAAAGCCGGGCGCAGGTCCGCGCGGCGCTGAATCCGATTACAATCTTCGGCGGAGCGCGCGCCGCCCGCGCGGCGCTCTCGGTGTTCCTTGGCGGTCATGCCGGCCAATGGAATCTGACCTTGTGGTTTCGCTTTGATTGCGACCACGCGCGCGTGGCTGAGGGCCAGCAACAATGCGGTTGACGGCTGAAGAAAAGAGGATGCTGCGCGGGGACATGGGTCCCGCGGCCAAGGAAGCGCTCGAGCTTCAGATCGAGGTCGGAACGTTCTTCGGGGCGAAGCGCTTCGTGCCGGTGTCCAATGTGCACATGATGGGCGACATCGAGGTCATGGGCGATGCGGGCAAGGCATTCCTCGAGCGCATGGCCGGCCTCGGCGCGCGCTGCGCGCGGCCGACGACCACCAACGCGCGCTGCATCGACTTCGACTACGTCGCCAAGCTCGGACAGGATCCCAGCGAAGCTGAGAAGGAAAAGAACCTGATCGGCTACCTGCGGCGCATGGACGTCGTCACGGCCGACACCTGCATCAACTACCAGACGATCTACCAGCCGCACCGCGGCGAGCACGTCGCCTGGGGCGACACCGGCACCGTGATCTACGCCAACTCGGTATACGGCGCGCGCTCGAACTTCGAGGCCGGGCCGGTGGCGCTCGCCGCCGGCATCACGGGGCGCGTACCCGAGTACGGCTACCACCTCGACAAGCACCGCAAAGGGCGCGTCCAGGTGAACCTCAAGGCCAAGCTCGAGGACTTCGCAGACTGGGGCGCGGTCGGGAAGATCGTCGGCTCCGCCAACCAGGATTACTTTGCGGTGCCGGTGTTCACCGGCATGAAAACGCACCCGAGCGCGGACCAGCTGAAGCACCTCGGTGCCTCGCTGGCGAGCTACGGCTCGATCGGCATGTTCCACATGGTCGGCGTCACCCCCGAGGCGCCGACGCTGAAGGCGGCGTTCGGCAGGCGCAAGCCCGAGTCGGTCATGACAATCACTGACCGCGACATCCGGCGCGTCTACGAGAGCTACGACAAGAAGAACAATCCGCTGAACCTGGTGGTGTTCTCCGGGCCGCAGCAGTCGCTGCTCGAGATGAAGCAGCTCGCCGACCTGATCGACGGGCGGCGGGTGAAGTCGGGCAGCCACCTCTTCATTACCACCAGCAACGGCGTCAAGAGCGCGGCGCGGGAGCTCGGCTACCTCGAGACGCTCGAGTCCGCGGGAGCGGTGGTGCTCGAGGGCGTGTGCTTCTACATCCTGCAGAACATTGCGCAGATCCGGGTCAGGCAGGGTTGGGTGAACCTCGTTACCAACTCGGCGAAGCTCGCCAACATCATCGGCGCGCACAAGTTCAACACCCTGTTGCGCCGCACCGCCGCGTGCATCGACATCGCGGTGAGCGGCGAAGACCAGATCTAGGCCGCGACCCGCCCCGATGAAGAAAACCGCGCTTCGCAAGATCAAGCTGAAGCGCGCTTTCGGCGACGTGGTCGAGGGCGAGGCGCTGGTTTCGACCGAGGGCTTTTCGCCGCGCTACGATCTCGACCGCTGGAGCGGGTTGATCTCGCGCCCGGGGCACGCGCTCGAGGGCCACAACATCAAGGACAAGATCCTGATCACGCCCAGCGCCAAGGGCGGAATCGCGGCAGGTTGGGCCTTTTACGACATCAAGCACAAGGGCATTGCCCCCAAGGCCTTCGTTTTCGGCGTGACCAACCCGGTGATGGTGCACGGCGCGGTGTTCGCCGGCATCACCATCACCGAAGGCTGGTCGGCGAGCCCGTACGATCACATCCGGACCGGCGACATCGTGCGCGTCGATCCGAAGCGCAAGACACTCGAAGTGGTGAAGAAGAACTAGTGCGCTGAACCAATTGCTGGGCACCCAAGGGAGGATGACACCATGAGCACTGCCAGGTTCCTCGGAGTCACCATTGCGCTGTTCACCGCGTTCGCCGCGGGAGCCGCGGCGGCGCAGCAGTACCCGACCAAACCCGTCCGTTTCATCGTCGGGTTCCCGCCCGGGGGCACCAACGACATCGTGGCGCGCCTGCTGGCACCGAAGCTCGGCGAGGGTCTCGGCCAGCAGGTGGTGGTGGAAAACCGCGGCGGCGCCAACACCGCGATCGCCTCGGAGATGTTCGTGCGCACCCCGGCGGACGGCTACACCATCATGCTCAACGCCCCCGGCCATGCGACCAATCCCGCGCTGATCAAGCTCAACTTCGACCCGATCAGGGACTTCGCCTTCATCACGCTGGTGGCCGAGTCGCAGAACCTGCTGGTGGTGCACCCGTCGCTGCCGGTCAAGACGGTGAAGGAACTGATCGCGCTTTCGAAACGGCGCCCGGGCGAAATCAACTACGGCTCCTCGGGAATCGGCACGACGGTGCACCTGTCCGCGGAGCTATTCAAGTACATGACCGGAGTCAAATGGGTGCACGTCGCATACAAGGGCGGCGGGCCGGGCCTGGTCGGACTGCTGTCGGGCGAGGTGTCGCTCTACTTCGGCAACGTGCCGACCGTGATCACGCAGGCGCGCGCGGGCAAGCTGCGCGCGATCGCGGTGACCGGTCCCCGGCGCTCGTCGGCCGCGCCGGAGATTCCCACAGTCGCCGAAGCCGGCGTGCCCGGCTACGAAGTGACCAGTTGGTACGGCCTGTCGGCGCCGGCCAAGACGCCGCAGGCGATCCTCGACCGCTTGAGCAGCGAGGCGGTGCGGGCGATCAAGTCGCAGGATCTGCGCGAGCGGCTGCAAGGCCTCGGCGCCGACCCGGTCGGCAACTCACCGGCGGAGTACGCCGCATTCATCCAGGCCGAGATCGACAAGTGGGCCAGGGTGATCAAGGCGGCCGGCATCAAGAGCGAATGACCGCCACCGGAGCGCAACCATGAGCAAGATGCGTAACATGATGTTTTTATTTGGTGTGTTGTTCGCCTGCGGGGCCGCAACGGCGCAGACCTACCCGACCAAGCCGATCCGCATCATCGTCGCTTACACGCCCGCCGGCACCACCGACATCCTGGCGCGCGCCGTCGGCCAGAAGATGACCGAGGTCTGGGGCCAGCCGGTGATCGTCGACAACCGGCCCGGGGCGAACGGCAACATCGGGACCGAGATCGCGGCGCGCGCAACTCCCGACGGCTACTCGATCCTCATGGCGACCGCCGCCACCCACAGCATCAATAACACGCTCTATCCCAAGCTCACGTGGGACGCGGTCAAGGATTTCGCGCCGGTGAGCCTGGTTGCGCTGGTCCCGAACATCCTGGTGGTCCACAACGCGCTGCCGGTGAAAAGCGTGAAGGAGCTGATCGCCCACGCCAAGGCCAACCCCGGCAAGCTCACCCACGGCTCGCCCGGCCAGGGCAGCACGGCGCACCTGTCGATGGAGCTGTTCAAGTCACTTACCGGCACGCAGATGGTCCACGTGCCGTACAAGGGCAGCGCCCCGGTGCTCGCCGACGTGATGGCGGGACAGATCTCGCTCACCATGGACAACATCCCGGTCTACCTGCCGCACGCGAAGGCCGGCAGAATCCGCGCGCTGGCGGTGAGCTCGGGCAAGCGCACGTCCGCCGCGCCCGAGCTGCCGACGGTGGCGGAAGCCGGCGTGCCGGGGCTGGAGGCGGTGTCGTGGTTCGGCCTGGTCGCGCCGGCGCGCACGCCCAAGCCGATCGTCGACAAGCTCGCGGCCGAGACCGCGCGCATCCTGAAGCTGCCCGACGTTGCGAAGCGCATCAGCGAGCTCGGCGCCGAGCCGGTCGGCGGCACGCCGGCCGAGTACGCCGCTTTCATCCAGTCCGAAATCAAGAAATGGCGCAAGGTGATCCAGGACGCCGGCGTCAAGCTCGACTGATCCTGCCGCGCCGCCGGTGATCCGCGACCCCGAGTCGTTCGGGCTGCTCGTCGACACGATCTCGCGCTTCGTGCGCGAGCGGCTGATTCCGCGCGAGCGCGAGGTCGTCGAGACCGATCTCATCCCCGAGGACATCCTCGCGGAGATGCGCCGCATGGGACTCTTCGGCCTCACCATCCCCGAGGAGTACGGGGGGTTGGGCCTGACCGCCGAAGAGGAGATGCTCGCGGCGATCGCGCTCTGCTACGCCGCCCCGGCGTTCCGCTCGATCGTCGGCACCAACAACGGCATCGGCTCGCGCGGCATCGTGATCGACGGCACCGAGGCGCAGAAGCGCGCCTGGCTGCCGCGCATGGCCTCCGGCGAGCTGATCGGCTCGTTCGCGCTGACCGAGCCCGGCGCGGGGTCTGACGCCGGCTCGATCACCACTCGTGCCGCGCGCGACGGTGATATCTACGTGGTGAACGGTGCCAAGCGCTACATCACCAACGCGCCGCAGGCGAGTGTCTTCACGGTGATGGCGCGCACCGACCCCGCTACGCAGGATGCCTCCGGCGTCTCCGCGTTCGTCGTCGAGCGCGGCACAAAGGGAATTTCAGTCGGGCCGCCCGACCGCAAGATGGGACAGCGCGGTGCGCAGACCGCCGACGTGGTGTTCGACAACGTGCGCGTGCCGGCCGCGAACCTGATCGGCGGCAAGGAAGGCATGGGCTTCAAGACCGCGATGAAAGTGCTCGACAAGGCGCGGCTGCACATCGCCGCGGTCTGCGTCGGCGCTGCCGAGCGCCTGCTCGACGAAGCGCTGAACTACGCGCTCGAGCGCAGGCAGTTCGGGAGCGCGATTGCCGATTTCCAGTTGATTCAGGCGATGCTCGCCGACTCGCGCGCGGAGGTTCTCGCCGCGCGCGCGATGACGCTGGAAGCGGCACGCGCCGCCGACGCGGGCGGGAGCATCACGGTGGACGCTGCCTGCTGCAAGCTCTTCGCCTCCGAGATGGTGTGCCGCGTGGCCGACCGCGCGGTTCAGATCCACGGCGGCGCCGGCTACATGCAGGATTCCGCAGTCGAGCGCCTGTACCGCGACGTGCGCCTGTTCCGCCTGTTCGAAGGGACGAGCCAGATCCAGCAGCTGGTAATCGCGCGCGGCATGATCCGCGCGGCGAAGCGCTGAGCCGGAGGCGCTCGCGGGAGAATCCGCTCGACAACGCCGCACGCGGTAGCTATCCTTTTCGGCTACCCGTTCCCGTTTCTTCCAAGGATGATCCGTGCCGTTCGAAGACCTCACCGACGAACTGAAGAAAAGGACTGCCGAGGCGCTCGCCATGGGCGGCGCCGACAAGCTCGCCAAGCGCAAAGCCGAGGGGCATCTCAACGCGCGCGAGCGCATCGACTACCTGATCGACCCCGGGAGCTTCATCGAGTCGGGCCGCTTCGCCCGCAGCAATCGGGCGGAAGTCAAGGCCAAGACCCCGGCCGACGGCAAGATCGCCGGCTTCGCGCGCGTGAACGGGCGCGAGATTGCCCTGGTGTCGAACGACTTTACCGTGCTCGGCGCCTCCTCCGCCGTGATCAACATGAAGAAGATCAAGCACGTGAAGCAGGCCGCGTCTCGACGCGGCCTGCCGCTCGTCATGCTGGGCGAATCGAGCGGCGCGCGCATGCCGGATCGCATGGGTGCGGCC
>JBFKNN010000154.1:0-7765 GCA_041629335.1 Burkholderiales bacterium | reverse complement strand
GTCGAGCGCAAGCTCGGGGATCGCAATTCCGAGGCGAGCTATGCCCAGCAGCTGCGCAAGAATTTCCCTGATTCCAGGGAGGCGCGCGCGCTGCAGGCCGGCCAATTCGAATGAACGCTGAAGAAGATCTCGTGCGCGAACCGGAGAGCGCGGCGCCGGGCGCCGTGCTGGCGGCGGCGCGCGCCACCGAGAAGCTCTCCGTCGCGGAGGTCGCGCGGCACCTCAAGCTTTCGGTGGCCCAGGTCGAGGCGCTGGAGACGGGCGAATTCGAGCGGCTGCCGGGGCCGGTGTTCGTGCGCGGCTTCGTCCGCAATTACGCGCGACTGCTGAAGCTCGATCCGGAGGATCTGCTGCGCGGCGTCGAGCCCGAGCTCGTCACCCAGCCCTCCTCGCCGGAGACGCCGCCGTCGAAGGACATCCCTTTTCCGCCGCCGCCGCCGCGCCGCTGGCCGGCGTTGGCGCTGCTCGCGCTGCTCGTGGTATTGGTGCTGGCGGTGCATGAATTCTACTGGAGCGGGCAGCCAATGGCGCCCGCCGGACTGACTGCGCCCACCCCGATGCCGGCGCCAACGGCGGAGGCGAAGCGGGAAATCGCGCCGACCGCAGCGGTCCCCGTCAGCACCGATCCCGGACCGGTCCTGCAGGTCCCCGCCGTGCCCGACAGGCAAAAGGTGCAAGAGGCCGCTTCTCCGGCGCCCACAGCGGCGCTGAAGGAACCCCCGGCGCCCACAGCGGCGCTGAAGGAGCCCCCGGCGCCCATTGCGGCATTGAACGAGGCGCCGTCGCCAGTATCCGCTGATATGCCGGCTGTCGCCGGCCATGGCGTCGTTCGCCTGCAGTTCGACGACGAATCCTGGGTCGAGATCCGCGACCGCGGCGGCAACACGATATTTTCCCAGCTCAACGCGAGGGGCACCGAAAAGCGCGTGAGCGGCGAGCCGCCGCTCACGCTCGTGATCGGCAATGCGCACGGCGTGCGCGTATCGTTCAACAACCGCCCCGTGGATCTCGCGCGTCACACCAAGGTCGACGTCGCGCGTTTCGTGCTCGAATGAACTGCTACCCCGCATACGGTCCCGCCCCGCGCCGCGCAAGCTGCAAGGTGCAGGTGGGCAGCCGCGCCATCGGCGGCGATGCGCCGATTCTCGTGCAATCGATGACCAACACCGATACCGCGGATGCGGCGGCGACCATCCAGCAGGTTGCAGCCCTCGCGCGCGCCGGATCGGAGGTCGTGCGCATCACAGTCAACAATGCCGAGGCTGCGGCCCAAGTGCCGCATATCCGCGACGGGCTTGACCGCATGGGCGTCAACGCGCCGCTGGTCGGCGACTTTCACTTCAACGGCCACCGGCTGCTCGCCCAGCATCCCGCTTGTGCCGAGGCGCTGGCCAAGCTGCGCATCAACCCGGGAAACGTCGGACGCGGCTCGCGGCGCGACGAGCAGTTCGCCACCATGATCGAGTTTGCCTGCCGCTACGGTAAACCGGTGCGCATCGGGGTCAACTGGGGCAGCCTCGACCCGGAGCTGCTCGCGCGCATGATGGACGAGAATGCGCGGCTTGCCGAGCCGGAGGAAGCCGCAGTGGTGACGCGCCGGGCGCTCGTCATCTCGGCGCTGGAGAGCGCCCGGCAGGCCGAGCATCTGGGCCTGGCTCATGACCGCATCGTGCTCTCGTGCAAGGTGAGCGGCGTACAGGATTTGATTGCGGTCTACCGCGATCTCGCGGCGCGCTGCGACTACGCGCTGCATCTGGGGCTCACCGAGGCTGGAATGGGATCGAAGGGGATCGTCGCCTCGACCGCCGCAATGGGCGTGCTGCTGCAGGAGGGCATCGGTGACACGATCCGCGTTTCGCTCACACCCGAGCCGGGCGGCGACCGTGCGCGCGAAGTGATCGTCGCGCAGGAAATCCTGCAGACGATGGGGCTGCGCTCGTTCACCCCGATGGTGATCGCCTGCCCGGGATGCGGCCGTACCACCAGCACCTTCTTCCAGGAACTCGCCGATCGGATCCAGAGTTATCTCCGGGCGCAAATGCCGGCATGGCGCACGCGCTACCCCGGAGTGGAACGCATGCACGTGGCCGTGATGGGATGCGTCGTGAACGGCCCCGGCGAAAGCAAGCACGCCAACGTCGGCATCAGCCTGCCCGGCTCGGGCGAGAACCCGGTCGCCCCGGTTTTCGTCGACGGCGTGAAGACCGTTACCCTGAAGGGCGAGAACATCGCCGTGGAATTCCAGAAGATCGTCGAGCGCTACGTGGCCGACAGGTATTCGACAGCCACCGCATCCCGGAGCGAGCGGAAGGAACAAGAGAAGGCCGAGGCCGCCCGTTGAGGTTCGGCAGGCGGGCGCCTGCGCTTCCCAGTCCATGACGGAAAAAATCCAAGCGATCCGCGGGATGAACGACATCCTGCCGGACGAGGCCCACGTGTGGGAGTTCTTCGAGGACACCGTGCGCAGCTGGCTGCGCGCATACGGCTACCGCGGCATCCGCACGCCCGTGCTCGAGCGCACCGATCTTTTCGTGCGCTCGATCGGCGCCGTCACCGACATCGTCGAAAAAGAGATGTACACCTTCGTCGACGAATTGAACGGCGAGAGCCTGACGCTGCGGCCCGAGGGCACCGCGTCGTGCGTGCGTGCCGTGATCGAGCACAATCTGCTGTACGCGGGGCCCCAGCGCCTCTGGTACTGGGGCCCGATGTTCCGTCACGAGCGCCCGCAGAAAGGGCGCTACCGCCAGTTCCACCAGGTCGGGGTCGAGGCGCTCGGTTTCGCCGGACCGGATATCGACGCCGAGCACCTCCTGATGTGCGCACGGCTGTGGCGCGAGCTCGGCGTGGACGGGATCGTGCTGGAGGTGAACTCGCTCGGCAGCAGCGAGGCGCGCGCGCGCTACCGCGCCCGCCTGATCGCATACCTGGAGCGGCATCAGGACACGCTCGATGCGGACGCCAGGCGGCGCCTGTACACCAACCCGCTACGGGTGCTCGACAGCAAGAACCCGGCGATGCAGGCGATCGTGGCCGGGGCGCCGCAGCTGGCAGATGACCTCGATGATGCCTCGCGCATGCATTTCGAGGCAGTGCAGGGTAAACTGCGCGCGGCCGGCGTCGCCTTCAAGGTCAACCCGCGGCTGGTGCGCGGGCTCGATTACTACAACGGCACAGTGTACGAATGGGTGACCGACCGTCTCGGCGCGCAGGGCACGATTTGCGCCGGGGGCCGTTACGATACGCTCGTCGAGCAATTCGGCGGGCGGCCGGCGCCGGCCTGCGGTTTTGCGCTGGGGATCGAGCGGCTGCTCGCGCTGGTGAAGACCGGCACGGCCGCCATTGCGCCGGTGGCGCCGGACGTCTACCTGGTGCACCAGGGCGAAGCCGCGGACCCGGTTGCCGAAGCGGTGGCGGAGGCCCTGCGTGACCGGGGCGTGAGCGTCGTCCTGCACTGTGGCGGCGGCAACTTCAAGTCACAGATGAGGAAAGCCGATGCAAGCGGCGCGCGCTACGCGGTGATCATCGGCGATGAAGAGGCGAAGGCGGGGGTGCTGAGCTTGAAGGCGCTGCGCGACGACACGGCGCAGACGCAGGTGCGGTTGGAAGAGGCGGCGGCCCTTATCCTGGATGCTTAGCGGTAATATGCACATTCGTTGCGGGGATTCTTGATGGCTTACGATTCGCAGGAACAGGAGCAGCTGGACTACGTCAAGGCGTGGTGGAATCAGTACGGCAGGCTGGTGCTGCTGGTCGTAATCGCCGCCTTGCTCACTTTCGCGGCTTTCCAGGGCTGGCGTTACTACCGTCACCAGCAGGCGGTCGCCGCGGTGACGCTGTATTCGCAACTCGAGCAGGCGCAGCAGGCGAACGAGGCAAAGAAGGTGCGCGATATCGCAGCCGAGATAACGGACAAGTATGCCTCCACGCCGTATGCGGCGATGTCGAGTCTCGCCGCGGCGCGGGCGGCGTACTCGACGGGTGAGGTTGCCGAGGCAAAGACCCGGCTGCAATGGGTGATCGACAACGGCCGGCAGGACGAAATGCGCCATGTCGCGCGGCTGCGGCTGGCGGGAATTCTGCTGGATGAAAAGCGTTACGACGAAGCGTTGAAGCTCCTGGAGAGCAAGCCGGCAGACGCTTTCACCGCGCTGTTCGCGAACCTGAAAGGCGACATTCTCGTGGCGCAGGGCAAGCCCGCGGAAGCGCGGTCGGCCTATCAGCTGGCGTACGACAAGAGCGATCCCAACAGCCAGTACCGCAACCTGATTCAGGCCAAGCTCGACGCACTGGGTGAGGCAAAGTGAAGCCGGTCATTGCCGCCATACTGATCATCCTGCTGGCCGGATGCCAGACGGTGTCGGACACCTACGATCGGTGGTTCGGCACGCCCCGGGTGGCGCAAAAGCCCGCCGAGCTGACGACGATCCAGCCGACTGCGACGCTGCGCGTCCTGTGGCGGGGCGGCGTCGGCGGCGCCGAGAAGAGCGTGTTCTTTCCGGCGGCGTCCGGCAACCTCGTCTATGCCACCGGGGTCAACGGGCAGATCGGCGCATTCGACGCGGCGAGCGGGGCTTCGGCCGGGCAGATCGATGCCGGCCAGCGGCTGTCCGGCGGGGTCGGCGCGGGCGCGGGGCTGGTCGTGGTCGGCACCGGCCAGGGCGAAGTGCTGGCCTTCGAGCGCGAAGGCAAGCAGCGGTGGAAGGTCCAGCTCACCGGCGAGCTACTTGCTCCGCCGGTGGTTGAAAACGGCACGGTCGTTGCGCGCACGGGCGACGGCCGCATCTTCGGCCTCGATTCGCTGACCGGCGCGCGCAAGTGGGTCTATCAGCGCAGCACGCCTTCGCTGTCGGTGCGCAGCCACGCCGGTGTGGTGGTGTACCGCGGCGCGGTGTTCGCCGGATTTGCGGGCGGGCGGCTGGTCGCGCTGTCCTTGTCGAACGGCAACGTCGGCTGGGAAAGCGTGGTCGCATTCCCGCGCGGGACCACCGAGCTCGAGCGGGTTGCCGACATTACCAGCCTGCCGGTGGTGGAGGATCGGATGGCGTGCGCCGTGGCGTTCCAGGGTCGCGTTGCCTGCTTCGATCCGGTGCGCGGGAGCCTGATCTGGGCGCGCGATGTCTCCAGCATCGCCGGCATGGCGGCGGACGACCGGAACGTCTACGTCACCGACGACCGCAGCGCGGTCGTGGCCCACGACAAGACGGGTGGTGCGAGTGTCTGGAAGCAGGACAAGCTGTTCGGCCGCGGCGTGACCGGGCCGCTGGCGATCGGCCGGCACGTGGTGGTGGGCGACTTCGAGGGCTACGTGCATGTGCTGGCGCGCGACGATGGCGCTTTCGCGGCACGCATCGCAACCGACGGCAGCCCCGTGATCGCGCCCCCGCTTGCGCTCGACGGGTCAAGCTTCGTGGTGCAGACCCGCGCGGGCGGTGTGTATGCGATTGCTATTCAGTAATCGCACAGGAGGAAGGCGAAAGGCGAAAGGATGAAATAACGGCGTTTCCCGTCTTTGGTTGTCCTTCCTCCTTCCTTCTTCCGCCTTTCATGAAGCCTACCATCGTCATCGTCGGCCGCCCGAACGTCGGCAAGTCGACGCTGTTCAACCGGCTCACCCGCAGCCGCGACGCCATCGTCGCCGACGCGCCGGGCATCACGCGCGATCGGCACTACGGCGAGGGGCGCGTAGGCGCGCAGCCGTACCTGGTGGTCGACACCGGCGGCTTCGAGCCGGTGGCGACAGAGGGAATCTTTCATGTCATGGCGCAGCAGACGCGGCAGGCGGTGGACGAGGCCGACGCCGTGCTGTTCGTGGTGGACGCGCGCGCCGGGATCACGGCCCAGGACCGGACGATTGCCGAGGAGCTGCGCAAGACGGGACGCCGTGCCTGGCTGGTGGTGAACAAGGCGGAAGGCATGTCGCCCGCCATGGCCGCCGTGGAATTCCATGAGCTCGGGCTGGGCGATCCGCTTCCGGTATCGGCTGCGCACGGCGACTACGTCGGCGATCTGATGGATCTGGTGCTGGCGGAGTTTGGGGGCGCCGAGGCAACGGAAGAGCTCGAGGACAAACATCCCAAGATCGCCGTCGTCGGCCGGCCGAACGTCGGCAAGTCGACGCTGGTGAACGCGCTGCTCGGCGAGGAGCGGGTGATCGTGTTCGACCAGCCCGGGACCACGCGCGACCCGATCTACGTGGAATTCGAGCGCGACGGCCAGCGTTACACGCTCATCGACACGGCGGGGCTGCGCAAGCGGGGGCGCGTCGACGAGACGGCCGAGAAATTCTCGGTGATCAAGACCATGCAGGCGATCTCGGACGCCAATGTGGTGATCCTGGTGCTGGATGCGCGGCAGGAGGTCGCCGAGCAGGACGCGCATATCGCCGGATTCATCCTCGATGCCGGCCGCGCGCTGGTGGTCGCCGTCAACAAGTGGGAGAAGCTGCCGGCCGATGAGCGCGAGCGCATCAAGCGCATGCTCGCGCGCCAGCTGAATTTTCTGGGTTTCGCCCGCATCCACTACGTCTCCGCTCTGGAAGGCACGGGCGTTGGCGCTGTGCTGAAGTCGGTGAACGCGGCGTATGCCGCAGCGATGTCGCGCCTTCCCACGCCGCGGCTGACGCGGGTGTTGGCGGCCGCGGTCACCCAGCAGCAACCGCCGCGGGCGGGGATGCGCCGTCCCAAGCTGCGCTACGCGCACCAGGGTGGCGCCAATCCGCCCCGCATCATCGTGCACGGCACGGCGCTGGAGCACGTGCCCGACAGCTATCGCCGCTATTTGGAACGATTTTTTCGCGACGCTTTCCAACTTCAGGGAACGCCGCTCAAGGTCGAGTTTCGAACGGGGCGCAACCCGTACGCCAGGCAGGGGTCCCGCCGGTAACATAACCCTATGGCGTAAATGAATAAAATCGAGTAAAGTGAACGATCGCACAACGAAATGACAATAGCGAGGGAAACATGAGCAATAAAGGGCAGTTGCTACAAGACCCGTTCCTCAACACGCTGCGGAAGGAGCACATCCCTGTGTCGATCTATCTGGTTAACGGCATCAAGCTGCAGGGCCAGATCGACTCGTTCGACCAGTACGTGGTCCTCCTCAAGAATACCGTCACGCAGATGGTGTACAAGCACGCCATCTCGTCCGTGGTGCCCGCCCGTCCCGTCAACTTCCAGATGGATCAGGGTTCCGAAAGCTCGTGAAGTTCTGCATTTGCGGGGGTTGCTTTGCGCCGGCGCCTGAGCGCGGCGCGATCGCCCTGTACGGGAAGCGGCTGGCTTTCTGCGATGCTGCTGCGATGCGGCCAGGGCGGATTGCGCCAGCAGCGCACCTGATGGCGGGTCATCCGGCTATCGATGTTTGACCGTCCCGGCAGCGGCACCGACGCGGTGCTGGTCAGCCTCGATTTTGGAGAGGCGGATTACCCCCAGAACCTCGAAGAACTGCAGCAACTCGTGGCGAGCGCGGGGGTCGTCGCGCGGCGCGTCATCAAGGGGCGACGCGTGCGCCCGGATTCTGCCTGGTATGCCGGCAAGGGCAAGGTCGACGAAATCGCCGCTGCTTGCGCGGCCGAGCATGCCGACGTCGTCATCTTCAACCACGAGTTGTCTCCGGTGCAGGAGCGCAACCTCGAGAAGCGCTTCAACTGTCGCGTCGTCGACCGCACCAGCCTGATCCTCGATATCTTCGCCCAGCGCGCCCACAGCCATGAAGGCAAGGTTCAGGTCGAGTTGGCGCAGCTCGAGCACCTGGCCACTCGATT
>JBFKNN010000153.1:0-7767 GCA_041629335.1 Burkholderiales bacterium | reverse complement strand
TGGCGTACCCCGCCAGGGGGTATCGAGATCTGGGCGGTTCCGTCTTTCCTGCGCTGTCCGAAGATTGCGGTGCCGACGCGCACGATGGTCGCGCCTTCCATGATCGCCGCCTCGAGGTCGTCGGACATGCCCATCGACAGCGTGTCGAGCGCGAGATTCTCGGCGTTCAACCGGTCGCGCATCTCGCGCAGCCACGCGTAGCGTCGCCGCTGCAGCCCGGCATCGGGGGTCGGCTCCGGGATCGCCATCAGGCCCCGGAGCCTGAGCCGTGGCAGCCGCGCCACCGCGAGCGCGAGCGCGAGCTCTTCCCCCGGAGCGAGTCCGCGCTTGCTTGCCTCGCCGCTGACATTCACCTGAATGCAGACGTTGAGCGGCGGCATTCCTTCCGGCCGCGCGTCGTTCAAGCGCGCTGCGACCTTCTCGCGCTCGATGCAATGCACCCAGGCGAAGCGCTCGGCGATCGCGCGCGTCTTGTTGCTCTGCACCGGACCGATGAAATGCCATTGCAGGTCGTGGGGCGGCGCGCCCGCGCGCGCCATCAGCGATTCGGCTTCCGTGATTTTTCTCACGGCTTCCTGCGCGTAGTTCTCGCCAAATGCGCGCTGGCCGGCGGCATACGCTTCGACGACATGCCCGGCGGGCCACGTCTTGCTCACGGCGAGAAGCTCGATGTCCGATTCGGGGCGGCCGGCGGCACGCGCGGCGCGGGCGATGCGGCTGTGCACAACTTGCAAGTTGGCGGCGATTGTTGTCATAATTTGCCGAGGCATGCGGGGCAAGACATCAAGCGTCAAGCTGGCGCCCTTCCCCTGAGTCCTCACGTCCCGCTCGGCACTCTAGGAGAAATTATAATGGACATCGCCGAACTGCTGGCCTTCGTCGTCAAGAACAAAGCTTCTGACCTTCATCTCTCGGCCGGCCTGCCCCCGATGATCCGCGTGCACGGCGACGTGCGTCGCATCAATCTCCCCGCGCTCGAGCACAAGGACGTGCACGCCATGGTGTACGACATCATGAACGACGGCCAGCGCAAGTTCTACGAGGAGAATCTGGAGTGCGATTTCTCGTTCTCGATTCCCAATCTTGCGCGCTTCCGCGTCAACGCCTTCGTTCAGCACCGCGGCGCGGGCGCGGTGTTCCGGACCATTCCGTCGAAGGTGCTCACGCTGGAAGAGCTCAAGTGCCCGAAGATCTTCACCGAGATCGCCAACCAGCCGCGCGGCGTGGTGCTGGTCACCGGGCCGACCGGCTCGGGCAAGTCGACCACGCTCGCGGCAATGATCGATTTCATCAACGAAAACGAGTACGGCCACATTCTCACCGTCGAGGACCCGATCGAGTTCGTGCATGAGAGCAAGAAGTGCCTGATGAACCAGCGTGAGGTGGGCCCGCACACTCTGTCGTTCGCCAATGCGCTGCGCTCGGCGCTGCGCGAAGACCCGGACATCATCCTGGTGGGCGAGATGCGCGACCTCGAGACGATACGGCTGGCGATGACTGCGGCCGAGACCGGCCACTTGGTGTTCGGCACGCTGCATACCAGCTCGGCGGCGAAGACCATCGACCGCATCATCGACGTGTTTCCGGCCGAAGAGAAGGAGATGATGCGCGCGATGCTGTCGGAATCGCTGCGCGCGGTGATCTCGCAGACGCTGATGAAGACCAAGGATGGCAGCGGCCGCGTCGCGGCGCACGAGATCATGGTCGGCACGCCCGCGATCCGCAACCTCATCCGCGAGAACAAGGTGGCGCAGATGTACTCGGCGATCCAGACCGGGCAGCAGCTCGGCATGCAGACGCTCGACCAGAACCTGCAGGACCTGGTGCGCCGCAATGTGGTAACCGTCGACGAAGCGCGCGGCAAGGCCGCCAACAAGGACGCTTTCAAGTAACCGCGGGGCGGTCGGAACCGAACGAGGAGCCCATCATGGAACGAGACCAGGCAGTCAAATTCATGCACGACCTGCTGAAGGCGATGGTGGCGAAGAAGGCCTCCGATCTCTTCATCACCGCGGGCTTCCCGCCGGCGATCAAGCTCGACGGCAAGATGACGCCGGTCGCCAACCAGGCGCTCACCCCGCAGCACACGGCCGAGCTTACCCGCGGCATGATGAACGACAAGCAGGCGCAGGAGTTCGAGTCGACCAAGGAATGCAACTTCGCGATCAATCCGGGCGGCATCGGCCGCTTCCGGGTGAACGCTTTCGTGCAGCAGGGCAGGATCGGCATGGTGCTGCGCACGATCACCACCACCATCCCGAAGTTCGAGGATCTCGGCCTGCCGCCGGTGCTGAAGGACGTGGTAATGACCAAGCGGGGCCTCGTCATCATGGTCGGGGGCACCGGCTCGGGCAAGTCGACCTCGCTTGCGGCGATGATCGGCTACCGCAACGAGAACAGCCACGGCCACATCATCACGATCGAGGACCCGGTCGAGTACACGCACGATCACAAGAACTGCGTGATCACGCAGCGGGAAGTGGGCGTGGACACCGAGAACTGGTTCTCGGCGCTGAAGAACACGCTGCGCCAGGCGCCGGACGTGATCCTGATCGGCGAGATCCGCGACCGCGAGACCATGGACTACGCGATCGCCTTCGCCGAGACCGGCCACCTGTGCCTGGCGACCCTGCATGCGAACAGCTCCAACCAGGCTCTCGACCGGATCATCAACTTTTTCCCCGAGGAGCGCCGCAGCCAGCTGCTGATGGACCTCTCGCTCAACACGCGCGCCATCGTGGCGCAGCGGCTGATCCCGAAGAAGGACGGCAAGGGCCGGGCGGCAGCGGTGGAAATCATGCTCAACTCGCCGCTCATCCAGGACCTCGTCTTCAAGGGCGAGGTGCACGAGATCAAGGCGATCATGGCGAAGTCGCGCGAGCTCGGCATGCAGACCTTCGACCAGCATCTGTTCGAGCTCTACGAGGCGGGCAAGATCAGCTACGAGGACGCCCTGCGCAACGCCGACTCGGTGAACGAGCTGCGGCTGATGATCAAGCTGCAGGGCAAGGAGGCGCAGGAAAAGGACGTGATGTCGGGGATCGAGCATCTCAACATCGTCTGACGCCGGACGCATTCGGCGCCGGGTCAGATGCGCCGGATCGAACGGACGCAAGGCGCCGTTCATCCGGCGCGGCCAGCCAGAAGCCGGTGAATAGCCGGCTTTTTTGTGGCTTCAACGAACTCGGGTGCCGGGCAGCGGGGCGTCACATACGGCGGAGGGGGGGATGGCTCTCGGCAGGCAGATCCTTGAGTATTGGCGCCGGGTCGGTCAAGTTGGGCGGTGTCTTTCAAAATCGCCGGTAATCGTGTAAACGCTGTTGTTGCCGCCGAATACGACACCAACAAATCCTTGCTCGATTCAATTCCTTTCGACCTGCAGACCTTCGTCATCGCCGCGCTGATTGTCGCGGCCTCGTACATCGTCTTCGGGATTTCGGCGTTCGGCGCAGCGCTCTTTACCGTGCCGGGGCTGTCGCACTTCTTTCCCCTGGAGTTCGTGCTGCCGATGGCGGTGCTGCTCGATGTCTCGGCCGCGCTCGCGCTGGGCACGCGCTTCTCGCGTGCCGCCGACAAGTCGGAGCTGAAATGGCTCACGCCGTTCTCGCTCGTCGGCGCCGTGCTGGGCGTCACGCTGCTCGTCACCCTGCCGCGCGACGCGACGCTCATCGCGCTGGGCCTGTTTCTGCTCGCCTACGGCGCCTACTCCCTGCACCAGGGAGTGCCCACGCGCATGGTGAGCCAGCGCTGGGCGCCGGTCGCGGGCTTCACCGGCGGCACCATGGGCACGCTCTTCGGCGTGGGGGCGCCGCCCTACGCGATCTATCTCACGCGCCGGATGACCGACAAGGGCGCGCTGCGCGCGACGCTGTCCAACATGGTGCTGCTGTCGGTGTCGATCCGTGCAGTGGTGTTTGCGGTGAGCGGGCTCATGCTCGCGGACCGCCTGATCGGTTTCGCGGTTCTCGTGCCGTTTGCGCTCGGCGGGCTGTGGCTCGGCAACAAGATCCACGGCCGCATCTCGCGCGAGACGCTGCTCAAGGTGGTGAGCGGGCTGCTGCTGCTGAACGGGCTGTCGCTGCTGGTTCGTGTCGTGGTCTGAGGCAGCACCGCGCAGAGTGCCACGACATCATGTTGTTATCGATAAACAGTACCGCGCGCTGGTACAAGGAGGGGACGTGGCGGACAACACCCTAGGCGCCTACGACATCGCCGACCTGCGCGAGGCTGCGCGCCGCCGGCTGCCGCGCGGCGTGTTCGAGTTCTTCGACCGCGGCAACGGCGACGAAGTGGCGCTCGCGGAGAACCGCGCGGCGTTCGAGCGCATCAAGCTCGAGCCGCACATGCTGGTCGACACTTCGCAGCGCAGCCTCGCGACAACGCTCTACGGCAAGCCGCAGGCCATGCCGATCGTGGTCGGGCCGACCGGCTCGGCCGGGCTCGCCTGGTACGAAGGCGAGATCGCGCTCGCGCGCGCCGCGCGCGCCGCGGGCATTCCGTACACGCTCGCCACCGGCTCGATGACCTCGCTCGAGCGCGTCGCCGCGGAAGCGGGCGGCGAGCTGTGGTTCCAGGTCTACATGTGGCCGGACCGCGCCGCCTCGCACGCGCTGATCGAGCGTGCCCGGGCCGCGGGCTACAAGGCGCTCGTCGTCACGGTCGATACGCCGGTCACCCCGGGGCGCGAGTACAACCTGCGAAACGGCATGACCGTGCCGTTCCGCTTCACCCGCCGCAACGTGACCGACGTGCTCGCGCATCCGCGCTGGCTCGCGGGCGTGCTCATGCGCTATCTGCTGACCACCGGCATGCCGCGCTACGAGAACTATCCCACGGCGTCGAAAGCGCGTATCACCGCGGCGCCGATGGGCCGCTCGATGATGGTGACCGACTCGCTCACCTGGGACGACGTGCGCGAGATCCGCAACCGCTGGCCACATCCGTTCATGGTCAAGGGCATCCTGCGCGCCGAGGACGCGCGGCTCGCCGCCGACTGCGGCGCCGACGGTGTGATCGTCTCGAACCACGGCGGACGCGCGGTCGACAGCACGCGCGCGCCGATCTCGATCCTGCCCGAGGTCGTCGACGCCGTCGGCAGCCGCGTCACCGTGCTCGTCGACAGCGGCTTCCGCCGCGGCACCGACGTCGTCAAGGCGCTTGCACTTGGCGCCAAAGCCGTGATGATCGGCCGCGCCACGCTCTACGGCACCGCGGTCGCGGGCCAAGCCGGCGCGGCGCGCGCGATCGACATCTACCGCGACGAGATCGACCGGCTGCTGGCGCTGATCGGCTGCCCCGACATCGGGGCGCTCGACGCGAGCTACCTCGCCCGCTGAGGCTCTCTCGCCGCCGGTGTCGTCGGCGGGTAGCGCAGCGTGCTCGTCACGGCTGACGCGTCGATCTTGCCGAGCTTGAGCAGCCGCGCCTCGATTCCCGCGCGCGAGCGCCGGTGCAGCCGCGCGAGCTCGTCGACGCCCTTGCCCGCGTCGAACCCCGCGGCGAGCAGGTCTTCTTCTTCCTGGCTCCAGCGTGAGCCCGCACCGCTTGCCGGCGGCTCGGGCCTGCGCGCGGGCGCCGCAGCGGGCGCGCGCGCGCCTTCGATCACCTTCGCCGCCTCGTAGAGCGCGCGCACGGTATCGGGGTGCTGGTAGGGGCTGTCGGCCGCGAACCGCTCGCCGGTGGCCGGATCGACGCCGTTGGCGAGGGCATTGAGTATCTTCAGCGTCTGTTCTCTCTCCATGGTGGTCCTCTCGTCGTGGTTGTGGTCGAGCGAAGCCTGGCGCTTCGCATGCTGGCTCAACGCCGGCGCGCTGATCCACGTTGACCGGTGCGTTGGATCGGCATGATGGGCGATCTGCTCAAGGGGGCTTCTTACGCCGCGACCGCCCTTGTTGAGCACATGCGTGTAGATCATGGTCGTGCCCACATCGGAATGGCCCAACAGCTCCTGCACGGTTCGTATGTCGTATCCGGCCTCGAGCAGATGGGTGGCGAAGGAATGGCGCAGCGTGTGACAACTCACGTGCTTGTCGATCTCGGCCGCGCGCGCAGCCTGCTTGACCCCGCGGATCAGGAAATTCTCATACACATGGTGCCGCCGGATTGCGCCGCTGCGAGGATCCACGGAACGCCGGTCCGAGGGGAAAACCCACTTCCACCCCCATTCGTACGGCGCGCGAGGATACTTGCGCGCGATGGCGTCCGGCAATTCGACGTCTCCACAGCCGTCGGCAAGATCACGTTCATGCAAAGCCTTCACCCGGGCCAGGTGCGCGCGCAGCGGTGCCGCGGCCGGCCCGGGAAGCATTGTGACCCGATCCTTCCCGCCCTTGCCGTCCCGCACCAGGATCTGGCCATAGCCGAAGTCGACGTCCTTGACCCGCAGCTTGAGGCACTCGCGCAGGCGCAGCCCGGCGCCATACAGTAGGCCAGCCATCAACCATCGCACCCCGCGCATTCGCGCCAACAAGCGCTGCACTTCCTCGACCGTGAGCACCACGGGACGCCGGAGCGGGCGCTTGGCGTGGTCGATCCCGTCGAGCCAGGGCAGGGGTTCGGCCAGCACCTCCTTGTACAGAAACAGCAGCGCGGCAAGCGCCTGATTCTGGGTAGCGGCGGCGACATTCCCGCGCTGCACGAGGTGGTTGAGGAAGGCGGTCACTTCGGCCGCCCCCAGCTCGCGCGGGTGCTTCCTGCCGGCGAAATGGATGAACCGCTTGATCCAGTGCAGGTAAGTCTGCTCCGTACGATAGCTGTAGTGCCGGCGGCGTATGACGTCCCGCACGGCCTCGAGCAACCGCGGGGGGCCTACCGCCGCCGGCGCCGCGACGAACCCGGACTCGGCCATCCGTTCCCCTGTCGTAACGTCAAATTGCGTTGGCGTTGTTGACCGAGTAACGTATGGATCGGGCGGGGGGATGACAGGTGGGTAAGGGAGGGGGATTGATGCGGGTGGGGATTGTCAACTAAATTGTCAACTAAATTGTCAACTAAATTGTCAACCAACAAGTCAACCAATAGTAGTTATGCGGCAGTATCCGGCAGCTTGACATACCATATATAGCATAGGCACAATATGGCATGTGGCGGATTGAGGAGCACCGGCGTGTTGACAAGCAGCTTGGCTCCGCGCCGCGCGAGATCCTGCAGCGATACGAGAAATGGAAGGACATCGCGGTGATTTCGGGCCCTCCCGGGCTGCGACTGATCAAGGGGTTTCACGACGAAGCCCTGTCAGGCGAGTGGGCCGGCTATCGGTCCTCGCGCTTGGGGCTGAAGTATCGGATCATCTACCGACTCGTGTCCCAAGAGCAGCTTTTTCAGGTTTTCTCGATCACCGCCCACGATTATCGGAGACCGTGAACATGAAACAGTTTCGTCCCGCCAAGAAGCGGATTGAAGTATCGGTCGGTGAATCGGTGCGGATCGTTCGTGAGCTTCAAGAGCTGAGCCAGAATCAGCTCGCTGGGCTCACTGGCATCCCGCAAGCTACCATTTCTGCAATTGAGAATGGCCGCGTGAGCCTGGGTGTCGAGCGCGCGAAGGTCCTCGCCAAGGCCTTGAAATGTCATCCCGCTGTTCTGGTGTTTCCCGGATGGGACGCGGCTCAACAGTCTGCCGCATAACCGTCCGATCCAGCCGAGCGCCGTTGGCGTCGGCTGATCGGGAACGTTAGAGCGCACCGTGACTGTCTTGCTGCTGATTGCACTTGTATTGGTTCCAATAACGGCATGGCTTGTTGCGAGACGATACATGCCGCAGTTTTCG
>JBFKNN010000152.1:0-7846 GCA_041629335.1 Burkholderiales bacterium | reverse complement strand
TGCCTTGCTCGAAAAGCGCGTTCGCGAGCGCCTGCCGCAGCCCCGGCGTGGCGGCGCCAGCCTCGAGCGCAGTGCGCGCGCACCGCTCCGCATCATCGTAGCGCCCGAAAAGTTTCAGCAGCCGGGCAAGCTGCTCCGCCCACTCCGCGCGCGCCGGCTCGAGCGCCAGCGCGCGGCCGTAATTTTCGATCGCGCCGTCGATATCGCCGGTCGCCGCAAGGACGGTGGCGAGGTTTGCACGCGCGTGGGCCGCGTCCGGGTTGATTTCGGTAATGCGGCGCAGGTGCGCTATGCCTTCCCGCGCGCGACCCTGCGCGCACAGGGCGGCAGCCAGCACATTGAGGGCTTCAGGATCATCGGAATTCCCGGCGAGCGCCGAGCGGGCCAGCCGCTCGGCATCGGCATGACGTCCTTCCATCTGCAGCGCGAGTGCCCGTCTCAGCGGCTCACCGCCGGGCGCGGCCTTCACCCGCAGCAGCTGCCTGATCAGCCGTCCGATCATAAGTGCGGCGCGGATTAGCTTACGACTTGAAGAGCACGGACTCGCGGTGCCCGAGCACGCAATAGGGAATGTCGCGGTCCGTGCAGAACTTAACCCACGCCTTGCCGACACCCGGGCAGAAAACTCCGCCGGTGCAAACGATCACGCCGCCGCGGGCGAGCCGCGGGTAGAAGTACTCGAGCGCAGCGAGTGTCGGGTGAAACAGCGTGAGGTCGATGTGCACGAAGGCCCATTCCCGCTCCGGCAGAGACGAGAAGACCTGCGGGATCCAGCCCGGGACGACTCTTGCTTCCGGAAAATCGCCAAAAAATCCGCGCACCATTTCCGGTGTGACGTCCGTCTTGCCCGGGGGGAAGAAAGGTTCCATGTGCGTCGTTCCGTCGGACCCCCGTACCGGGATCAAATCCTCGGCGGCCGATGCGCTGGTGCCCGAGAAGCTGTCGATCAGGAAGAAATCGGCCCCATTGAACTGGGGAATGCGGCTGCGCCAGGTGTGGCACAACAGCAGCGCGGTGGCGCCGCGGTAGGTGCCGCATTCAGCGCGCGCCCCCTGCATCGACAGCGTTTCGAGGAAATACTGCGTGAGCAGGTGTCGCGACTGGAAGCGCTGGAAGAGCGTGAAGGGCGTCACCACCGTGCCGGTGTGATCGAGGCAGCGTGCGAAGAGATCGACGAAGTTCTCGCCGCCGATCTTCACGCCGTCAAACAGGATGCGCAGGTGGCGGTCGATCGGCGCGCGCGAATGCGCATGATTCAGCCGCTCCTCGACTTCGAGCGGATACTCGTCCGCGCTGCTCGTCGGCGCAGCGAACAGCGAGCGTGCCGCCGATTTCAATACCTTGAGCAGCATGTGCGTGTCACGAAGTTTGCGCCGGTATCCTACCATATCCGAAGTCTGACGAGACTCGCTGCAACCGCGTTGGACTTGCGCTCCCGCGTGTCCTAGTATTGGTGCACGGGACGACTGCGTTACCTCATCCATGCAGATTCGCGAAGGATTCGTCGGCAGCGTCGGCAACACGCCGTTGATCAAGCTCGAACGCGCGTCACAGCAGACGGGGTGCACCATCCTCGGCAAGGCGGAATTCCTCAATCCGGGCGGCTCGGTAAAGGACCGCGCGGCCCTCTACATCATTCTCGACGCTGAGCGGCGCGGTGCGATCAAGCCCGGCGCACTTATCGTCGAGGGCACCGCCGGCAACACCGGCATCGGGCTCGCCCTGGTCGGCAACGCGCGCGGCTACCGCACCCTCATCGTGATCCCCGAAACGCAGAGCCTGGAGAAGAAAGACATGCTGCGGCTTTGCGGCGCGAAGCTGAAGGAGGTGCCGGCGGTGCCGTACCGCGATCCGAACAACTACGTCCACGTGTCGGAGCGGCTGGCCAGCGAGCTCGCGGCTACGGAGCCGAACGGCGTGCTGTGGGCCAACCAGTGGGACAATACTGCGAACCGCGAGGGGCATTACCGCAGCACCGGCCCGGAGATCTGGGAGCAGACGGAAGGGAAGGTCGACGGCTTTGTCTGCGCGATCGGCACCGGCGGCACGCTTGCCGGCGTAAGCACGTTTCTCAAGGAGCGGCGGCGGGCGATCCGGACCGCGGTCGCCGATCCGCCCGGCGCGGCCATGTTCAACTTCATCAAGCATGGCGAGCTGAAAAGCGAGGGGTCATCGATCACCGAGGGTATCGGCCAGGGCCGCGTGACGAAGAACGTCGAAGGGGCGCCGATCGACGACGCCTACCACATCCCGGACGCGGAATCGTTGACCATCGTCTTCGACCTGCTGAAGCACGAAGGCTTGTGCCTTGGCGGCTCGAGCGGGGTGAACGTTGCCGGCGCGATCCGCCTCGCCCGCGACCTCGGGCCCGGGCACACGATCGTTACCGTCCTGTGCGATTCGGGCACGCGCTACCAGTCGAAGCTGTTCAATCCGGAATTCCTCAAGTCCAAGGGACTGCCCTGTCCCGACTGGATCGAATAAGACCCAGAGGGAGAACATGAAAATCACCGAAGTGAAAACGCACCCGGTGTCGGTGCCGCTGAAACGCACGCTGTGGACGGCGCACGAGGCGCTCAAGTCCTCCAGCGTGGTGCTGGTCGAGGTGCACACCGACGACGGGCTGGTGGGCTACGGCCAGATCCATGGCGCGCCGCAGAAAACGATCTGCGACTGGGTCGCGCGGCTGGCGGCGGTGGTGCGCGGAATGGATGCCGCGGGCAACGTGGCAGTGTGGGAAACGCTCTTTTCCCTCACGTCACCGCGTCCCGGGGGTGTCGCCGCGCGCGACGGGCTGCCCCCGCCGCTGCCGCGCGGCGAGCGGGCGCAAGTGATGGCGGCCATCGCCGGCATTGACATCGCGTTGTGGGATCTCAAAGGGAAAAGTGCCGGCATGCCGGTGTGGCAGCTGCTGGGCGGCGAGATGAAGCCGGTGTTCACTTACGCCACCGGCGGCTATTACGCCGAGGGCGCGCCGCTCGATGCCTGCGCGGAGGAACTCGCGGGCTTCGTCGCGAAGGGCTACAGAGCCGTGAAGCTCAAGACCGGGGCGGAAACCGTTGCCGAGGAG
Source organism: Burkholderiales bacterium (assembly GCA_041629335.1). Lineage (GTDB taxonomy): Bacteria > Pseudomonadota > Gammaproteobacteria > Burkholderiales > SG8-41 > JBFKNN01. The sequence continues at coordinate 4,776 of JBFKNN010000152.1, read as the reverse complement.
GCTGCGCGCGTGCGTGCGGTGCGCGAAGCCATCGGGCCCGCGACGCTGCTGATGCTCGACATGAACGCGCCGTACGACCTTGAGACCTGCATCGCGTTCGCGCGCGCGGTCGAGCCCTACGACATTTTCTGGCTCGAGGAGCCGCTTCACTGGTACTTGCAGCCGGCCGATTTCGTGAAGCTGGCGGCGGCAACATCGATTCCGCTCGCGCACGGGGAGCGGGAGCTTACGCGCTTCACCGTGCGCGATTTCATCGCGAGCGGCGCGATCCGCTACGTGCAGTTCGATTCCACGCGCGCCGCCGGCTTCACCGAGGCGCTGCGCGTGGCGCATCTGGCCGAGCAGTTCGGCGTGCGCATCGCACCGCATCTAGTGCCCGAAATTCATGCCCACCTGGTGAATGCATTTCCCGGCGCGGCGTTCGGCGTGGAATCGCACGGCGGGCCGGAGCGCGATCCGGTTTGGTTCGAAATGTTCACCGAGCGCGCTCAGGTGCGCGACGGCTACGTGCACCTCAATGACAAGCCCGGTTTCGGGGTCGAGATCGACTGGGATTACCTGAAGCGGCACCACGCTTGAGCCGGGCGCACCGGACCGGTTCTAGTCGACGGCTTTAAGGTCGCCGTCAAACTCCAGCGCACAGAAGTCGCCGCCGTGAAAGACCGCCGCCGGGTCGGAAGCCGGTGGCGGTGGCACGTTCAGTGACGCCGCATGGTCTTCGGCGTTATCTTGCGGTAAGTAGCCGATCGCCGCCGCCGCTGAGTTGCGCCATCGCGCACGCGTGTTCCCGGATACACCGTAGAGCACCAGGAAGTGGTAATCGTGCGCGTCTATGCAGCGGCGCACGAGCTGCACCATGTCGCGCGGGCTCACCCACGTTGCGAGCTGGCGCGCGTTTTCTGGACGCGGCCGGAACGATCCGATGCGCAGGCACGCGACGCTCATGCCGTGCTTGTCGGCGTAGAGCCGGCCGAGCGCCTCGCCGAACACCTTGGACACGCCGTAGCGACCGTCTGGCCGCAGTTCGGCATCGATGCCGACGGTCTTCTCCACGCGGTGGTAGCCGATGACGTGATTGGAGCTCGCGAACACGACGCGCTTGACGCGCGAGCATCGCGCCGCCTCGAACACGTTGTAGGCGCCGACGATATTGGCGGGCAGGATCGCGTCCCACGGCCCTTCGCGCGGCACGCCGCCCAGGTGGACCACGCAGTCGATGCCGGTCGTCACGGATTTCATGGCGGCGAGATCGGTGAGGTCGGCCCGCACGAATTCCTGTCCCGCCGCGAGTTCCGCGACCGGTCTCACGTCGGTCAGCCGCAGCAGGGGATAGGCGCCGGCGAGGCCAGCGCGCAGCGCGGTGCCGATCGCGCCTGCGGCGCCGGTAATCAAAATGCGATTCAAGCGTTTCTCCAGAGTCAGGTCGGACGCGGTGAGCCGGGGCTGCTGGACGCTAGTCTAGCGTGCGGTTCGGCCCGCGATCATGCATACCAGCGGCGGCCTTTGCTGCCGCCCCCCGCGCGTTGCCATGACGGCACCACAACGGTTGCGCGTTGTTGCGATAACTCGCTGTTTTATATGAATGAAGGCGGAAGGAATACGCCGGCGGCGAGCGCGCCGCCGGCGTATTCCTTGACGTGAGTCAAACAGGGCCCGGATGGCGCGGGCGCAAAATGGAAGAACAGCAAGCCAATGGAGGATGCCATGGATGCCATGAAGATTCTGGTGGTTCTGGCCGTGCTCGCCGTGATCGTGTCGCTCGCGGCGGGGATTTCATCGATGGTGTCCGACGGGGAAGTGGCCCATCGCCGCAGCGAGCAGTGGATGACGTGGCGAGTCGGGTTGCAAGCGGCGGCCGTCGTGCTGCTGCTGATCGCGCTGTTCCTGTAGGCACTGGCTCAGGCCGGTTGCGACGCGGCCGTAAGTGTCCGCGTTGCGGCAGCGGTTCCGATATCGATCGGGGTATTCGCCAGCCGTGAACACCGTTATGCTGGCAGAATCATTTCTGCCGGGTGCGGTCGAATCGTCAAATGGAAAAGGAATTCATGGCACGGCGTCAGACCGATCACGCACTTCAGGCGCGTCCGGATGCGCCACGGTGCAGCCGGACACGCGGCGCGGTGGTCGCGTACGCCGTCGCGGTTGCGCTGGGTTGCTGGGTCCAGGCCGGATCCGCGCAGACGCTGAAGAAATACGTGACCCCGGATGGCAAGATTATCTATTCTGACAAGCCCATTCCTGACGCCAAGCTGATTGGCGAAGTTCTGTCCCCGCCGCCGCCGGATCCCGCGGCCGTCGAGGCGGCGCGCGCGCGGGAAGTTGCGCGCGGTGCAGAGGCCAACCGAGTGGCGGAAGAGCGTCTGAAAGCGCAGGAGGCCGAGCGCAAACGCATTGACGAAGCCACGGCGAACGTCGAACGCGCTCGACGGATGCTCGACGAGGGGCGTGCGCCGAAGCCGGGTGAGCGCATCGGCACCGCTGGCGGGGGCACGCGTTTCACCGAGGATTATCTCGAGCGCCAGCGGGCGAACGAGGAGGCAGTCAAGCGCGCCGAAGAGGAACTGAACAAGGCCCGGGGACGCTAGCGCGGCGCCGCGGCCGGAAGCGCATTACCGTTCGGAGCGCTCCGGCGCACTGTTGCTCCGGCGGCGCTTGCAGCGCTTGACCTGCCTCGCGCAAGTCAACGTCCACCGCAAGTTCCGAAAATTACTGTTCGAAAAACTCGCGTACTTTGTCCATCCACGATTTCGCGCGCGGGTTATGCCGGCCGGAATCGCGGCCGCTGATGGCCTCGAACTCCTGCAGCAGCTCCTTCTGGCGTGCGGTGAGGTTGATCGGCGTTTCCACCACCACATGGCACATAAGGTCGCCCTGGGTGGTCGAGCGCACGCCCTTGATGCCCTTGCCGCGCAATCGAAACACTTTTCCGGTCTGGGTCTCGGCCGGCACCTTGATCTTGGCATAGCCGTCGAGCGTTGGAATCTCGATCTCGCCGCCCAGCGCGGCGGTGCTGTAGCTGATCGGCATCTCGCAGTGCAGATCGTTGTGATCGCGCTGGAATACCGGATGCGGCTTGATGTGGATCACGACGTACAGGTCACCCGCCGGGCCGCCGTTGACGCCGGCTTCGCCCTCGCCCGATAGCCGGATGCGGTCGCCTTCGTCAACTCCCGCCGGAATCTTCACCGACAGCGTCTTGTGGCGCTTGACGCGGCCGGCGCCATGGCAGGTGGCGCAGGGCGAAGCGACGACCTTGCCGCTGCCGTGGCACTTGGGGCAGGTCTGCTGGATCGAGAAGAAGCCCTGCTGCATGCGCACCTGCCCGTGGCCGCCGCAGGTGGTGCAGGTGGTCGGGCTGGTGCCCGGCTTTGCGCCGCTGCCGTGGCAAGTCTCGCATTCATCCATCGCCGGGATGCGGATGCGGGTCTCGGTGCCGCGCGCCGCGTCCTCGAGCGAAATCTCGAGATTGAACCGCAGGTCGGCGCCGCGATAGACGCTGGAGCGCGCGCGGCCGCCGCCGAAAATGTCGCCGAAAATGTCGCCGAACGCGTCGGCAAAGCCGCCGAAGCCGGCGCCTGCGCCCGCGCCCGCAGCAACCGAGGGATCGACGCCAGCATGGCCGTACTGGTCGTACAGTGCCCGCTTGCTGGGCTCGGAGAGGATCTCGTAGGCTTCCTTCGCTTCCTTGAAGTGCTCCTCGGCTTTGGGGTTGTCCGGATTGCGGTCCGGATGCCATTTCATGGCGAGCTTGCGGTACGCCTTCTTGATATCGTCATCGGAGGCGTCGCGGTTAAGGCCGAGCACTTCGTAGTAGTCTTTTTTCGCCATTTCGGCCGCAATCATACAGTAGGTTACTTCATGGCAAACGGCCGAGTTGAAGGGCGGCAGCGCCGTCCCTTCGAGCTCGGCCAGTCAAAGCGTCTCGCGCACCACTGCGGCGCGTGAGCACGCTGTGTCGCGTCCGCGCGAGACGCGTTCAACCCTTCTTGTCTTTGACTTCCTCGTACTCCGCGTCGACGACGTCGCCGTCGTCCTTTTTCCCCGGCTCGCCCGCTTTCTCGCCGGCGCCGGGCGCAGCCCCGGCATGGGTCTGGGTCTCCTTGTACATCTGCTCGGCGAGCTTGTGCGCGGCCTGGGCCAGCGCCTGGGTCTTTTCCTCGATCCGGGCCTTGTCCTCGCTCTTCATCACGTCCTCGGCGTCCTTCAAGGCGGCCTCGATCTTGGCCTTGTCGTCCGCGCCGACCTTGTCGCCGTGTTCCTTCAGCGATTTTTTTACGGTGTGCACCATGTGGTCGCACTGGTTGCGCGCCTCGACCAGCTCGTGCGCCTTCTTGTCTTCCTCGGCATGCGCCTCGGCGTCCTTCACCATTCGCTTGATCTCGTCCTCGGTGAGGCCCGAGCTCGCCTGGATCTTGATCTTGTTTTCCTTGCCGGTGGCCTTGTCCTTGGCCGAGACGTGCAGGATCCCGTTGGCGTCGATGTCGAACGTGACTTCGATCTGCGGCAACCCGCGCGGCGCGGTCGGGATGTCGGTCAGGTTGAACTGGCCAAGGCTCTTGTTGCCGCGCGCCATCTCGCGCTCGCCCTGCAGCACGTGGACGGTAACCGCGGTCTGGTTGTCCTCGGCGGTGGAGAACACCTGCGAGGCCTTGGTCGGAATCGTGGTGTTCTTCTCGATCAGCTTGGTCATCACCCCGCCCAGGGTCTCGATACCCAAAGACAGAGGGGTTACGTCGAGCAAGAGAACGTCTTTGACGTCTCCGGCGAGCACACCGC
>JBFKNN010000151.1:0-7913 GCA_041629335.1 Burkholderiales bacterium | reverse complement strand
GCGATCAATTTCACCGCGGTGGTTGTGGGCCTGTCGCGCGAGCTCCTGGCACTGGCGCTGATCCTCACCATGCTCGCCGGGATCGTGCTGGGCATGGGCATGCCGACCACGCCGGCCTACATCGTGATGGTGGCGCTGCTCGTGCCGGCGATCATCAAGCTGGGCGCGATCCCGCCCGCGGCGCACATGTTCGCGTTCTACTTCGCCATTCTGTCGGCGATCACGCCGCCGGTCGCGCTCGCGGTCTATGCCGCCTCAGGGCTCGCGAAGGCGAGTTTCTGGGAATCCGGATGGGCTGCGATGCGGGTGGGCGCGGCTGGCTACATCGTGCCATTCATGTTCATCTTCGAGCCGTCGCTGCTGATGATCGGCGAATGGCAGGCGATCCTGACCGCGGTGACCACGGCGTCGATCGGGGTGATTTGCCTTGCCGGCGGGCTCTTCGGCTACTTCTGGCGCGCGGCGCACCTGTGGGAGCGCGCGCTGCTGCTGATGGCCGCAGTCTCGCTCATCAAGCCGGGCCTCGTCACCGACATCGTAGGATTCGGCACGCTCGGCCTGGTGCTCCTCAACCAGATCGTGTTCAATCCCGCGAAGGCAGCCCCGGTTCAGCGGACGGCGAAATAGGCTTCGCCGCAGCACCCGGTTCCGGCGCGTGCCACGCGTCTCGGCATTCTCAATCCTGTGGCAAAATCGGACCTCGCTGACAAGGAGACGGACCAATGAGCAATATCGGCTTCATCGGCCTCGGCATCATGGGCAAGCCCATGGCGGGCCACCTCATCAAGGGCGGCCACACGCTCTACCTGCATTCCCGCAGCGGCGTGGCGAAGGAACTGACCAGCGCCGGAGGCAAAGCCTGCGCCAGCGCCAAGGAAGTCGCGCAAAAGGCCGACATCATCATCACGATGGTTCCCGACACGCCCGATGTGGAGAAAGTGCTGTTCGGCACGAACGGCGCCGCCGAGGGACTTAGCAAGGGCAAGATCGTGGTCGACATGAGCTCGATCTCGCCGATCGAAACCAAGGCTTTCGCCAGGAAGATACAGGCGGCCGGATGTGAATACGTGGACGCCCCGGTCTCCGGCGGCGAGGTCGGCGCGAAGAACGCCGCGCTCACCATCATGGTCGGCGCAAGCGACGCGGCGTTCGCCAAGGTGAAGCCGCTGTTCGAGCTGATGGGCAAGAACATCACGCTGGTGGGCGGCGTGGGCGACGGTCAGACGTGCAAGGTCGCCAACCAGATCATCGTTGCGCTCAACATCGAGGCGGTGGGCGAGGCGCTGCTGTTCGCCGCCAAGGCCGGCGCCGATCCCGCCAAGGTGCGCCAGGCGCTGATGGGCGGCTTCGCCGCCTCGCGCATCCTCGAAGTGCACGGCGAGCGCATGATCAAGCGCACTTTCGACCCGGGCTTCCGCATCGAGCTGCACCAGAAGGATCTCTCGCTCGCGCTCTCCGGCGCGCGCGCGATGGGCATGTCGCTGCCCAACACCGCCACCGCGCAGGAGCTGTTCAACGCGTGCGTTGCGCACGGCGGCGCCAAGTGGGACCACTCGGCGCTGGTGCGCGCGCTCGAGAAAATGGCCAATCACGAGGTCGCGAAGTAATCCCGCCCGCCGGCAGACTCCGGGGCGGGCGACAGGACGCGGACCGTGACACGACCTGACTGGCGCACGCCGACCGTCGTGCTCGTCTGCGGCGGCCTGATACTCTCGCTGTCGCTCGGCGTGCGCCACGGCTTCGGGCTGTTCCTGCAGCCGATGAGCTTCGATCTCGGCTGGGGGCGCGAGACCTTCGCGTTCGCGCTGGCGGTGCAGAACCTGCTGTGGGGCGCGGCGCAGCCGTTGACGGGCATGTTCGCCGACAAGTACGGCGCGGGCCGCGTCATCGCCGCCGGCGCGGCGCTCTACGTCGCCGGCCTCGCGCTGATGGGCTTCTCGACCACGGGGCTCGAATTCAACCTCACCGCCGGCGTGCTGATCGGCCTCGGTCTCTCCGGCACCTCGTTCAGCATCGTGCTCGGCGCGGTGGGGCGCGCCTATCCGGCCGAGAAGCGCAGCCAGGCGCTCGGCATCGCCGCCGCGGCCGGCTCGTTCGGCCAGTTCGCGATGCTGCCGATCGAGCAGTCGCTCATCTCCGGCGTGGGCTGGCTCAACGCCCTGCTCGTGCTCGCCGCCATCGCGCTCCTCATGGCGCCGCTCGCGGCGGCGCTGGCGGAGAAGCGCCCCGCCGCCGCCTCCACCGCGCGCCAGCAGACCGTGGTCGAGGCGCTGCGCGAGGCATTCGGCCACCGCGGGTTCCTGCTGCTCACCTCGGGTTTCTTCGTCTGCGGCTTCCAGGTGGTGTTCATCGGCGTGCACCTGCCCGCGTTCCTGCTCGACCGCGGTCTCACGCCCGAGACCGGCATGATCGCACTTGCGCTGATCGGGCTGTTCAACGTCGTGGGCACCTATACGGCGGGACAACTGGGTGGGCGCTTCAGCAAGAAGTACCTGCTCTCCACGCTCTACTTCGCGCGCAGCGTGGTCATCGTCGTGTTCCTGCTGTTCCCGATCACGCCGCTGTCGGTGTACCTGTTCGCGTCCGCAATCGGACTGCTGTGGCTCGCCACGGTGCCGCTCACCAACGGCCTGGTCGCGCAGATCTTCGGCGTGAAGTACATGGCGATGCTCGGCGGGTTCGTCTTCTTCAGCCACCAGGTCGGCAGCTTCCTCGGCGTGTGGCTGGGCGGATATCTCTTCGACCGAACGGGCTCCTACGATACGGTGTGGCTGATCGCCATCGCGCTCGGGGTGCTTGCCGCCATCGCGCATCTGCCGATCGACGAGCGGCCGGTCACCGCTCGCCTGCGCGGCGCGCCGGTGTAGAATCAACGCGACAACGGCCTTCCATGAACCGACCCGTTCCAGGCGGCGAGCGACTGCACAGACCGGTTCCGCCGGCGCTGATGGACGCGCTGCGCGCGCAGTTCGGCGATCGCTGCTCCACCGCGCCCGCCACCCTCGAGCAGCACGGCAAGGACGAGTCCGCGCACGACATCGCCCCGCCCGATGCCGTCGTGTATCCCGCGACCACGGCGGAAGTCGCCGCGATCGTCAAGCTGTGCGCCGCGCACGATGTGCCGGTGATTGCGTTCGGCGTCGGCACCTCGCTCGAGGGCCACGTGCTGGCGATCCACGGCGGCGTGTGCATCGATCTGTCGCGCATGAACCGCGTGCTCGCGGTCCACATCGACGACCTCGACGCGACCGTCGAGGCCGGCGTCACCCGCAAGCAGTTGAACCGCGAGCTGCATGCGAGCGGGCTCTTTTTCCCCATCGATCCCGGCGCCGATGCGACGCTGGGCGGCATGGCGGCGACCCGCGCCTCCGGCACCAACGCCGTGCGCTACGGCACCATGAAGGAGAACGTGCTGGGGCTGACCGTGGTGCTCGCCGACGGGCGCATGATCCGCACCGGCGGCCGCGCGCGCAAGTCCTCCGCGGGCTACGATCTCACGCGGCTGTTCGTCGGTTCCGAAGGCACGCTCGGCATCATCACCGAGGTGACGTTGCGCCTTTATCCGCAGCCGGAGGCGATATCGAGCGCGGTTTGCGCCTTCCCGTCGGTCGACGCCGCGGTGCGCACCGTGATCCAGACGATACAGATGGGCGTGCCGGTGGCGCGCTGCGAGCTCCTCGACGCGCTGACCATCACCGCGGTCAACCGCCACAGCAAGCTCGACTTGCGGGAAGCGCCGATGCTGTTCATGGAGTTCCACGGCTCCGAGGCGTCAGTGGCCGAGCAGGCCGAGACCGTGCAGCACATCGCGAAGGAACTGGGCGGCATGGACTTCGAGTGGGCGACCAGGCAGGAGGAGCGCTCGCGCCTGTGGCAGGCGCGCCACGACGCCTACCCCGCGTGCCGCAGGCTGCGGCCGGGCAACCGCGCATTCTCGACCGACGTGTGCGTGCCGATCTCCCGGCTCGCCGAGTGCATCGCCGAGAGCAACGAGGACATCAAGAAGGCGTCGATGCCGGTCGCGCTGTTCGGGCACGTCGGCGACGGCAATTTCCACCTGGTGGTGCTGGTCGACCCCGACAATCCCGCCGATGCCGAAGAGGCCGACGCGTTGAACCGGCGGGTCGTCATGCGCGCGCTGAAGATGGGCGGCACGTGCACCGGCGAGCACGGCGTGGGCATGGGCAAGCTCGATTTTCTCGACGCCGAGCACGGCGACGCGGTCGCGGTCATGGCGGCGGTCAAACGCGCGCTCGACCCGAAGAACCTGCTCAATCCGGGCAAGATCATCCGCGACTGAGCGGCGCAGTCGCGCCTTAGCGCTGGATGCGAGTGATCTTGGAGCCCTCGAACGTCAGGTTATACATCAGCCCCTTGTTCGAGAAGATGAAGCCGATGATCGGCTGATTGGCGGTGGTGGTCGTGATCTCGCCGCCGGTGCCGAGCGTGGCCAGCGCGACGCTGCCGTCGACCCCCGCCTCCCAGCCTTTGCTGCGCCGGAAATCGGCCAGCACCTTGTCGTTCATGAACAGGATGATCTGCGACTTCACCTGGGCGCCCAGCTGGAAGCCGATCGAGGCCGCGGCGATATTGTAGTACGCGACGGTCCCGCCCCTGACCAGCAGGGCGCCTTCGCCGTACTCCCCGCCGATGCCGATCCCCGCCTTGATCACCTTGGGAAACACCAGCATGCCGGCAGCCTTCTGCGCAAGCCGCCTGCCGCCGCTCGCCTGCTTGTAAAAGGCCTCGATCGCTTCCTGCACGTCGGCGTCGATCTCTTCCTTCGTCGCGGCGAAACCGCTCGCCGGCTGGATGAGCCCGAGCGCTGCACCAAGCGTGAGAATTCTCAACCACCTGCCGTTCATCATGGGCTTTTCCTCGCACGCGCGTCCCCGGCTGCCGGAAACCGCGTTATGCACGACTGATTACCCTGTTCCCAGCGTAATTTACGAGCAAGTTTGTCACAATCGGTGCCCGACCGCGCAGCGTTTGCTAAACTTCGCGTATGAGCATCGTAGCGGATCAACCAGCGGTCGATCTGGCGCGCCAGCGCGAAGTCGCCGCCGCGCTGCGCGCGTTCCTGCCCGAGCAGTCGGTGCTGTTCCAGCCCGAGGACGTGAAGCCCTACGAGTGCGACGGGCTGTCGGCCTACCGCCGCGTGCCGATGGTGGTCGCGCTGCCGGAAACCGAGGAGCAGATTCAGCGCGTCCTCAGGACCTGCAGCGCGCTTTCCGTGCCGGTCGTGGCACGCGGGGCAGGCACCGGCCTCTCGGGCGGCGCGCTGCCGCTCGGCAACGGCGTGCTGCTGTCGCTTGCCAAGCTGATGCGCATCCTCGAGATCGATCCGCTCACGCGCACCGCGCGCGTGCAGCCGGGCGTGCGCAATCTGGCAATCTCGGACGCCACCGCGGCATACGGTTTGTACTATGCGCCCGATCCGTCGAGCCAGATCGCGTGCTCGATCGGCGGCAACGTCGCGGAGAACGCCGGCGGCATGCACTGCCTGAAGTACGGGCTCACCGTGCACAACATCCAGAAACTCCGCGCGCTCACCATCGAGGGCGAGGCGCTCGAGATCGGGAGCGACGGCCTCGATGCCGCCGGCTACGACCTGCTCGCGCTGATGACCGGCTCGGAGGGCATGCTCGCCGTGATCACCGAGATCACGGTGAAGCTGCTGCCCTCGCCCGAGCGCGCGCAGTGCGTGCTCGCCGCGTTCGACGACGTCGCCAAGGCCGGGCACGCGGTCGCAGCCGTGATCGGCGCCGGCATCGTTCCGGCTGGCCTGGAAATGATGGACAAGCTCACCACCGGCGCGGTCGAGCCGTTCGTGAAAGCTGGCTACCCGCTCGACGCCGCCGCGATCCTGCTGTGCGAATCCGACGGCAATGCGGACGAGGTCGCCGAAGAGATCGAGCGCATGAAGGCGATCTTGCAGGAGAGCGGAGCGACCGAAGTGCGCGTCTCGCAAAGCGAAGCCGAGCGCGCGCGGTTCTGGGCCGGGCGCAAGTCGGCGTTCCCCACAGCCGGCCGGATCTCGCCGGACTACTACTGCATGGACGGCACCATCCCCAAGAAGGCGCTGTCCCGGGTCCTCAATGCAATCGCGGAGCTCTCGAAGGATTACGGCCTGCGCTGCATGAACGTGTTCCATGCCGGGGACGGCAACCTGCACCCGCTGATCCTCTACGACGCCAACACGCCCGGCGAGCTCGAGAAGACCGAGGAATTCGGAGCGAAGATCCTCAAGCTCTCGATCGAGGTCGGTGGCACCATCACCGGCGAGCACGGCGTGGGCGTGGAGAAGATCGATTCCATGTGCGAGCAGTTCCGCCCCGCCGAGCTCGAGATCTTTCACGGCGTGAAGCGCGTGTTCGACGAGCAGACGCTGCTCAACCCGGGCAAGGCAGTGCCGACGCTGGTGCGTTGCGCCGAACTCGGCCGCATGCACGTACACGCCGGCGAGGAGAAGTTTCCCGATTTACCGCGCTTCTAGCGGCTGTGCGCCGCATAACGTAACACCATGTTTTTCATATAGTTTTACGTCGGCCAACGCTCGCATGCCGGCATTGCCGAGACACCGTGCACGAAATCATTGAACAACTCGCCCGAATCATTCGCACCGCCGCAGCAGAGCGCCGGGTGCTGCGCCTGCGTGGCGGCGGGACCAAGGATTTCTACGGCACTGCACTCGCTGGCGAAATCCTCGACACCTCCTCCTACCACGGCATCGTCGAGTACGAGCCGCCGGAACTGGTCATCACCGCGCGCTGCGGCACGCCGCTCGCGGAGATCGAGGCCGCGATGCGTGACAACGGCCAGATGCTCGCCTTCGAGCCGCCGCACTTCGGCGCCGGAGCGACGCTCGGCGGCTGCATCGCGGCGGGGCTGTCGGGCCCGCGCCGCCCGTACGCCGGTGCTGTCCGCGACCTGGTGCTGGGGGTGCGCATGCTCGACGGCAAGGGACAGGACTTGCGCTTCGGCGGGCGGGTCATGAAGAACGTCGCCGGCTACGACGTATCACGGCTGATGGCGGGCTCGATGGGCACGCTGGGCGTGATTCTCGAAGTGTCGGTGAAGGCGCTGCCGCTGCCGGTGGCCGAACTGACGCTGCGCCGGGAACACCCGCAGGCCGAAGCGATCGCGCTGATGAACGAGTGGGCGGGCAAGCCACTGCCGCTGTCGGCGACCTGCCACGTCGACAACGCGCTCTACCTGCGCCTTGCCGGGGCGGCGGCGGCCGTGCGCGCCGCGCGCGAGAAGCTCGGCGGCGAGGAAGTCGCCGACGGTGCGGCGTTCTGGGAGAGCGTACGCGAGCAGCGGCACGCTTTCTTCGCCGGCGATACGCCGCTGTGGCGAGTGTCGCTCAAGTCGTCCACGCCGCCGTTGAACCTCCCGGGCGCGCAGCTCGTCGAGTGGAGCGGTGCACTGCGCTGGGTCGCCTCGGCGGCGGACGCCGACGTCGTGCGTGAGGCGGCTATCTCCGGCGGCGGGCACGCAACGCTGTTTCGTGCGCAGGACAAGTCCGGCGGCGCATTCCATCCGCTCTCGCCGGCGCTGGCGACAATCCATCGCCGCCTCAAACAGACGTTCGACCCGGCGGGCATACTGGGGCCAGGCCGCATGTATCCCGATTTTTGAAAGGCGTGATGAGTGACGAGTGACGAGTGATGACTCAGCCCTGCCAATTCAATGTGCGACACATGACACGCAGCACGGACTTCTCGTCACCCGTCACTCGTCACCCGTCACGCAGTTAAAACATGCAGACAAACCTCGCCGACTTCATCAAGGACACCCCCCAGGGCCGGGAGGCGGATGCCATCCTGCGCAAGTGCGTGCATTGCGGCTTCTGCACCGCAACCTGCCCCACCTACCAGCTGCTGGGCGACGAGCTCGACGGGCCGCGCGGC
>JBFKNN010000150.1:0-7957 GCA_041629335.1 Burkholderiales bacterium | reverse complement strand
TTGCGGATCGCGATCTCGACTCGCTTGTCCTTTGGTGGTGCTGTGTCCATGCTCGCTGATCTCAAATCGTGACTGGTGACTGGTGATTGGTGATAAGGGGTAGGGAACTAGACCGTTTCTCCTTTCCCCTTTCGCCTTTCCCCTTTCGCCTTTCGCCTTGCCGGTCACCAGTCACCGGTCACCGGTTTTCACCTCTCGCCTTGCGCCCTAGCCCCTGATTTCTAGAGCGGCTTCATCCCGATTTCCTTGATGAGCTTGCCAAGGCGCACGTACTCGTCGGCCTGCAGCTTGTGGAACTGATCGGGCGATCCCGGCGCCGGGTCTGCACCCTGCTTCTGGAAACGGTCGTGGGTATCGGGGTCTTTCAGCACCTTCACGAGATCTGCATTGAGCCTGGCCACGACGGCCTTCGGCACCCCGGCTGGCGCGATGATCCCGAACCACGAATCCGACTGGAACTGCGGCAGGCCCGACTCTGCCGTCGTCGGCACGTCCGGCAGCGCGACCGCGCGCTTCGGCGTCGCAACCGCGATCGGCTTCAACCGCCCCTCTTTCAGCATCGGCATTGCCGCCGGCAGCGGAAACACATAGAAGTGCACGCGCCCGGCGATCATTTCGCTGAACACGTCGGCAAGCGACTTGAACGGCACGTGCACCGCCTTGATCCCTGCCGCGGCCTGGAACATTTCTCCCGCGAGGTGCGAGGAGCTGCCCACGCCGGCGGAGCCGAAGTTGAGCGTGCCCGGCTTGGCCTTCGCCAGCGCTACCAGCTCACCAACGTTCTTCACCGGCACGCCGGTACCGATGACCACCACGTTCGGAATCGACGCGACCAGCCCGATCGAGTTGAAATCCTTGAGCGCGTCGTACGGCTTCTTCGCGTGGATCAGCGTATTGGTGACGTGCGGCTGCCCGACGATGGCGAGCGTGTAGCCGTCGGGCGCGCCCTTCAGCACGATCTGGCTGCCGATCAGGCCTCCCGCGCCGGGCCGGTTGTCGATCACCACCTGCTGGCCGTAGACATCCGCGAGCTTCTGGCCCACGGTGCGCCCCAGGAAGTCGCTCGCCGCGCCGGGCGGGAACGGCACCACCATGCGGATCGGTTTGTTCGGGTACTGCTGCTGCGCCGCTACCGCCGTCCCCGCGCAGACTGCCGCGGCGCAGGCCGCGAGCAGCGTGATCCTGATCAGTTTCATAGTCCACCCCCCATTGCCTTCTTCGTACATCGACTGATACGCCCAAGGCCCGCGACGATTCTGCCCCGTCCCGGTCACACCCTGGGCACCCCCAACTGCACCGCCATCCAGTCTGCCGACTGGCTGCGGTACTTGTATGCGCGGTTGTTCGCGACGTGGTTGCCATCCTCGACGAGAAGGAACTGGACCGGCCCCCTCGCTTCGCGCGCGAGCCGCTCGCCGTCCTGCCACGGCACGATGCGGTCGAGCTTGCCGGCAACGACGAACAGCGGGCAGGTGATATTCTGCGCCACGCCCTTCAGCGTGAGCGCGGCGCCGTATTTCAGCGCCTCTTCCTGCGTCGCACACTTGGCGCGCACGCGGAAGGTCTCGCGCGTAAGGTCCGGCAGACCTTGCCATGCATCGGCCCAGTCGTACGGGCCGGAGAGCGCAACGCACGCCTTGGCGCGTTTCTCGAACGCCGCCGCGCGCGGCGCGTAATAGCCGCCGAGCGAAACGCCCCACAGCCCGATACGCGAGGCATCCACGTCACCACGCGTCGTGAGGTAATCGATGACCGACTTCACCGGTGCCTCGTAGTCGCCGCGGATCGGGAGCTGATACTCGGCCTCGCCCTGACCCGGGCCGTCGAACGCGAGGGTCGCCACGCCGCGCGCGAGGAACTGGCTCTCGTAAGCATCCATTTCCTCCTTCGCGGAATCGAGCCCCATGCACATCACCACCACCGGCGGCTTCGCGGCGCCTGCGGGCTTTCTCAGGATGCCGGCGAGTTGCACGCCCTCGTGCGGGATCGCCACGCGGCTGCCCGGCGGATCGAGATGCGGCAGCGCGAGGCCGCGGCATTCGACCGCCTTCATGTGCGCCGCGCGCATCTGCTCGTAATCCTGCACGAACACGAATTTCGCGAAGTGATAGCACACGGCGGCGCGCGTGAGATGCGCGCCCGCAGATCGCCCGCAGCCCGCCGCGAGCGCCTCGCGACCCAGCGCTTCGTGGACCGCGGCGCGCGCGCGCCACGCCGCGCACCAGTCTTCCCAACGCTCGAGACCGCCAGTGACTTCCTCGAAATCAGCGAGTGGCACGCCATTGGCGACAAACCGTGGCGCCCAGTGCTGGATCGCCGATTGCACGCGGGAATCGAGCGTGCGCCCCGGCATCGTACTGCGCTTGGCGTCATCCATGGCGATCGGGCTCCTGGGCGGGGATATTGCCGATTCCCGGGATCAGCGCCGCTGCGAGGCCTGGCTCGCGAAGGCGAGATCCAGGTATTTTTCCGGCGCGGCCCGGGGGCCGGCGTATTCTTCCGCGTCCCACACCACGTCGATCACGCGCCTTACACCGTCGCCGGTGATCGCCGGTGGCTCCCGCCGCGCAATCGCGTCGAACGCGTGCCCGGCACTGCCGGCGTCGACGGCAAGTCGCGACAGCAGCAGCCGCACTGCCTCCTCGCGATTGCCCGGCTCCCGCAGCCACGCATGGGCGGCATTGATCGCACGGATGAAGGCCCGCAGCTGCGGACCGTGCTGCGCCGCCCACGAGCGCCGCGCCGCCGCGATCGGCCCGGGATAGTCCGGAAAGAGCTGGTTGATGGTGCCCAGGCTCCCGAAACCCTGCGCGATGAGATTGTTGTCGAAGGGGGGGTTGAGCAGGCTTGCGGTCGCGCGGCCCGCCTGCAGCGCGTCGAAGCGCTCCTGCGAGCCGCCAAATTCCTTGAACCTGCAATCATCGTCACCGAGCCCCCGGTCGCGCAGCAGGCGCCGCAGCAGCAGCGCGTAGCCGGAACGCGGGCCGTCGACGGCTATATCCTTCCCCTTGAGATCCGCGAACGACTTCACCTGCGGTGCCGCGACCAGCGTGAGCCCGGGCGCATGTGCGAGCGCCATGAAAATGAAAAGATCTGCACCGCCTTCCACCGCGCGCACCACGTGGTCGGACTGCTGGAAGCCGATATCGAAGCCGCCGCCGGTGAGCTCCTCCAGCTGCCTGGCCGAGGACCCGGTCAGCGTCACTTCGACATCGAGCCCTTCCCGCTCGAACAGCCCCCTGCCTTGCGCGACGTAAAGCGGCCAGGTATTGATGCCTTCGGAGATGATCGCGAGACGCACCTTGCCGGAAACCGGCGGCGCCGCCGGGCCGAGCCCGCATCGCAGGCCCGAAGTGTAGAGCGCCCGCACGGCATCGAAGATGGCCACGCACTCCTCCGCAGAGAATCGAGGGATGAATACTATTCCGGGCGGCGGATCGATACCACGGGCCCGCTGCCGCAACATCCCGCATGCTATGCGCCGCTGGACCAAACGTCAACAATTCCGCACATTGGTTTAAGATATTGGCGTATTGGTTCAACACCAGACGGTTGCACCGCATCCTCCTGCACGCATCTAAAGTTGTGGCTGGAGCCGGTCGCGGTTCGGCTAACGTCTGGACCAACAAGGGCTATTGGTTTATTCTGGACAGGGATCGAACCGAAGTCGGCGGCGGCACATCGCCGGGGAGGTCGAGCAGTGGGAAACGCACCGCACCGCACGCCCGGGCGCGCCGGGGCGCAGCGCATCCGGGAGTTCATCGTGAACGCCGCGGCCGACGGAACGCTTGCGCCCGGCGCGCGGCTGCCGACCGAACGCGAGCTGGCGCAGCGCTTCACCGTGCCGCGCAATGCGGTGCGCAAGACACTGGCGCAGCTCGAGGCCGAAGGCGCGATCACGCGTCATGTCGGACGCGGCACGTTCCTCGCGGCCGCGCCCGGGCTCGCCGCAGGCGGCTTCCCCACTGACAGCGTCGCGCACACCAGCCCGGCCGAGCTGATGGAGGCGCGGCTGCGCATCGAGCCCGCGCTCGCCGAGCTGATCGTCACCAATGCGACCGCCGCTGATTTCGAGCGCATGGAGGCCTGCCTGGACAAGGCCGAGCGCGCGGCGACACTCGACGAATTCGAGCTGTGGGACGCGGCGCTGCACCAGGCGCTGGCCACCGCCACGCACAACCGCTTCGTCATCCGCGTGCTCGACATGGTCACCGCCATCCGCCAGCAGTCGGAATGGGGCAAGCTGAAGGACCGCATCGTCACCCCGGAGCGGCGCGTCAAGTACCAGCAGGAGCACCGCGACATCGTGCGCGCGCTGAAGGACCGCGACGCCGAGCGCGCGCGCGACAGCATGCTGGGGCACCTGCGGCACGCGCGGCGCAACCTCTTTGGCTTCTAGCCGCGCTTACCGCGCCGGCAAGTGGTAACGTGATCAAACGGCCGACCTGATCCTGATCCTGGAAACCAGAGCCCATGGACGTTTCATTCGTTTCCGCCGTCGTGATCCTGCTCCTGGTGATGGATCCGGTAGGCAACATCCCGCTGTTCATCGCGATGTTGCGCAATGTCGTGCCCGAGCGGCGCACGGCAGTGGTGCTGCGGGAGTGCTTGATTGCATATGGCGTCCTGATCGCTTTCGTGTTTTTCGGCCGGGCCATCCTCAAGCTGCTCGGCCTTTCCGGTGCCTCGCTTACGATTGCCGGCGGCGTGATCCTGTTCCTGATCGCGCTGCGCATGATCTTCCGGCGCCCCGAGGGCATCTTTGGCGACACGCCCGACGGCGAACCGTTCATCGTGCCGCTCGCAATCCCCTCGATTGCCGGTCCGACGGCCATCGCTACCGTGGTTGTGCTCGTCTCGGATGCCCCGCATCGGCTGTTCGAGTGGCTCGGCGCCGTGACCGTCGCGACGGCCGTCACGCTCGCCCTGCTGCTCACCGCCGAGCGCGTGAGCAAGCTCGTCGGGGAGCGCGGACTGCTCGCATTCGAGCGGCTGATGGGTCTGATTCTGACCGCGATCGCGGTGGAGATGCTGCTGCGGGGGGTACAGGCGTTCGTGCGCCAGCTCTAAGAACCGTGCGCGGTGAGCCATGAGCAGTAAGTCGGGCTCACGCTTCCTGTCCCACGCCACCTGCCTCACGCCTTTCCCCTTCCGCCTTCCGCCTTACCGGTCACCGGTCACCGGTCACCGGTCACGCTTTTCGACGGCAGGCGTCTCATCGGGGAAATACGACGACGGTATCGGTTTGCGCCAGGGCGGCGTGAAGTCGACCTTGTCCGGCGGGACCAGGATGCGCGGCGTCATGTTGAACAGCGCCATCACCCTCTCGCGCACGTCGGCGTCGCGGAAGTCAATCTCGCCGCGGCGCTCGTAGTCGGAGATGAGCGCCGCCCACGCGCCGTAGGGATAGTGCCCGAACTCGAGGAGCCCCACTGCGCCGCCGAAGCGCTCGAAGAGCGCCCGATGCACCTTCCACATCTCGATCCACGGTGCGAATTCGGCAGCGCGCTCGCGCGCATCGGGTCGAGGCTTGTGATCCTGCTCGGCCTCGTACGCGGCGAGCCGCTTGAGCGTCGCGCGAAAGTCCTCGAGATGCGCGCGCTCCGCCTTGCCGAGCGCGTCGGAAGCGAGCCGCTGCTCGAGTTCGACGAGCTTGCGCGCGCGTTGGGCACGGTCACGGCGCTCGAATTCGGCCTGGTATTTAGCCAGTTCGGCGAGTTCCCCCGCGGTGGCGGTGAGACCATGTTGCGCGACGTAATGCCGTAAAACGCGGCCGTGCACGAACTGGGCAAGCTGCACCGCCAGCGGCTCGCCGCGGGGCGCCACCGCATCGTGGGTCAGCGTCTCACCCAGCACGTTCACGACCGGGTGCTCGCCCCGAGCCTCCCCGCAGCCGAGCGTGATTGCCGCCACCAGGACTACGAAAAAACGCTTCATCGGCGCGATTCTACGCCCCCAGCGACGGCACCAGCAGGCCGGCCCGGAAGCGAGAGTGGAAGGTGTTGATATCTAGAGGCAAACCGGGCTGTCTCCGGGAGTCCCCGCGATACCCTCCGCGCCGCCCGGTCGTGCGGCACGCCCTGCCGCGACGCCTCCTGGCAGCCCATGCATCGCCCGGTGCGGCACCGCGCACGGTGCCGAAGCCGGATTTTATGTCTTTGATTGGAAAACAGAATGGCATTCCGTTTGGGTGCAAGCTGCGCTGGTCGCCGCCCAACAGCGCAGGCGCGCGCCCAGCGCAGCCGTGCGTGCGCCGCCCGCCGGAGATTGACCGACCGCGACGCAATCACAAGAACTCACAGTTACTGTGGATAACCCTGTGGGGAACCTCTGGATGGCGGGCGAAGGGGCGCGAAATCACGTGATCGCGATCAATTTGCACAAAAAATAGGCAGGCGGCTCCGGCCGCCATGGAGCCGCCCGTTATACTGGCGCTGCCGCCGACCTGGCCGAAGTTCGATGCACCGCTACACCATTTCTTTCGCCTTGTTTTTCGCCGCGCTCACCGCCGCGCCGGGCGCTGCGGCACAGTCCCCGCCAGCGGTGACTTCGCGCCCGCCGCAACCAATTGCCACAACAGAACTTTATCGCAATGCGGCGCTGCCGCGTGCGCCGACGCATAATCTGCGCCTCACCTTCGCCTATTTTCCCGCTGCGGGCTGGAGCACACCCGAGCTCGTCGACGCCGCACGGGTCGCAGCGGCGATTCTCGGCCAGTGCCGGGTGCGCATCGAGGCGCTTGAGCTTGTCCCGCTCGAGGGCGAAGCGCGATTTCATGACTTCCACACGCCGGTATCGCGCGAGCTGGCGCGGCGCGTGCCGCTTCCGCGTCCCGCCGTCTATTTCGTAGCGGACACGCGCCAGCGGCCGGCATTCGACGCCGAAGCGGTCGGCCGCGGCAACAGCCGCACTCGACCGGAGTTGACCGACACCGTTTGGATGACGCGCAGCACGCGCAACCTGGGTATTGCGCTCGCGCACGAGCTCGTGCACGTGCTGCTCGACAGCGGCGAGCACAGCCGCGCGCCCGGCAACCTGATGCGAGAGGACACGGCGCCCGGGCACGACGCCCTCGACGCCGAACAATGTGATCGGCTGCGCGCAGTGGGGACAGCGCATGGGCTGCTTACTGAGGTGGAGCATGAGCGTTGAGGTGGACCTTCCCGCCTTCCGCCTTCCGCCTTCCGCCTTCCGCCTAGCGCCTACCGCCTACCGGGTCACCGGTCACGGTTTGGATCGAACCGCGCGCCACGTCCGCCTGACATGTGGCGCAGTGCCCTCCCCGCGCATGGTGCCTTCGATGACGTTGCCTTTCACCCGGCCGTCGAAAATCTCCCGATGCTGGTAATCGACATCATCGATCAGCACGAACTGGATACGCTCGCCATCGAGCCGCTCGTCGCGCAAGAAGACGAGCCTGCCGTCGCGGCGCACGGTACCTTCGATCTCCTGGTACTGCTGCTTGAACTGCGCTTCGAACGTAAAACCGCGACCGGACGCGCCGACCTGAAACTGCCATTTCCCCGCGACCTGCGCGGGAATGACGTAGAAATGCACTTCGGTCCCGAAGCCGCGCACGCTGGCGCGAATGTCCGGCTTCCATTCCCCCAGGTCGAAATCGTGCGTGACCACACGCGTGCCAGGCTTCAGCTCGGCAAGGAGGCGCGGGCGCAGCGCGCGGTTGACCTCGGGCAGCAGATACATCGTCAGCACGGTCGCCTGCGCGATCTGGGTATCGAACAGATCGCGCTGATGGAAGCTCACGCGGTCGGCCACGCCGGCGACGCGTGCGTTCTCGATGCTCTCCTTCACGCGCTGCGGATCGAGATCGACGCCGAATCCACGTGCCCCGTGGAGCCGCGCGGCGGTGATGAGTATCCGGCCGTCGCCCGAGCCGAGATCGATGACGAAATCGCCGGGCCCGACGTTGGCGATGCGCAGCAACGCCACCACCCTC
>JBFKNN010000149.1:0-7959 GCA_041629335.1 Burkholderiales bacterium | reverse complement strand
TTCCATCCACGGCAGCGGGTTTCGAGTCGCCCTCGGTTTGCCGCGCGTTCTCCGTTATAGCTCTTGCTTTCCTTGGCGGCCTTGGCGGTCTTGGCGGTTCGATTTGCTTTTGACCTGCCAGACCTCCTCGCACCTTTGCGGTTCGATTTGCTTTTGACCTGCCAGCACTGCCGTTGGGCTACACTACGCGCCATGAGTCGGCATTTTGCCCACGCGACGCCCGTCTACCTCACGCGCGAAGTACGCGGAATCGAGACCGCCGCCGCGCGCCTGGCCGAGCGGCCACAGCTCATGGAGCGCGCCGGGCTTGCCGCCGCCGAGGCCGCGCGCGAAATCGCGGGCGACGCCGGCAAGCCGGTGCTGATCCTCGCCGGACCCGGCAACAACGGCGGCGATGCCCTCGTCATCGCGCGCCACCTGA
This sequence comes from Burkholderiales bacterium, assembly GCA_041629335.1. GTDB lineage: Bacteria > Pseudomonadota > Gammaproteobacteria > Burkholderiales > SG8-41 > JBFKNN01. The sequence goes on along the minus strand of JBFKNN010000149.1, from coordinate 7,538 downwards.
AGCAGTGGTTCTTCAACGTGAGCGTGGTCTTCACCGGCGACGAGAGTAAGCTCTCGGCGGACGCCAGAGCGACATTCAAGGCGTGGCGCAATGCCGGCGGCAAGTTCGGCGCCGACATTCCTCCGGGCCCGAATTGGGGACTCGTCATCGACGGCCTGTTCGGCATCGGCCTCGAGCGCGAGGTCGCCGGCCGCTACGCCGGGCTCGTCGCGGCGGTGAACGGCATGCGCGCGCCGAAGTTCGCGGTCGACATCCCGAGCGGGCTCGAGTCCGACACCGGGCGCGTGCTGGGCTGCGCGGTGCGCGCCGGGCACACCGCGACGTTCATCGCGCTGAAGCCGGGTCTGCTGACGCTCGACGGTCCGGACCATTGCGGCGAGATCCACCTCTGCCCGCTCGGGCTCGACGCCCCGGCGCTCGCCGCCGCGCAAGGCTCGATCATCGGGCGTGAAGTGCTCGAGACCGTGCTCGCGCCGCGCGCGCGCAACACGCACAAGGGCGACTTCGGCAGCATCGCCATCGTCGGCGGCGCGCACGGCATGGTCGGCGCGGTGCTGCTCGCCGGTCGCGCGGCGCTCAAGCTCGGCGCCGGCCGCGTCTACCTCGGGCTGATCGCGAAGGATGCGCCGCTGGTGGATCCGCAGCAGCCCGAGCTGATGTTGCGCAGCGCGGACGAGGTGCTGACGCTCGACCACCTCAACTGCCTCGCGGTGGGCCCGGGTCTGGGCCAGTCGCCGGACGCTGCCGCCCGCGTCGCTGCCGCGCTTGCGGCCCCGATACCGCTCGTTCTCGACGCCGACAGCCTCAATCTGATCGCCGCCACGCCCAAGCTGCGAGACTTGTTAACCCGGCGAGACATGCAGACGCTGCTGACCCCGCACCCGGCGGAAGCCGCGCGCCTGCTCGGCTGCCCGACCGGCGAGGTGCAGCACGACCGCATCGCGTCGGCATGCCGGCTCGCGCGCGAGCTCAACTGCGGCGTGGTGCTGAAAGGTGCCGGCAGCGTGTGCGCTGCGCCCGACGGGCGGTGGGCGATCAACACGTCCGGCAATCCCGGCATGGCTGCCGCCGGCCAGGGAGACGTGCTCACCGGGATTGTCGCAGCGCTCGTCGCGCAGGGTGCCGGCGTGCAGGCTGCGCTTCACGCGGGCGTCTACTTGCACGGTGCAGCGGCCGACCGACTGGTCGCGCAGGGCGTCGGCCCCGCCGGGCTCACGGCCGGCGAGACGATCGACGCGGCTCGTCAGTTGCTGAACAGCAACTCCGGAACGGGGGAACAGGAACCACTGGAACAAGAAAGCGCTCGCGAAGGCAAGCGGGGCCGGCCGAAGAAGATCAAACGATAAGGCTGCAGGCGCCCTGCCCGCGCCCCCGGCCCGGTACGGCCCGAACATCGGTAACGGGCGCCGGGCGGTGCCGCTTATCTTGCGAGACCGCTTGCGCTTTCTTGCCCCCGGCACAGTTCTTCGCACCGTTTAAGCGCATATTGGTAATGGTTGAAGGTGCGCACGTTGAACGTGTTCTCGTCGTGGTCGAGGAAGATGTAGGGAAAGATCCCCGCCTGCTCGTAAGTGGAAAACAGCTCGCGCAGCCTCATGCCGACGCGAAACCGTTCCTGCAGGATGATGTTGACGACCCGTTGCGCGGCGGCGACCGCCTCCTCCACACTGCCAAACTTGCCGATGTGCCGGGTCGTCGTCTCGGCGTCGAGCCGCACCGTTGCGTCCACGATGTACACCATGGCTGCCCCTCACCAGGAAAAATCGCGTACTAAGCTTTTGCCTGGATTGTCACGCAGCCGGTACCGGCGGTCTGTGCAATTTTTGGGTTTTGAGCCGGATCCGTGCGACGTATTACCCGGTCACGCCGATATTCCAGGGCACGAATTCGTGGTCTCCAAGGCCCAGCAGCTCACTCTTGCTCTTTTCGCCCGAAGCGATTCTCAACATCAGGTCGAAAATCCGCTGCGCCATCTCGCGCATGCTGCAGGTGCCGTCCAGGATCTCACCGCAGTTGATGTCCATATCCTCGGCGAGGCGGCTGTACATCGCCGTATTGGTGGCGAGCTTGATGGAAGGCACCGGCTTCGCGCCGAACATCGACCCGCGGCCGGTGGTGAACATGATCATGTTCGCCCCGCCGGCGATCTGGCCGGTGGCGGAACACGGGTCGAACCCGGGCGTGTCCATGAAGACAAAGCCCTTCTCGATCACCGGCTCGGCATAGCGGTAGACCGCGTTGAGCGGCCCGGTGCCGCCTTTCATCGACGAGCCCAGCGATTTCTCGAAAATGTTCGCGAGCCCGCCGTGCTGGTTGCCCGGGCTCACCACGCCGTTGATCTGGGTGTCGCGGCCGACCGTGTAGACGTCCTTCCACCAGCGGATACGCTCGATCAACTTCTCGCCCACTTCGCGGCTCCTGGCGCGGCGCGTGAGCGTGTGCTCGACACCGTAGATTTCCGGCGTCTCCGACAGGATGTGCGTGCCGCCGTGGCGCGCGAGCAGATCCATCGCCGCGCCGAGCGCGGGGTTGGCCGTGATCGACGAGAACCCGTCCGAGCCCCCGCACTGCAGCCCGACCATGAGATGGCTCGCCGGCACCGGCTGGCGGGCGACGCGGTTCGCCGCCGGCAGCATTTCCTTAACCGCCGCGATGCCCGCCTCGACCGTCTTGCGCGTGCCGCCGGTATCCTGCATCACGAAGGTGCGAAGGCGCGAGCCCGCCGCGAGGCCCTGGTCTTTCATGAGCCCGCTGATCTGGTTACGTTCGCAACCCAGCCCGACGATCATCGCGCCGGCGAGGTTGGCATGCCGCGCATAGCCCGCGAGCGTGCGACGCAGGAGATCCATCGGCTCGCCGGTCATTTCCATGCCGCAGCCGGTGCCATGGGCGAACGCGACCACCCCGTCGATGTTCGGGTACTCGGCGAGGCGCTCCGGCGTGAAATACTCGGCGATCTTGTGCACGACGGTCGCCGAGCAATTCACCGTCGACAGCACGCCGATGTAGTTGCGGGTCGCGATTTGACCATTCTCGCGCACGATGCCCATGAAGGTCGCGCGCTCGGCATCGGGAAGCATCTGGATCGGGCGGTAATCGCGCCCGTACGCATAATCGCGGTCGAACTCCCGGAACGCGACGTTGTGTGAATGCACGTAGGCGCCGGGCGGGATGTCACTGGCGGCGAAGCCGATCGTCACGTTGTACTTGAGGATGGGCTCGCCCTGCCCGATCGCCCGCGCGGCGATCTTGTGCCCCGCGGGCACCTGGCCGCGGCTCGTGAGGCCGCCGTCGAGCTTCGCGCCGATAGCCACGTTGCTCCTTGCGATCAACACGTTATCGTTCTCGTGCAGGCGGATCGCCAGCCCGACTGCGGGTTCTTCCCTGATTTCGATCATGAGCTTGACCTGTCAAAAAAAAGCGGCTCGAAGTTCATCATGCATACGGTCGCGGGCGCCGCGTCCGGCGCCCCGGGATCAAGGCGCCGGCGGCCTCCGGGGCGGTCACTCGGGCTTGATGCCCGCCTCCTTCACCACCTTGTTCCATTTGGCGGTCTCGGAACGGATGAACTTCCCGAACTCGGCCGTGGTCTTGCGCACGACTTCGCCACCCTGGGTCTCGAGTTTCTTCTGGATATCCTCGCCGGCGAGAATCTTGTCGACCTCGGTGTGCAGCTGCTTCACGACCGCCGCGGGGGTGCCCGTCGGCGCCATGATGCCCCACCAGTTGCTCGCCTCGTACCCCGGCACGCCCGCTTCAGCGATGGTGGGAACGTCCGGCAGGTTCGGGTTGCGCTTGGTGCTGCCGACGCCCAACGCCTTGAGCCTGCCGCTGCGGATGAACGGCATGGTCTGCACCAGCGTCCCGATCACCACCTGCGTGTTGCCGGCGATCACATCCGCCATCGCCGGTCCGCCCCCCTTGAACGGCACGTGCAGCATGTCGACCTTGGTCATCACACGGAACATCTCGCTGCCAAGATGCTGGAAGCTCCCGAGGCCCGCGGTCGCGTACGCAAGGCTGCCGGGCTTCGCCTGCGCCATCGCGACCAGCTCCTTGATCGAGTTGACCGGGACCTTGGGATTGACGGCGAGCACGTTCGGTCCGGTACCGAGCATCGTCACCGGCACGAACGACTTCTCGGGATCGAATTTCAGGCGCGACTTGTAGATCGACGGGTTGTACGCGTAGGCCACCGAGATGATCAGCAGGGTGTGCCCGTCCGGCGTCGAATTGGCCGCGATCTCGCTGCCGATGATGCCGCCCGCGCCGGCGCGGTTGTCGATGATCACCTGCTGGCCGAGCCTGCCGGTCAGCTCGTTGCCGATCATGCGCCCGACGATGTCGTTGCTGCCGCCCGGCGGGAACGGCACGATCAGCCGCACTGGCTTGGTCGGGTACTGCGCGGCAGCCCCGGGGCCCGCGGCGAGCGCAAGCAGCGCAGCGAGCAGTATGGTCTTCGATGTTGTGCGCTGTTTCATCATTTCCTCCCGTTGCGATTGGGTATCAGCGCCATGCCGCGTGGACACGGGCAAACCGGCGCCAAGTTTGCCCTTCCCGGGCCGGAAAAGGAAGCGGAATATGCCGGTGTGCCGCCCGCAAGTCCATAAATTGGAACAAATTGTTGGGTAAAATTGGCGCCCATGACTTTGACCCGAAAACGCCAGCTCGTTGCCGCGGGCGCGATCGTCGCGCTGCTTGCCGCGTATTTCGCCTATGGTGCCTACCAGAAACGGACGCTCACCCGCACGGTCACCGCGCTTGTTGCCGACACCGGGGCGCGCCTCGCCGCCGCGATCACGATCGAAGCGGATCCGGGCGCGCCCGAGGCTGCCGCAATCCAGGCCAAACTCGACACGCATGCGGCGACTGCCGGACGCCACCTCGCCACGCTGCGCGCGCTCAACGCCGCGCCGGTGCGCGCGCTGGCGGATAGCGCCGACGAGTATTTGAACACCGGCGTCGAAATCCTGCGCCGCGCGGCGGCGAGCTACCGCCATCGCTTACAGCTTGCCCTGAGCACGCAGGCGTTGCGCGAGCACATGCGCGCGGACAACCGCTCGGGACCCTGGGTGACCGAAGCGATCCGCGCCAAGGAGCGCATGGCCCAGGACTACCGGGAATACCGCCTCTCGGCGGAGGCGCTGGCGCAGCTCCTCGGGGGTTACTCGATCTCGCGCCGCCGAATGGCGGAGCACGTCGACCCGGCGCTGCTGCCCGACGACGATGCGGCAGAATCGGCTCGCGCACGCGCACTTGTGGCGATCAAACAGGCGGCCGCCGACGTCGAGAAGAGCGGGCGCCTCGACACCTACCGTTAGTCGAACGCTTTCGTTCGCGCGGCGCGACTGCGGCCGCGTCCCGGACGACCTGGAGGCTGCCGGGGCCGCGCCCGGCGTGCTCAGCCCGGCAGGCCGAGCTCCAGCCTGAGGTCGGCGACCATCTGCAGCCGCGTGCGCGTCTGCCACTTCCGTCGCTTGCCGATGGGCTCGTTCTGGATTTCCGGGACCACCTTCATCGCGACGAACACCGGGCCGGGCTCGGCCAGAATAGACTCGATTTTCACCGCGAAGCCTTCGAGCGTGTCGAAGGCGTGGGTACGCGGGTAGCCTGCGGCGCGCGCCATCGCGTCGTAGGCGATGGTCTTCGCGTTCGGCACCGGCTGCCCGCCGGTGGTCGCGTAGCACTCGTTGTCGAGCAGGAAGTGGTAGAAGTTCCCGGGTTGGTGCTCGGCGACCATCGCCAGCACGCCCAGGCTCATCTGCAGATCGCCTTCGGAATCGAAGACCACCACTTTTCGCTGCGGCTGCGCGAGCGCGAGCCCGAGCGCAAAGCCGGCGCACCCGCCCATCGCGGGGTCGCCGAGCGGCAGGTCGAGATTGGGCCGCCCGCTGATGTTGATCCAGAAGCGGCCGCCGCGTCCGGGGATCACGATCGCGTCGCCGCGGTGGCTTTGGAATACCTCGAGCATTTCCGCTGTCTTGATCATCGCCATTCCTTGGAGCGCCTGACAGAGTCAGAATGATTTCGAACCGCAAGAAGAACAAGAACTGAACCGCCAAGACCGCCAAGACCGCCAAGAAAGAACAAAATAAAACTGATAAGCCATACCAGGGCGACGGTGCATTAACCGCAGCCGCACGGCTATCGCATGATCAGCTCTTGTGTCGTTCCCCGTTTCCGGCGCCACGGCTTCTCGGCGGCCCAGTCATCTTTCTCTCTTGGCATCCTGGCGCTAGATTTCTTTCTGCCAGGGCACGCTTAGTGGAAACCGTGGTACTCGTCGCCGACCAGCACCGCAACCGGCCGCTTGTTCCTGCGCGCGGCTTCGAACGCGGCCGAGATCTTTGGCGCGTCGGCGTCGTTCTCGACCAGGTGGTGCTCGATGCCGAATGCCTTGAGGAACGGCTCGGTATAGGTCGCCGCCGTGTCAACCGGCGGCTTGCCCTTCGTGTAGCCGCGGTAGCCCACCATCATCACGACGGGCACCGCGAGCCCCAGGGCCCAGCCGCGCATCGAGTCGCCCGACTCCATGATCCCGGTGTTCTGAATGAGAATGATCGGGGTTTTGCCGCCGGCATGCAGTCCCGCCGCAACCGAGAACGCAAGGCCCTCGCGCGCCACCGCGACGAGCGTGAGCGACGGGTCCGCGTTCATCAGCACGTACAGCCAGTTGGTCTCGCTGTCGGGCAGCCAGACGACGTGCGTCACGCCGTTCTTCTTCATCTCGGCGAGCACCGTCTCGGGGCTCAGGTGCGCCGCTTGCGCTGTATCCACAGTGAACTCTTCCGGTTGGGAACCCAGGAAGCATTGTACAGGCTTTGACGCCGGCGTCGCACGCGCGCTGCCGCTGCGCCTTTGCCGGCCCGGCACTACGCCGGTCGATGAATGAGCGTAAGGATGAAACCCGCCACGCTGAAGGCGCTCCACACGGCGGGCGGGAATCCCAGCAAACCCAGCACGAGCCCGAACAGCGCGATGGTCTCGTCGAGCGCCCACGCAACGATATAGAGCGGCAGCAATGTCGCCGGATCCGGCGTCTCGCGCATGACGCGATCGAAGGGTCCGCGCGCCCGGCGCCACATGACCTGGGCGCCGATGCCCGCGCCCAGGGCGAGCACGGCGAAGACCGTGACGAGCTTGCCCGGCCGCGACCCGCCCGTTGGCGCGATCCCGGCGAGCAGCAATGCGACGAACAGCACCTGCGCCATCAGGAACGAACCCCAGATGAAAAGCGCCCTCGTATGCGCGAGGCGGCGCTCTCGCGGGTCAACCGTCACGGGCGGGCTCCTTCCGGAATCGCGGCGTTCATTTTCTAGAACCTATTTCATAAACACCCGCGTGTGCGACGGTGGCAATGTGGCATGCAGTTCTAGGAGGGCGACCGTGGCAATATCGCGAATATTGCAAGGGCGCCCGACAACGAAATGCGCCCCGAGCGGGCGCTTCGCGCCCGCGGGCGTTTGCCTGCCCATGGGCGCGCAACGGCGAAGCCGTTGCTCGGCGCCCCGTCCCTTCGGGTTGCGGCCAAGACGGGC
>JBFKNN010000148.1:0-7986 GCA_041629335.1 Burkholderiales bacterium | reverse complement strand
GGGCTTCCGCGGCTGCTCCCGCAAACGGGCCTGCGGCTAACGAGTCGCAGCCGCCGCGATATTGGCTGCGCACCGCGCCTCGCATCCATCCCGTTTTGGCCGCAACGCATCACGTGGGTATTTATGAAATAGGCTCTACGGACACCCGATAGGGCCGAATCTAGCAAGCAACGCCCGCCGCGCACAAGCACGAGCGCCTAAAGTCCACAACGGGATTCGGGCTATTCGGTGATGCGCCGGGCGAAATCGCGCAGCCGGAAGCCGAGCAGCCACAGCGTGATGAAATAGGCGCCCGCGCCCGCAACGACCACCCATGCGAGCCGCATCGCGCGCTCGGCCGCGCGCGCGTCGATCCACGACGCGGACGTCCCGCCCACCCACCACAGCGCCGCCCCCATGACACAGATGGCGACCGCGACCTTGAGCAGGAATTCGGCCCAGCCCGACGCGGGGGTGTAGATGCCGCGGCGCCGCAGGCCGCGGTAGAGCAGGAACGCATTGAGGCAGGCACCGAGCCCGATCGCCAGCGCAAGCCCGGCGTGCTTCAGCGGCCAGATGAAGATGAAATTCATGGTCTGCGTCGCGACGAGCGTGACGACGGCGATTCTCACCGGGGTCCTGATGTCCTGCTGCGCGTAGAACCCCGGCGCGAGCACCTTGACCAGGATCAGCCCGGTCAGGCCGACGCTGTAGGCGATCACCGCGCTGCGTGTGGCGTAGACATCGCTTGCCGAGAACGCGCCGTACTGGAACAGCGTCGCGGTCAGCGGCACCGAGAGTATCGCCAGCGCCACCGCCGCGGGCAGCGCAAGCACCAGCGTCAGGCGCAGGCCCCAGTCGAGCAGTGCCGAGTACTCGGCCGCCGAGCGCTCGGCGTAATGCCGCGACAGGCTGGGAAGCAGGATGGTGCCGAGCGCGACGCCGAGAAGCCCGGTCGGGAACTCCATCAACCGGTCGGCGTAATAAAGCCACGACACGCTGCCGGTCACCAGGAACGAGGCGAAGATCATGTTGATGAGCAGGCTCACCTGCGCGATCGACACGCCGAACACCGCCGGACCCATCTGCCGCACGACGCGCCACACGCCGGCGTCCTTCAGGTCGAGCCGGAAGCGCGGCAGCAGCTTGAGCCGCAGCAGGAACGGCACCTGCAGCGCGAGCTGCAAGATGCCGCCGGCGAACACCGCCCACGCCAGCGCCATGACCGGCGGATCGAAGTACGGCGCGGCCCACAGCGCGAACACGATGAACGAGAGGTTGAGCAGCACCGGCGTTGCCGCCGGCACCGAGAACCGGCTGTGCGTATTGAGGATGCCGCCGGCGAGCGCGACGAGCGAGATGAACAGGATGTAGGGAAACGTCACCCGCAGCAGGCTCACCGTCAGGTCGAATTTCTCCGGCGTGGCGATGAACCCCGGGGCGCTCACGGCGATGATGAGCGGCGCGGCGATGACACCAGCGAGCGTCACCACGAACAACACCAGCGCGAGGAAGCCGGCGACGTGGTCGAGCAGGATGCGGGTTTCCGTTTCACCGCGCTGGTTCTTGTACTCGGCCAGTATCGGCACGAACGCCTGCGAGAACGCGCCCTCCGCGAACAGGCGGCGCAGCAGGTTGGGGATCTTGAACGCGACGAAGAAGGCGTCGGTGGCAAGCCCGGCGCCGAAAATCCGGGCGATCACCACGTCGCGCACGAAGCCGAAGATGCGTGATACCAGCGTGAGACTGCTGACCGTCGCCAGGGCTTTGAGCAGATTCATGTTATTGTTTGATCTCCCCGCGCAACGGCGCGCCGCGCGCCTTGCCAAAGGACCGGAAAGCCCGTATCATACCGCCCTTTTTCCGATTCAAAATCCGGAGTTTACATGGCCAATATCGCATCAGCCAGGAAACGCGCGCGCCAGAGCGAAGTTCGCCGCCAGCACAACGCGAGCCTGCGCTCCGAGTTGCGCACCGCGGTGAAGAGCGTCAAGAAGGCGATCGAAGCCGGCGACAAGAAGGCCGCAGGCGAGGTTTTTCGCCGCGCCACCAGCGTGATCGACACCATCGCCGACAAGAAGATCATCCACAAGAACCAGGCAGCCCGCCACAAGAGCCGCCTCGCCGCTGCCCTCAAGGCAATGGCGTAACCAAGTCAAGACCGGCCGGCGCGACGAGCAGCGCGCCGCCTCCCGTCCAGCATCCGGGCGCGGCCCCCGGGGGCCGCATCGATCCGCAGTTCCGCTCCGATTCCGGCTTGCATATCACGCACTTATCGGGAAGAATACCGTCTTACCGACACGGCGGCGCAGGCCGCCGTTAGTTTTTTTGGGCGAGTGAGCCATGTCACACGTGATGAACACCTATGCCAGGCTGCCGGTCGCTTTCGAGCGCGGCGAAGGGGTGTGGCTGTGGGACGTGAGCGGCAAGCGCTACCTCGATGCGCTGGCCGGCATCGCGGTATGCGGCGTCGGGCACAGCCATCCGAAGTTGACCGCGGTGCTCGCCGAGCAGCTGGCCCGGCTGGTTCACACTTCCAATCTCTACGGCATACCGCTGCAGGAGAAGCTCGGCGACAAGCTCGCCGCGATCTCCGGGATGGACAGCGTCTTCTTCTGCAATTCCGGGTGCGAGGCCAACGAGGCGGCAATCAAGCTCGCCCGTCTCTACGGCCATCACCGCAAGATCGAGTCGCCGGCCATCGTCGTGCTCGAGCGCGCCTTCCACGGCCGCACCATTGCCACGCTCTCGGCCACCGGCAGCCGCAAGGTGCAGGCCGGGTTCGAGCCGCTCGTCTCGGGTTTCGTGCGCGTTCCCTTCGACGACCTCGAGGCGGTCAAGCGCGTCGCCGAGAGCAATCGCAACGTGGCGGCGGTGCTGGTCGAGCTGATCCAGGGCGAGGGCGGCATCAACGTCTGCCACCCGGGTTATCTCGCGGGGCTGCGCGAGATCTGCGATGCCAGCGGCTGGCTGCTGATGCTCGACGAGGTGCAGAGCGGGATCGGGCGCACCGGCACCTGGTTCGCCTTTCAGCAGTCCAGGGTGACGCCGGACGTGATGACGCTCGCCAAGGGGCTCGGCAACGGCGTGCCGATCGGCGCCTGCCTCGCCGCCGGCCCGGCAGCGAAGCTGTTCAAACCCGGCAATCACGGATCCACTTTCGGCGGCAATCCGCTCGCCTGCGCCGCTGCGCTCGCAACGCTGCAGATCATCGAAGATGAGGGCCTGATGGCGAATGCGGTGGCGGTCGGCGACCATCTCCGCTCGGCGCTGGCGTCGCGGTTCGCCGGCAACGCGGGCGTGAGGGAGATCCGGGGGCGGGGTCTCATGGTCGGCATCGAGCTCGCCTATCCGTGCAACGAGTTGATCGAGCAGGCGCTGGCAGAGGGGTTGCTGATCAACGTCACGGCCGATACCGTGATTCGCCTGCTGCCGCCGCTCATCTTCACCCGCGAGAATGCCGACCACCTCGTCGATAAGCTTTCGGCCCTGGTGCTCGCTTTCCTCGCCCGGCAATCCGCCGCGCAGCCGTCCACCCAGCCCGCCTAGACCGGCACGGCGCCGCTCACATCTCCCCGCCATGCAAGTCCGGCACTTTCTGCAGCTCAAGGACTTCAGCCGCGAGGAGTACCTGTACCTGCTCGAGCGCGCGCGCTGGATCAAGCGCAAGTTCAAACGCTACGAGCCGTACCGCCCGCTGCACGACCGCACGCTCGCCATGGTGTTCGAGAAGCATTCGACCCGCACCCGCGTGTCGTTCGAGGCCGGCATGCACCAGCTCGGCGGCTCGGTGATCACGCTGATGACGCGCGATACCCAGATGGGGCGCGGCGAGCCGATCGAGGACGTGGCGCGCGTCATTACCCGCATGGTCGACATCGTGATGATCCGCACGTTCGAGCAGACCATCATCGAGCACTTCGCGGCATACTCGCGCGTGCCAGTCATCAACGGGCTCACCAACGAGTACCACCCGTGCCAGATTCTGGGCGACATCTTTACCTTCGTCGAGCACCGCGGCTCGATCGCCGGCAAGACCGTGGCGTGGATCGGCGACTCGAACAACGTATGCAACACCTGGCTGCAGGCCGCGGAGGTGTTCGACTTCAACGTGCATGTCTCGACGCCGCCCGGCTACGAGGTCGAGCCCGAGCGCGCGGGCCTCTACGGCACCGATCATTACGAGGAATTCAGCGATCCGATGGACGCGGTCAAGGGCGCGCACCTCATCACCACCGACGTGTGGACGAGCATGGGCATGGAAGCCGAGGACGCCGAGCGCAAGCTCGACTTCGAGGACTGGTGCGTCGACGCCGACATGATGCGCGCGGCGAAGAAGGACGCGATCTTCATGCACTGCCTGCCCGCCCACCGCGGCGAGGAAGTCACCGCGGAGGTGATCGACGGGCCCCAGAGCGTGGTATGGGACGAGGCCGAGAACCGGCTGCACGCTCAGAAAGCGTTGATGGAATACCTCCTCCTGGGACGGGTAAAGATCCAGGAGCTCGGCGGCGAACGACACGTATAGCGCGCCGGCCGATGCCGCGCGCCGCGAACGCCGTTCTTCCTGCTGCCTGAATCCCGTGGCAGGCACGATTTTTCTTTTTTTGGTTGGACTATGAGCAAAGTCAAGAAGGTGGTCCTCGCCTACTCGGGCGGGCTGGATACGTCGGTGATCCTGAAGTGGCTGCAGGACGTGTACGACTGCGAGGTGGTGACATTCACCGCCGACATCGGCCAGGGCGAGGAGCTCGCACCGGCGCGGCGCAAGGCGCGCATGGCCGGGGTGAAGCAGATCTTCATCGACGACCTGCGCGAGGAGTTCGTGCGCGACTTCGTGTTTCCGATGTTCCGCGCCAACGCCGTCTACGAGGGCGAGTACCTGCTCGGCACCTCCATCGCGCGGCCGCTGATCGCGAAGCGCCTGGTCGAGATCGCGCGCCGCACCGGCGCGGACGCGATCTCGCACGGCGCAACCGGCAAGGGCAACGACCAGGTGCGCTTCGAGCTCGGCGCCTACGCGCTGATGCCCGACGTCAGGATCATCGCGCCGTGGCGCGAATGGGACCTCAACTCGCGCGAAAAGCTGCTCGCCTACGCGCAGAAGCACGGCATCCCGGTGGACTACAAGAAGAAAAAGGGCGGCGCGCCGTACTCGATGGACGCCAACCTGCTGCATGTTTCGTACGAAGGCGGCATCCTCGAGGACCCGGGCTACGAGCCCGAGGAATCGATGTGGCGCATCACGGTCTCGCCGGAGAAGGCCCCCGACCGTCCGGAGTACGTGGCGCTCGAGTACCGGCGCGGCGACATCGTCGCGGTGAACGGCAGGAAGATGACCCCGGCACGGGTGCTCACGCGCCTGAACCAGCTCGGCGGCAAGCATGGCATCGGGCGCCTCGACCTGGTCGAGAACCGCTACGTCGGCATGAAGTCCCGCGGCTGCTACGAGACCCCGGGCGGCACCATCATGCTGAAGGCCCACCGCGCGATGGAGTCGATCACCCTCGACCGCGAGGTGCTGGCACTGAAGGATGACCTCATGCCGCGCTACGCGCGCCTCGTCTACAACGGCTACTGGTTCAGCCCCGAGCGGCGGCTCATGCAGACGCTGATCGACGAGTCGCAGAAGCCGGTCAACGGGTCCGTGCGGGTCAAGCTCTACAAAGGCACGGTGATCGTGGTCGGGCGCGAGTCCGCGTCGGATTCGCTGTTCGATCCGACGATCGCCACCTTCGAGGACGACAGGGGCGCATACGACCAGGCCGACGCCGCCGGCTTCATCCGGTTGAACGCGCTGCGCATGCGCATTGCCGCCAGGCGCCGCAGATAACCCGAGGAGCGACAATGCCCAAGTTCGACAATGTGTCGGTCGTCAAGAAGGCCAACGTCTACTTCGGCGGCAAGTGCGTGAGCCATACCGTGCATTTTCCGGGCGGCGACCGCAAGACCGTGGGGGTCATCATGCCGAGCGTCCTCACGTTCAACACGGACGAGCCCGAGATGATCGAGATCGTCGCCGGCAACTGCCGCGTGCGCCTGCCGGGCGACGCCGACTGGCGCCTCTGCCGCGCCGGCGACAGCTTCCGCGTCCCCGGCAAGAGCTCGTTCGACATCGAAGCGCTCGAGACGCTCGATTACGTCTGCCACTTCGGCGAGCCGGCGGCGCCATGACCACGATCGCCGTCGTCAAGAAGAACGGCTTTTGCGCGATCGCAGCCGACACGCTCACCAAGTGGGGAAGCGGCAAGGAGTCGGCAGCCTACATCGCCAACCACGAGAAGATCATCAAGGTGGGCACGAGCTACCTCGGTGTTACCGGCACCGCCACGTTCAAGACGATCCTGGCCGACTATTTCGCGCGGCCACGCGTGTATGCGCGGTTCGGCACGCCGATCGAGATCTTCCGCACCTGGCAGAAGCTGCACGCCGTATTGAAGCGCGACTACTTCCTGCTCGCCGACGACGGAGAGGAGGAGTCGCTCGAGTCCTCGCGCATGGACGTGCTGATCGCCAACCCGCGCGGCATCTTCGGCATCGCTGCGCATCGCACGGCGCAGGAGTTCTCGAAGTTCTACGCGTTCGGCAGCGGCAGCGACTACGCGCTGGGGGCAATCTACGCGGTCTACGGCCGGGCCGGCTGGGGCGCGGAGAGAATTGCCCGCTTTGCGATCGAAGCCGCGGCGGAATTCGACGACGGCACGGCCCTGCCGGTCACCTCGCAGTCAGTGAAGCTCGCGCGGCGCTGAGCGGCCGGGGTGCCCCGGCGCGGTATAATTGCGCCTTTCTTACGGGAGGAAAACAATAATGCCGTCCTTCGACATTGTTTCCGAGATCAACCAGGTGGAAGTCAACAACGCGGTCGACCAGTGCAACAAGGAAATCTCCAACCGCTTCGACTTCAAAGGCTCGGATGCGCGGGTCGAGACCAAGGAGAAGGAGAAGATCCTCACCGTCTATGCCGACGACGACTTCAAGCTCACGCAGGTGCGCGATGTGCTGACCGGCAAGCTCGCGAAGCGCGGGATCGACATCCGCTGCCTTGAGCTCGGCAAGATCGACAAGATCTCCGGCAACAAGGTGAAGCAGGACATCACGCTGCGTGTCGGCGTCGAGCAGGAGCTCGGCAAGAAGATCGTCAAGCTGATCAAGGACAGCAAGATGAAAGTCCAGGGCAGCATCCAGGGCGACGCGGTGCGCGTCTCCGGCGCCAAGAAGGACGCCCTGCAGGACGTGATCGCGCTGGTGCGCAAGTCGATCGCGGACTTCCCGCTCCAGTTCAAGAACTTCCGCGACTGACCGGAAACACAAGAGGCCGGGGCTCGCGCCACCGGCCTTTCGCCTCCCTGCCTGTCTTAACCGCCGAGCGGCATCACTGCCTGCCGCGGCGTGCCTGCACGTCGCGGTGGAGCTCGCGCCGGTCATGGCGCAGCTCGCGCCGGTCATGCCGGAGCTCGCGCGCATCGTGACGGCGTTCGGCCTTGTCGTGCATCAGCTCGCGGCGATCGGCACGGATATCGCGCTTGTCGTCGCGGATGTCCCGACGCGCTTCGCGCGCGGCGTCGCGGTCGCCGTCGCGCACCGCCTCGCGGAAACCGCGGCGATCCTCGCGCAGCTCGCGGCGGTCCCGCGCCAGCTCGCGGCGGTCCTGCCGGACCTCGCGGTTGTCGTCCCTCAGCTCGCGGCGGTCGTCGCGGATTTCGCGCCGGTCCTCACGCAATTCGCGCAGGTCTTCGCGCACCTCCTGGGGCATTGCCGGCGCCGACGCGAGCAGCAGCGCTGCTCCCATTGCCAAAGCGTAGCGTTTCATGATGGGTCCTTTCCTCGTCGTTGGTTGGTCAGTGCCGCCGGCATGAGCCGGCCGACGAGTTCAGTCTAGGCGGCGGGGCGCGCGACGTGTGTAACGGTTTGTAAGCGATTGTGAGGGCGGTTTGCGGGCGCGGTCAGCCGCGCGACAGACCGCACAGCCAGCGCGCGTAGACGCGGTCCGCGATTGCGTTCAGGGCG
>JBFKNN010000147.1:0-7988 GCA_041629335.1 Burkholderiales bacterium | reverse complement strand
TGGCTTTTTCCGGACACGACGCGCCTTGCGGAGAGCAGCGCTGACCTCACGCCGATGAGCGCGGAGGAGAAGCGCCTGACGGTAATCCTTGCGGCATCACTCGCGCTGTGGGCTACTGATTTTCTGCACGGCATCCGGCCCGGCTGGGTTGCGCTGTCGGCTTCCGTGGTGGCGCTGCTGCCGCGCGTCGGCGCGGTGCCGGTGACCATTTTCCAGGATCGCGTGCGGTTCGGCGCGTTCTTCTACATCGGCGCGATCCTTGGCCTGGGAGCGGTCATGCTCGATACCGGATTGAGCCACGCGCTCGGACGGGCCCTGCTCGATGTCATCCGGCTCGAGCCCGGCAATGATGCGGTCAATTTCGGGATCCTGTCGCTGTTGGCCACATTGGCCGGGCTCATCACGACCAATCCGTCGCAGCCGGCGCTGCTCGCGCCGCTCGCCGAGGCTTTCGCGCAGGCCGCCGGCTGGCCGATCAAGGCCGCGCTGATGACGATGGCGGTGGGTTATTCGACGCTCATCCTGCCGTACCAGGTGCCGCCGGTGCTTCTCGGGCTGCAGCTCGCCAACCTGCGGCTGCGCACGACGCTGCGGCTGACGGTGCCGCTCGCGCTGGTGAGCATTTTCGTGCTGCTGCCGGTCGATTACCTGTGGTGGCGTCTGATCGGCTATTTTGGCTAAGAGGAAGTACTGATGACGAGCAAGCTCTTCACGCCCTTCTCCGTAGGCGACATGCAGGTGGACAACCGGATCATGGTGGCGCCGATGTGCCAGTACAGTGCGGCCGACGGCTCGATGACCGACTGGCATCTTGCGCACCTTGCCTCGCTCGCCATATCGGGCGCCGGGATCTTGTCGATCGAGGCGACCGGGGTGACCCCCGAGGGACGCATCACGCCGCAATGCACCGGCCTCTACTCGGATGCGAACGAAGCGGCGATGGCGCGCGTGGTGAAATTCGTGCGCAGCATCTCGCCGATCCGGCTCGGTATCCAGCTCTGCCACGCCGGCCGAAAAGGATCTTCGCAGCGGCCCTGGGAGGGGCGCGGTCCGCTCGAGCCCGGCCAAGGCGCCTGGCAGACCGTTGCGCCGAGCGCGGTGCCGTTGGCGCCGGGCTGGCCCACGCCGCGTGCACTCGAGCGCGCCGACATGGATGTCATCAAGCAGGCGTTCGTGGATGCGGCGCGGCGCGCGGCGCGCCTCGGGCTCGATTTCATGGAGCTGCACTCGACGCACGGCTACCTGTTGTCGGAATTCCTGTCGCCGCTTGCCAATCAGCGCTCCGATGAATATGGCGGCAGCCTGGAGAACCGCATGCGCTTCCCGCTCGAGGTCTTCCGCGCGGTGCGCGCGGCGTGGGCGAAGCCGCTCGGCGCGAAAATCTCGGGGACCGATTTTGCCGCGGGCGGCTGGACCGTTGAGGACGCTGTCGTCTACGCACGGAAGCTGAAAGAGCTCGGCTGCGCCTACCTCACCGTCTCCGGCGGCGGCGTCGTGCTCGATGCCAAGGTTCCGGTCGGGCCCGGTTACCAGGTGCCCTTTGCGGAGCGCGTCAGGCGCGAGACCGGCATCACGACGGGCGCCATCGGGCTCATCAGCGATCCGCAGCAGGCCGAAGAAATCGTGGCATCCGGCAGGGCCGACTACGTGGCGCTGGCGCGCGCAATGCTGTTCAATCCGCGCTGGCCGGCGCACGCAGCGGTCACGCTGGGGGCCGAGGTCAGGTTCCCGCCCCAATACGAGCGCGCCGCGCCCAAAGCCTGGCCGCCCGGAGCCAAACTGGGAAAAGTCGGCTGAACGGTAGAGCACCGGCGAGCCGTGGACGGTTCTGCGGGCGCGGGCGCAGCCAGGCCACGGTCCGCACCACCAGCAGGTCCAGAATGCAGTAGAAGGTGCCCGCGGCGAGCGGCGGATTGATCGTGGTGAGCCCGAGCCACGGCACGTCGGAGCGCCAGGTCCAGTTGCCGAGCCAGGTGCCGTAGACCTCCATCGCCAGCGACACCACGAACATCACTGCATAGAGCTTCCGCGCGCGGCCGAGGACGACGCACGCGAGGAAAAGCGCGAACAGCGCGGGACCCAGCGTGTCGGCTCCGGTAATCGCGAGCAGCAGCACGAACGGCGCAGTCGCGATCGGCACGGCCCACACGATCCACGTGCCGGTGCGGGCGGCGAGGAGCCCGCCCAGCATGAACAGGAGCGCGTGGCCGGGCGGGACGAACCACGGAATGTTCGCAAGCCGGTAATCGTAGAGACCCCACACGAGCGACAGGAAAATCTCGCCGGCGGTCGCGTACATCACGCAGGCGATAAGAGCGATCCGCGTGGTCGCAGGAGCGCGCCGCAGCCAGTGCAGGAACAGCAGCCACACCGTGGCACTGGTCAGCGCCTGGCCCCAGAAATCGAGCCCCTGGTCGATTGCGAGCCCCGCGGTGATTACCGCAGCGATGATGCACGGCCGGGCCCATCCGGTCCGAGCCGCCTCGCCGTTGATATTGTCCAGTCCGGGCACGATGCGTGCGGTTCGTCAGCTTCGCTCGTCGCGGCAAAGATACCAGATATGCATCACGCGCGGCGCGCGTTCAGCTTGAGTCCGCTCTTCTGCTTGTGCGCGGGATGCCGCCCGGATCGGCCCCGACTTCGGCGGGACGTGGTGCACTTGGGTTACCGGCATGCGCGCGACATTTGCGGCGATGCAGCGAGCGTGTCCCGAAAGACGCTTTGCTCATTGAGCACTCGGCCTGCACGGCCAGCGACGGCACGCTTCGAAAGGCATCGGACAGGCGCACGATGCTGACAGGTGAGGAACAAGTCACACACTTGATCGCGCGAAGCCGCCCGTCCCGCCCGGATCATGTTGCGCGACGGGTGACGCGCATCGGGGCCGATCGGCACGCCGTGTCCCGCTGCCACCGGGAAAACCCCACTGGCGCATGCGGGTAATGGCATCAAGCAAGTTTGATCCAAGTCAATTTGGCTCTGCGGAATGCTGGAATAATGAACGAAAAAATGAAGAACAGCGAGGACGGACCGTCAAGGGCATGACCTTGGGGTGTTGAATATGGAAGGGATGAGAATGGACATGGCCATGCGCGAGGCGGGAAAGACGGATTTTCGCGCCGTCGTCGCGCTGGCTGAAACCGATGCGAATTTCCGCATCGTCCATCGCAGCGCGCTGCTCGCGGGGCGCTGCGTCAGAGTACGCGAGCCGTCGCTGACCGCAGCGACCCGGGCGGCCGTCCGATGAACCCGACCCTCTCGATGCCCAACTCGGGCCGATTCTTCGAAGTGAGATTCGAGTCGATCGGGGGACTGGGTGCCCATGCGGCGGGGCAAGTGCTGGCGACTGCCGCCGTGCTGAAAATGGGCCTGAACGGCGCCCATTTCTCCTCATATGGGTCGGAGAAGAAGGGCTCGCTGGTGCGCTCGTTCGTGCGGCTGGGTCCCAAGGAGCGTCCGATCCGCAACAGCGCGCCGGTCGAAACGCCGAGCGCCATCGTCGTCTTCCACGCGGCGCTGCTGCGCAATCCCGCGACGCGCGCCGGCCTGCTCAAGGACGGCACGTTCATCTACAACGCCCCGCCGGGTCTCGTGCCCGATGAGCTTGAGGCACTGCCGTGCACAGCGCGCGTGATTCGCGTCAACGCGCTCGGGATCGCCATGGAAGAGAAATCGCGCCCCAACGCGGTCCTGCTGGGCACGCTGGCCGGCGCGTTCCCGTTCCTCGGCACCGATGCGATTCTGGACGCGCTGTCCGAGGAGTTCGAGGGCAGGCACCCCGAGGCCGTTGCGTCCAACACGCGCGCGTTCCAGCGCGGCGCCGCCGAGTTCGAGATTCTTGAAGGCGTGGGCCGCGCCAAGGGCGACTTGCCGGCCGCCCAGTGCGAGCCCGCGTGGGGCTACGAAACGCAGCCTCCCGGCGGCATCCTGCCCGAGCCGGGAAACATGGCATGGAACGATCTTTCCGCGTCGCGCACGGGACTCATGCCGGTTCTCGACCGTGACAAATGCATCCACTGTGGCGTGTGCGATCTCGTCTGCCCGGACTTCTGCCTGACCTGGGGCGCGGGCGAGGCGGGCGGCAAATTCGAGCGCGAATTGATGGGCATCGACTACCGTTACTGCAAGGGATGTCTGCGCTGCGTCGAATCGTGCCCGAGCGGCGCGCTCACCAAGGAAGCGGAAACGCCCGGCCTTGCCGACCGGCTGCGCGTGCCGCTGTTCCCGGATCTGATCGAATAACGGGGGAAACCATGACGGACCAGGCCTTGGCCACTGCAGCCCGCGCGACCAACGTTTCGGTGGGCGCCGTGCGACAGAAACTCGAATTCAAGAGCGGCAACGAGGCTGCGGCGCTCGCGGCCCGCGACATCGGCTTTCACCTGATGGGATACTTCCCGATCACGCCCTCGACCGAAGTCGCAGAGAACCTCTCGAAGATGGGCGCCAATGGCGAGCACGAGATCGTGATGGTCGCAGGCGACGGCGAGCACGGCGCCGCAGGGATCTGCTACGGCGCGGCGCTGGGCGGCGGGCGCGTGTTGAACGCCACCAGTTCGCAGGGCCTGCTCTACGCACTCGAGCAGCTCCCGGTCCAGGCCGGCACGCGGGTGCCGATGGTGCTCAACATCGCGGCGCGCGCGGTTTCCGGGCCGCTCGACATCCGTGGCGACCACTCGGACATCTACTACGCGCTCAACACCGGCTGGATCATGCTCTGCGCGCGCGACCCGCAGGCCGTGTACGATCTCAACTTTGCCGCCATCAAGATCGGCGAGCACCGCGACGTGCGGTTGCCGGTGCTCGTCGCCTACGACGGCTTCTTCACGAGCCACCAGAAGCGCCGTATCCAGGTGTTCGACGACCTCGAGCCCGTTCACCGGTTTCTCGGCAAGCGGCCGCCGATGCCCACGCCGCTCGACACTGAACATCCCACGACCTTCGGGCCGTACATGAATGACCCGGACCTCATCAACAACAAGGTCCAGCTCTCGCAGGCGATGGACGCCGCAAGGCACGTGATCCCCGAGGTGCTCGCCGAGCTCGAGCAGCTGACCGGCCGGCCCTACCCGGTGCTCGACGCCTACCGCATGGATGACGCCGAGGTCGCCACGGTGCTGCTCAACTCGGCCGCCGAGACCGCGAAGGAAACAGCCGACGAATTGCGCGGCAAGGGAGAGAAGGTGGGCGTGCTCTCGCCCAATGTCCTGCGGCCGTTTCCGGCGGACGAATTCCGCCGCGCGCTCCGGCGCGTGAAGGCTGTCACCATCGGCGACCGGGCGGATTCCTACGGCGCGGATGGCGGCAACCTTTCGCTCGAGGTGCGCGCTGCGATCCAGATCGATCCGGAAAACCATACTCGGGTCCTGTCGCGCGTCTATGGCCTCGGCGGCAAGGACTTCTACGGGGTTGATGCCGGGCAGTTCTTCGCGCAGGCCATCGCGGCGGCAAAATCGGATCGCACCGACTTGCCCTTTGCCTATTACGGCGCCACCGCCGGTCGGCCCGACAGCCGGCCGCGCACCGGCCTGCCGCCGGTCACCGGGGCCGATATTCCGCGAGGCATGGCGCAGGTTGAGCGCGATCCGGCGACCGGCCGGCTCAAGGTCGAGCTCCAGCCGCTGTGGAAGATGACCGAGGTGCCCAACCGCATCGGTCCCGGACACGGCGCGTGCCCGGGCTGCGGTGCCTTTCCGACGCTGCACCAGGTCTACAACGCACTGGAAGGTGACGTGGTGGTGCTGTTCCAGACGGGTTGCGCGATGGTCGTGACCACCGGCTATCCGACGACGGCACACCGCATCAACTACATCCACAACCTGTTCCAGAACGGCGCGGCGACGCTCTCCGGGCTCGTCGAGATGTACTACGAGCGCATCCGGCGCGGCGAGCTGCCGGATTCCAAGGACATCACCTTCGTGATGGTCTCCGGCGACGGCGGCATGGACATCGGCATGGGTCCGGCGGTGGGCGCGGCCAACCGCAATCACCGCATGATGATCATCGAGTACGATAACCAGGGCTACATGAATACCGGCGCCCAGCTTTCATACTCCACGCCGTTCGGCCACCGCACCGCCACGAGCGAAGTGGGCAAGGTGCTGCCCGGCAAGCGCTATCACCACAAGGACACCGCGCAGATCTTCGCCGCCTGCCACGTGCCTTATGTGTTCACCGCGAGCGAGGGCTATCCCGAGGACCTCATGCGCAAGGTCGCGAAGGCTCAGTGGTACGCGAAGAACGAGGGGCTGGTCTACGGCAAGATCCTGTCGTATTGCCCGCTCAACTGGCGCACGGCCGACGACTCCAGCCTGCCGGTGCTGCAGGCGGCGATCGACAGCTGCTTCTTCCCGCTCTACGAGATCGAGCACGGCCACACGACGCTCACTTACGATCCGGACGCGACCGGCCGCCGCCACCCGGTGTCAGACTGGCTCAAGCTCATGGGCAAGACCCGCCATCTGACCAAGCCGGAGAACGCCGAGATCATCGATGGCATCCAGGCCGAGACCGAGCGCCGCTGGGCGCGGATCAAGGCGATGCACGAGCATCCGCTTCTTTAGGACCAGGACATGGCACGCATCATTGAAACCCGCCGGCTCACACCGGTCACCAAGTTCTTCCGCCTCGAGGCGCCGCTGATCGCGGCTTCCGCGCGGCCGGGCCAGTTCGTGATGCTCCGGGTGCGCGAGGGTGGAGAGCGGATCCCGATCACCATCGCCGACTACGACCGCGACGCGGGCACGCTCACCATCGTGGTGCAGGAAGTCGGCGCTACCACCAAGCGCGTCTGCACGCTCGAGGCCGGCGACGAGATTCTCGACGTGGCAGGCCCGATGGGCGGACACATCGAGATCGCGCCGGGCGGGCACGTCTGCGGCGTGGGAGGGGGCTTCGGGTCGGCCGCGCTGCTGTGCCTGATGCGCGAATTCACGGCCCGCGGCGACAAGACGACCGCCATCCTTGGCGCACGCAGCAAGGAACTCCTCATCCTTGCCGATGAGCTCGCGCCGGTGTGCCACAACCTGGAGATCTGCACCGACGACGGCTCGGCCGGGTTCAAGGGCTTCGTCACCGAACGGCTGGCGCAGCTGATCGACGGCGACGGGCCGGGGCGGCCCGATCACGTGGTCGCGATCGGCCCGATGGCGATGATGCGCGCCGTCGCCGAAACCACGCGCGGGCCCAAGGTGAAGACGCTGGTCTCGATGGACCCGCTGATGGTCGACGGCACCGGCATGTGCGGCGGCTGCCGCGTCAATGTCGGGGGCAAGGCGCAGTTCGCGTGCGTCGACGGACCATGCTTCGACGCTCACGAGGTCGACTTCGACGTCGCGATGCGCCGGAACAAGGCCTACGTCAAGGAAGAGAAGCGCGCTCTCGACCGTCTCACCTGCATGGCAAACCGGGAGGCAAGGTAATGCCCGTCAAACGCGCAGAAAAAACCACGATGCCCGTGCGTGAGCCGGAAGTGCGAGCGCACGACTTCAAGGAGGTGAACGAAGGCTACACCGCGCCGCGGGCTGCTTTTGAGGCTGAGCGCTGCCTGCGCTGCCAGGATCCGGTATGCGTGGACGGCTGCCCGGTGCGGGTGCCGATTCCCGAATTCATCCACCTCGTGGCCGCCGGCGACATGGCGGGCGCGGCACAGCTGCTGCGCGCCGCGAACCCGCTGCCGGCCATCTGCGGGCGCGTCTGCCCGCAGGAGTCGCAGTGCGAAGCCGAGTGCAGCATGACCAACCGCTTCAACCCCGTGGCGATCGGGCACCTCGAGCGTTACGTCGCCGACTGGGAGCGCACGCAGACGCCATCGGTCGAGGCCAAGATCACGCGCAAGGAGAAAGTCGCGATCATCGGCTCGGGCCCCTCGGGGCTCGTGTGCGCCGGCGAGCTTGCGCGTCACGGCTATCCCGTCACCATCTATGAGGCGCTGCACGCGCCGGGCGGCGTGCTGCGCTACGGCATCCCCGAGTTCCGCCTGCCGAAGG
>JBFKNN010000146.1:0-8042 GCA_041629335.1 Burkholderiales bacterium | reverse complement strand
GGCGATCGAGCTCCCCACCGTGACCGTGCGCACCGGCTACGAGGGCGCGAGCCCGGAGGTGATGGAGCGCCTCGTCACGCAGATCGTCGAGGAGATCGTCGCCACCGTCCCCGGCGTCGAGGAGATCACGTCCGAGTCGTCCGAGGGCAACAGCAGCGTGCGCGTGACCTTCGCCTGGGGCACGGACGTCGACACCGGCGCGCTCGACGTGCAGGCCAAGCTGGAGGACGAGCTCAACGAGCTGCCCGACGACGTCGTGGCACCGCGCATCCGCAAGTTCGACGTCGCGAGCTTTCCGGTGGTGTTGCTCGGCGTCTCGAGCCACCTCGACCCGGTCGAGCTGACCGAGCTGATCGAGGACCAGATCCGCTACCGCTTCGCCCGCGTCCCAGGCGTCGCCCAGGTCGATCCCTGGGGCGGATTCAACCGCGAGGTGCGCATCGAGCTCGACCCCGACCGGCTGCGGGCGCTCGCCCTGCCGCTCGACCAGGTGCTCGCCGCGATCCGCGACGCCAACCTTGACCTGCCGGCAGGCCGCATCGAGCAGGGCCAGTACCAGGTAACGCTGCGTGCGCCGGCGGAGTTCAAGAGCCTGGACGAGGTCCGCGCCACCGTGGTCGCGCGGCGCGCGGGGGGCGTGGTGACCATCGGCCAGATCGCCAAGGTGCGGGATACCTACGAGCGGCTCGAACGCATCATTCGGGTCAACGGCGAGCGGGGGCTACGGCTGGCGATCCGCAAGCAGTCGGGCGCCAACACCGTCGAGGTGGCCCGGCGCGTGCTGGCGGAGGTCGAGGCCATCAACCGCGCCATGCCGCAGGTGAAGATCGTGCCGGTCATCAACCAGGGCAACTTCATCGAGCGCTCGATCGCCAACGTGGCGCGGTCGGTGCTCTACGGCAGCGTGCTGGCGGTGCTGGTGCTGCTCTTCTTCCTGCGCAACGTGAGGAGCACGCTGGTGATCTCGGTGGCGATCCCGATCTCGGTCATCGCGACGTTCGCGCTGCTCTTCTTCAGCGGCTTCACGTTGAACCTCATGACGCTCGGGGGGCTCGCGCTCGGTGTCGGCATGATGGTGGACAGCTCGGTGGTGGTGATGGAGAACATCTTCCGCCGGCGCCAGGAGAACGGGGAGGCGGTGCCGGTCGCCGCGGTGCAGGGCACGCGCGAAGTCGGCGGCGCGATCATCGCCAGCACCGTCACCACGCTGGTGATCTTCCTGCCGCTCATTTTCCTGCGGGACGTGTCGGGCGTGCTGTTCCGCGAGCTCGCCTACGTAATCATGTTCTCGCTCTTCTGCTCGCTGCTGGTGGCGCTGAGTCTCGTGCCGGTGCTGGCCTCGCGGCTGCTCGAGGCGCCCAAGATCGGGCCCACCGGGGGCTTCACGCAGCGCCTGGCCGAACGCATGGCGGGCTGGCTGCGTCGCATGGAGAACGCTTACCGGGACGTGCTCCACTGGGCGCTGCGCCACCGGTCGGCGACGCTGTGGGGCGCGGCGATCCTCTTCGCGGCGAGCCTCGCGCTGATCCCGCTGATCGGCACCGAGTTCCTGCCGCCCTCCGACGAGGGCGAGGTGCGCGTGACCGGCGAGATGGAGCCGGGCACGCGGCTTGCACTCGTCGACCAGCAAACGCGCCTCATGGAGAAAATCGTCTACGCCGCCGTGCCTGAGACCGTGTCGTCGGTGGTGAGCGTGGTGACGTCGAGCCGGCGCGCGGGCGGGGCTTCGCAGGGCGAGATCCGGCTTTCGCTCACGCCCGCGGCGCAGCGCGGCCGCTCGAACAGCGAGATCGCGAACGACCTGCGGCGGCGCCTCGACGGCCGGATCCCGGGCATGAAGATCCGCACCCGTGCGCCGCAGGGGCAGTTCCTGCTCGAGCGGCTGCTCGCCGCCGAGGAAGGGGTGGTGGTCGAGGTTCGCGGGTTCGAGCTGGGGACCTTGGATGTGCTGTCGCACCGCGTCGCCGAAGCGATCGCCGGCGTGCCGGGGATCACCGACGTCGACGTGAGCCGCAAGGCCGCCATCCCCGAGCTCGCCATCCGCGTCGACCGCGACAAGGTGGCCAACCTCGGGCTCTCGGTGCGCGACGTGACGCGGGTGATTGAGACCGCGATTGCGGGTTCGCGCGCGGGCGAATACCGGGTCGCGGGCAACTCCTACCGGATCCTCGTGCAGCTCGAGAACGCGGAGCAGCGCTCGCCCGACGAGGTCCTCGATCTCACGCTCACCACCGCGTCCGGGGAACAGGTCGCGCTGCGCAATCTCGTCGAGGCGGCGCAGAGCCGCGGTCCGATCATGATCGACCGCAAGGACCAGCAGCGCCTGGTCAGCATCAAGGCCAACGTGGCCGGGCGCGATCTGGGCTCGGTGGCGCGCGACGTGCGGGCGCGCATGGACGAGATCCCGCGGCCCGCGGGCTACGAGCTGCGCATCGCCGGCAACTACGAGGAGCAGCAGAAGGCGTTCCGGGAGCTGCTGGTCGCGCTGGGGCTGGCGCTGGTACTGGTCTACATGGTGCTCGCCGCGCAATATGAATCCTTGCGCGATCCGGTGGTGGTCATGGGATCGGTGCCGCTGGCGGCGGTGGGCGTGCTGCTGATGTTGTTCCTGACCCGGACCACGCTCAACCTGCAGTCGTTCATCGGCTGCATCATGCTGGGCGGCATCGTGGTGAACAACGCGATCCTGCTGGTGGACCAGGCGGGGCGGCTGCGGCGCGAGGGCATCGCCGTGCTCGAGGCGGTGGCGGAGGCCGGCCGCAGGCGCCTGCGCCCGATTCTGATGACGAC
Organism: Burkholderiales bacterium; assembly: GCA_041629335.1. GTDB lineage: Bacteria > Pseudomonadota > Gammaproteobacteria > Burkholderiales > SG8-41 > JBFKNN01. The sequence continues at coordinate 5,252 of JBFKNN010000146.1, read as the reverse complement.
GCTCACCACCATCCTCGCCCTGCTGCCGCTCGCGCTCGGCATCGGCGAGGGCGCGGACGCCCAGGCCCCCCTCGCGCGCGCCGTCATTGGCGGGCTGACCGCATCGACCCTCGTGACGCTGGTGCTGATTCCGGTGATGTACACGATGTTCTACGGCGGCCGCGCGCCGCGCGTCTCTCGCGTTGCGGTCAGCAGTGATGCGTAGGGTGCGGCTTTAGCGCACCGGTCCCGATTCCGAGCCCGTCGCCGAGCGGCGGCGCGTTGGGGAAATCTACAAGCCGCTCGCGCCGTACTACTAGAACCTATTTCATAAATACCCGCGTGTGCGACGGTGGCGATGTGGGATGCAGTTCTAGGAGGGTGACCGCAGCAATATCGCGAATATTGCAAGGGAGCCTGACAACGAAATGCGCCCCGAGCGGGCGCTTCGCGCCCGCGGGCGTTTGCCTGCCCATGGGCGCGCAACGGCGAAGCCGTTGCTCGGCGCCCCGTCCCTTCGGGTTGTGGCCAAAACGGGCGTCTGCGTCGTCCCGCTGCTTGCCAATGCGCCCCGGCCACGGTGTGGCGCAGCCTGGTGCGGGACGGGGCGCGGGGCGGCGCGTTCATGCGACAGCGCCCCGGGGCTTCCGCGGCTGCTCCCGCAAACGGGCCTGCGGCTAACGAGTCGCAGCCGCCGCGATATTGGCTGCGCACCGCTCCTCGCATTCATCCCGTTTTGGCCGCAACGCATCACGTGGGTATTTATGAAATAGGTACTACGCAGGCCGGGGCTCCCGCGTGATGAAAAGACGCGGGCGACAGGCATCGTCTTGAGCTACGGCAAAGAGGGGTTTTGCGATTCCGCGACTTCGCTTCAAGCGTGCACGTCAGCGGCTACGATCGGGCCGATTCGCCGCTGCCGCGACTTCAGGCGGGGACGCATGACCGGGGCCCATCGGCCTGTGTCGGAAGCGGCTTTCCACTCCGGCGTATCGGGGAGGTCCGGCCGCTCGATGAGATAGAGCGCGGAGTAGACCAGCCAGCCGGCTGCGTTCGGGGCCGCATCCCTGAACCGTATGACCCCGTGCACACCCTTGACCCGGAGTATGTTCGGTATGTGCTCGGTATCGTATATGTCGTTGAAGTCCTCTTCATCTTCACGGGCGATCTCGAACGTCACCATGTAAAAATGGCTTGCCCCGGCGAGCCCGGCGCTTTTCGCTGTCATGACAATCGTGCCTCCGTCTGGTCAAAAACGCTCTGCGGACAGGTCGGTTGCCGCTCGGGCAACACGCTTTTCGGCGGGGGCCCGCGTCCCCCCATTCGAGGCAGGGGCTACAACGCGAAGCCCGCTCCGAACTCGCCGAAGTTGGACACGTCTTCCAGCCGCATGAGCCCGTGGTACAGTTTGTTCGCGCGCTCCACGCCCCAGACCGGAACCGTTAGGTCAAAGAACTTCTTCTCGATTTCCTCGGGCGGGTGGGGATTGGCGGACTCGCCCCTCATGATCTCGCAGCGGCCGCGAACGACGCGCCCGTCTCTCATATGAATCGCCACATCGCAAAGGTGCTTCGCGGGATATGCTGCGGTGTAGGCGGGCTCCTCGGTAACGCGCACTTTCATCATCAATGCGCGCACCTGAGGGTTCCGGACCGCCTCGATTTCGAAGCAGTCGATGCCCCACCTGCGATGCACCAGTATCGTCGCGAGCGCGAACGGAATCGAGAACTTGGTGCCGAAGCTGGTCCTGATGTCAGTGCCCGAAAGCAACGACGCCAGCTGAAAGGCTCTCACCTCGACGCGCTCGATGCCGTCCACGTCGAGGGCGCCGCCCGGCGCCGTCGCCAGCGCCGCCCGCAGCGCGTCGATCGCGGCGTGCGCAAAACGCCCGGCGGGATAGAGCTTGAAGTATCCCTGCGTGATCAGCCAGTCCTTCCCGAGCCCCGTTACCATGCGCTGCGGGTCGAAGCCGTCGGCAATGACCGTGCCGTAGGTGAAGCCGATGCCGTCGCGTTGCCCGGTGAAACCCGCTTCCACCATCGCAACTGCGTTCAGCCCGGCAAGCGCGCAATGGCCGGAGTACACGTTGCGCACGGTCGCCTCGTCGAGCATCGCCTGGCGGTTGGCCGTGATCGCCATCGTCGCGGAGGCATTGATGACGTGACGCATGCGGGCTTCGTCGAGACCTTTCATGCGGGCGACGGCGACTGCAGAACCGATGGTGCCGCAGTTGCCGTGCTGCGGCACCGACACGCGCATCTTCGACGCCATGCCGACTCGGGCGCACGCTTCGTAACCCATCACCACGGCGATGAGAAAGTCACGCCCCGACACGCCCAGGTCCTGCGCCGCGGCGATGGCCGCCGGGACCATCTGGCTGCCGGGATGCGAATACCCGACGGTATTGCCCTCGTCGAAGTCGTGCCAGGTGCTCGCGATGCCGTTGAGAAAGCCCGCGTCGCGCGGCGCGGCGCGGTGCGGCGTGCCGATCACCCAGCTTCTGCCGGGGCGCGTGTCCTTGAGGTAGCTCGCGGCGAGCGCTTTCATCTCGCTCGTCTGGTTGCCGGCGCTGACGACCGCGAAGCAGTCGGCGATCACCCGCTTGCCGCGATCGACGGCCTCCGGCGGCACGTCTTCCAGACGCGTATTGCAGAGGAACCGACTGACCTCGACCAGGTACGGAGGCGGAGTCGCCTTGTCGATGTTCGCGGCGGATGGCAGCATCAAGGCCTTTCAACCTGGTGACGGGTGATCCGCATGTCAGTCGAGGCGGATGTTCAGGGTCTTGATCACCTCGGTGTATTTTTTCAGGTCGGTCTTGACGATCGCGGCAGCCTCGTCGGGGGTGTTCGCAATCACGTCGGCGCCCACGCGCACGATCTGGGCGGTGACATCGGGTGTCCTCACGATCCGCACGAGTTCCTGATTGAGCTTGTCTATGATGGGCCGGGGCGTTCGCGCGGGGACCAGCACGGCTTGCCAGTTGCCTTCCTCGAAGCCGGGAACCCCGGCTTCCGATACCGTCGGAACGTCGGGCAGGCCGGGCACGCGCTTGCTGCCGGTGACTCCCAGTATTCTCATTCTTCCCGACTTCACGTACGGCTGCACTGCCACAGCGGAGGCCATCATCAGCTGAACTTCCCCGGACAAGAGCGCCGGGATCGCCGCTCCCACCCCGCGGTAGGGGACATGGTTCAGCTTCGTGCCGGTCATCACCGCGAATCGCTCGGCCGCGATATGGGTCGCATTTCCGATGCCGCCGGAGCCATAGTCGATCGCGCCGGGCTTCGCGCGGGCGAGAGCGATCAGCTCTTTCACCGACTTCACCGGCAAGGTGGGATGCACCGACAAGAGGTACGGCTGCCAGAGAATGATCGTCACTGCGGCAAAATCCTTCTCGGAGTCGAAGGATAGGTTGGGATAGACGGCCGGATTCATGGCAAACGTCGTTGCCACGAGCAGCATCGTGTAGCCGTCGCCGGGCGCTTTCGCGGCGGCCTCTGTTCCAATGTTGCCATTGGCCCCGGAGCGGTTATCGATGATGACGATCTGCTTCCACGAATCCGTGATTTTTTGTCCTATGAGCCGTGCGAGAAAATCGGACGTCCCGCCGGGCGGGTACGGAATGATCCACCTGATGGGCTTGGTTGGATACTCTTGAGCCTGGACTGACGCTGGCGCCGCAACTCCCGCCAGGCACGCGATGAATAGCCACATCCGGGAACTGCCGAATCCGCTGCGTGACATGTTGCCTCCCATCAGGCGTTGAAAAATTCGGTCGAACCGCCCCGCCGAGTTACCGACGCGCTTTCCGATGTCCGTCTGCTACAGGATGCGCGGCTGTCTTTTTTCGAGTGAGGAGACGGTGAACGGGAATTCTAGGCGCCGGCGCGCCCCCTGTCGACAGACCTTTTTGCGGGCTGATAGTATGCCGGCATTCAGGCCGGGGACGCCGCGATTCTCCCGTCGGTGCGGAGGCGTACGCGGACCAGCGCACGCGCAGGAGAAGCACATGCAGCAGTCGAGAATTCCCTTCGCTCTCTCCGATGAGCGGCAGCGGCTCCCGCCGCCCGGCGGCAAGCCGCTGATTGTTCACATCGTCGTGAATGTCGAAGTCTGGCCGTTCGACCAGCCGATGCCGCGCGGGATACTGACGCCGCCGCACGGGCAGGCCGCGGTGCCGGACCTTCCCAATTGGGGCTGGGCGGAGTACGGGCTGCGCGCCGGTATGCCGCGTTTTTTCCGCGCCTTGCGCGGGCTGCCGGTCAGCTGTGCCATAAACTCAGCGATCATCGGCGTTTATCCGCGTCTCGCCGAGCGCATCGTCCAGGCGGGCTGGGAGTGGATCGGGCACGGGGTCATTCAACGCTCGGTGAAAAGCGTGTCGGACGAGCGCGCAATGATCGTGGAGGCAAAGGACGCCATCGAGCGATATACGCGCAAGCCGGTCCGTGGATGGCTGGGTCCGGGGCTGCAGGAGACGTTTGACACCCCGGACATCCTGCAGGAGCTCGGCTTCGAATACCTTTGCGAGTGGAGCATCGACGATTTGCCGAGCTGGATGAACACGCGGCACGGCCGCATCGTTTCGGTGCCGTACTGCTTTGAAACCAACGACAGCGTTATCTACGCGGTCGAGAAACACTCATCGAACGAAATGACGGAACGGCTGCAGCGATCGCTGGAATGCTTGACCAAGGAGTTTGCCGAAGGACCACGCATCCTGACCGTGCCGCTGCACCCGCACCTCATGGGTGTGCCGCACCGCATTGGTTTTCTGGAGCGGTTTCTCGACGTGCTCGGGAGCCGAACAGATTCCGTCTTCATGACCGGCGCCCAGATCGCTCAATGGTATGCCGGCGTCGCGAAACCGGACCAAGACCGGGGACAGACGGTCAATCCAAATAGATAGGGGAGCCGGTTTCCCATGGCGTGGAAACTGGGGTGTGCCCCCTCAAAAAGGACTTTCGCATGCCGCAACTCGTCTTCATTCACGGTCCGGGCGCCGGCGCCTGCGCGGATGCGTATTACTACCAGCGCAAGCATTTTCCGGACTGCGTCGCGCCCAACCTGCCCGGGCACCTGGAGGGCACCCGGTGTGCGGACGTTGCGCGCTACACGGAGTGGGTGCGCGGCTGGCTGTGGGCGCAGGGCCGGAACAAGGACCTTGTCCTCTCCGGATATACGCTGGGCGCGTCGATCGCGCTGCAGTACGGCCTCGATTATCCGGATGAAGTGAAAGGTCTCGTGCTGATGACGGTGGCGGCGCGGCC
>JBFKNN010000145.1:0-8066 GCA_041629335.1 Burkholderiales bacterium | reverse complement strand
GCACGACGCCTTCCTCGACGTAGAGCGGCTGCGAGTGTGACGTGGGCCTCGACGTCTCGCAGATCCCGCCCTGATCGATTGCGACATCGACAATTACCGAGCCCGGCCGCATGCGCGGGAGATCGGCGCGATTGATCAGCTTTGGCGCGAGCTTTCCCGGCAGGAGCACCGCGCCGACCACGAGGTCGGCGTCGTGAACGAGCGGCGGCAGCGACTGCGGCGTGGAAGCCACGGTCTTCAGCCGCGCGCCGAACGTGGCCTCGAGCTGCGCGAGCCGCTCCGCGCTGCGGTCGGCGAGCGTCACGTCCGCGCCCATGCCGATTGCGATGCGCGCCGCGTTCTGGCCGACCGTGCCGCCGCCGATCACCAGCACCTTCGCCGGCAGCACGCCCGGCACGCCGCCGAGCAGCACCCCGCTGCCGCCGTTCGCCATCTGCAGCGACCACGCACCGGCCTGGGGGGCGAGCCGCCCCGCGATTTGCGACATGGGCACGAGCAGCGGCAACCCGCCGGCGGCATCGGTCACGGTTTCGTAGGCGACACAGCTCGCGCCCGAGGCGAGCATGGCCTCGAGCAGCTCCGGGTCGGGCGCGACGTGGTGATAGCCGAAGATGACCTGTCCGCGGCGCGCGAGCGCGAATTCCGCGGGCTGGAGCTCCTTCACCTTGATCACGAGCTCGGCGGCATAGGCTTGCGCCGCATCCGCGGCGATCTTGGCGCCGGCGTCGCGATACGCGGTGTCGGGAAAACCAACGCGCGCCCCGGCGCCGGCCTGGACCAGGACCTCGTGCCCCGCCTGAGCAAGCGCGTGTGCGTCCGCCGGCGTCAGCGCAACCCGGTATTCGTGGTCTTTGATCTCTTTCGGGATGCCGATTTTCATGCGAATCTCATGCTACCGTGACCAGTGACCAGTGACCAGTTAGGCGGAAGGAGGAAGGAGGAAGGGTTTAACCTGCCGCTCACCGCTCACCGCTCACCGCAAAGCGTGCCCACGCACTCGCGCACCAGCTCCGGCCCTCGGTAGATGAGCCCGGTGTAGACCTGGACCAGGCTTGCGCCCGCGACGATCTTGTCCGCTGCATCCTGCGCGCTCATGATGCCGCCGACGCCGATCACCGGCAGTGCGCCGCCCAGCTTGCGCGCGAGGCGCGAGACGACGTAGGTCGAGCGGCGCGTGAGTGGCGCGCCGCTCAGCCCGCCGGCCTCGTCAGCGTGCGGCAGTCCGGTAACGCCGTCGCGGCTGACGGTGGTGTTGGTGGCGATGATTGCGTCGATCCGGCTCGCGAGCGCAAGCTCGGCAATAGCGTCGATCTGGCCGTCCTCCAGATCCGGCGCGATCTTCAGCGCGAGCGGCACGCGCCGGCCGTGCTGGTCGGCGAGCTTTTCGCGCGCTGCAGTGACGGCGCCGAGCAGCCCGCCCAGCTCGCGCGACTCCTGCAGCTGCCGCAGGTCTCTCGTGTTGGGCGAGGAGATGTTGACCGTGACATAGCTCGCCAGCCGGTAGACGTGCTTGAGGCAGTGGACGTAATCGTCGGCCGCGCGATCGATCGGCGTGTCGAAATTCTTGCCGATGTTGATGCCGAGCACGCCGCGAAACGAGGAAGCCTCGACATTCGCGACCAGCCGGTCGACCCCGGCGTTGTTGAATCCCATGCGGTTGACGATCGCCCGGGCTTCGCGCACGCGGAACAGCCGCGGCCGCGGATTGCCCGGTTGCGGGCGCGGGGTCACGGTCCCTATCTCGATGAAGCCGAAGCCCAGGGCGGCCAACGCGTCGATATGGTCGCCGTCCTTGTCCAGCCCCGCCGCGAGTCCCACCGGATTGGGAAAGTCGAGGCCCATGACGCGGCGGGCGCAGCCCTCGGGCTGCCGCGGCGCGCGCTGAAGGCCCATCGCGTACGCACGATCGAGCCCGCTAAGCGTTACCGCATGGGCCGTCTCGGCGTCGAGGGAGAAGAGCAGCGGGCGCAGCAGTGAGTACAGCATGACACTATTCTAATCGCTGGCGCAGATCCGCGCCCCGCGGACATCTATGCCGCTGTTGCGAGCGCGGACTTCTCCTGCCCGAGCAGTGTCAGGCTGAACAGTACGGCGATCACGGTCCAGCACACCAGCCCCGACCACAGCACGTGCGACGCGAAGTGCGCGCCCTGCGCAATGCGGCCGAGCCCGAGGGCGAGACCCGCCGCGATGCCGACTGCCAGTCCGAGCCGGGCCAGGGTCTCGTTGCCAAGGGCGCGGCCGGCGAAGTGGAATGCCAGCAGGCAGAATCCGGTCGAGGCGTGGCCGGCCGGAAAGCAGTGTCCGGACACAAGATCCGCAGGAGCCAGGTCGAACAGCGTCAGGTGCGGTGCAAAGCCGCCGTATTCGAGGAGACTCCAGGGACAGTGGCGCACGCTCGCCGCCTTGAGCAGCGCGACGGTGAGCGGCGCGAGCGTGAGCGAAAGGGAGAGGAACAGCAGCAGCCGGCGCTGCGGCGCGAGCTCGCGAATGACGTAACTCATCAGAAGCATGGCAATGACTGCGCAAGCGATGACGACGACCAGCCCCTTGGCCCACTGGTGGGCAACGACCTCGAGGAAGGTGTTGTAGCGCAGGGGAAAGCCGCCCGACGCGGCATCGTAGAACCACCCCGAAAGCACGGCGTCGAGCCGCGTCGTTTCCAGCGCGAGCAGGATCATTGCCAATGGCAGCATCGGCCCCAGATGCCGGAACAGTAACGCCGGGCGGGATTCCGTCATGATGGAGCGCGCGCCTCCGTTGCGTCACTCGACACGGTAGCGGCCGCCGCGATAGAGATCGTAGGCTAGCTGAAACACTGCCGCGGCGTTCTTCGTGCCTTCCGGATCGCTAGGGGCGGGACGCTGCCGGCGCGTGGCCGGATCGTAGGACAGCGTGGAGTATGCGTTCCGGAATCCGAGCTCGCTCAGCTTGCCATCGGCGTAGAGTGCAATGTCGCGGTTGTGGTTGAACAGTGCGTGATGCTCAGCTTGCGTGGCGGCAAGCACGTCCTTGCCGAAGAACGCGCTGTCGTACGAAATGTTGAGCAGTCCGAGGACCGTCGGCGCGATGTCGATCTGGCTGGTGAGCGCATCGACGCGGCCTGGCCGCACGTGGTGGGGCGCGTAGACCATGAGCGGGATTTCGTACGACGGCAGCGGAATGTCCTCGCGGCCGTAGACACGTGCGCCGTGGTCCGCCACGATGACGACCATGGTGTCCTTTCCATAGGGCCGCTCGGCAAGCGCGTCCACGAAGCGGTCGATCGCGTAATCGGCATAGCGCACCCCGGCATCGCGGCCGCCGCCGCGCTCGGGCACGCCGGGCACGCCGTGCGGGAAGGTGAACGGCTTGTGGTTGGAGGTGGTCATGACGACCGAGAACACGCGCTCGCCGCGCGCCACCTGCTGGTCGAATACCCGGAACGCGTTGCGGAACAAATCTTCGTCGCTCACGCCCCAGATGTTGCTGAAGTTGGGCTTGTCCATGTCGGTGCGGTCGACGACGCGGTAGCCGTTGTTGCCGAAGAAGTAATTCATGTTGTCGAAGGTGCCGAAGCCGCCGTAGATGAAGGTAGGGCTGTAGCCGTTCTCGCGCATCACCTCGGACCAGTTGAACATGCCCTCGTTGCGCTTGCGCTTGACGATGGATTCCGCCGGCACCGGCGGGAACGACGCCGTCACCGCCTCCATGCCGCGCACCGTGCGCGTGCCGGTGGCGTAGGCGTTGGTGAAAACCAGGCTCTCGCGGGCGAGCCGGTCGAGGTTGGGCGTCAGCCCGCGGCGATCGCCGTAAGCACCGACGAACTCCGCGCCGAGCGATTCCTCGAGCAGCACCACGACGTGGAGCAGGCGCGGCGCGCGGGCGTAGCGGATGTGACGCGCAAGGGGATTCGCCGCGCCTTCGATGAAGCGCGCGTTGGGCTGGGATACGAAACGACGGGCACGCGCCGCCGCTTCCCGAGCGTCGATCGTCAGGTAGTAGGCCCGGTAATCGAGATCGCTGGTCATGGCGGCGCTGAAGAAGGAGTACACGCCGTTCGCCGCGAGCTCGTCGGCGACGCGGTTGCGGCCGGAGCGGCCGCTCGTCGAGTCGACGGCGAAGTAGGCGGCAACGAGCAAGACGAGCAGGACCAGGGCGGGCCGGCAGCGGTCACGGAGCGTGTCGCCGGAATTGAGTGCGGCGGATATGCGCGCCCGCATCGACCAGAGGAGCAGGCTGGCCGCGACCGCCGATGTGATCAGCGCGCGCGCTACCGGATAGGATTGCCAGATGTTGACGAAAACCTCGTGCGGGTAGATTAGGTATTCGACGGCGACGTAGTTGAAGCGCGCGTTGAATTCGTCGAAGAAGAAATATTCGACCGCCGCGAGATATGCCAGGCTGAAAAACGCGAGGCCGATGCCGATCCAGATCAGCGAACGGTGCCAGCGGCGGGCGAAGAACCTGCGCGGGACGAGCAGCAGGTAGAGCGCGAACGGCGCCGTAATGAACAGCGCAGCGATTGCGTCATAGACCGCCCCGACCACAAATACGGAAACGGCATCGGCGGCCGTCACCTGTTCCAGCGCCAACGCACGCAAGTACAGCGCCGCGCGTGTCAGTGTGGAGATCGCCAGGTAGCACGCCGCCAGGAGCCAGATCAGTGAAAAGCGCGTGCGCGCGGCCCACGCGCCGCCGCGGCGGTCCGCCAAAATCAACTCCATCAACTAGGTCCTTTGTGGGTCGGCCGCGGAAGCGGCAGTCAGGAGCGAATGATGGGCCTGCGCCCGTCAAGAAACTGTGTAAGCGGCGTGAAGAAAGTGTGAAGGCCCGCGGTCCGCCGGCGCAGTCTGAGCGCGCTCGACGGAATGGAAGTGCTTTCGAGCCGCCAAGAGATCAACAATTGAACCGCCAACGCCGCCAAGAAGGACAAGAGAAAGGACGAGGGAAATTCCTGCGGGACGCAACGACATGGCTTCGGCATGGGTCGCCCAGGTTCGTTGGACGAGAGCCGGCGATGCCCTGCGTCCTCCTTCGCGCCATCGCCGATTCTGGCGCGCAACGCCGTGTTAGGCACTCTAAGGGAAAGCGATGGTAAAGGCGGAGCCGTGGCCGCGCGCACTCTCAACGTCGACGCGCCAGCGGTATTGGTCGCAAATGCGCTTGACGATGGCCAGTCCGAGGCCGAAACCGTCGATGCGGCTAGCGCCCTGGTAGAAGCGGTCGAACAGCCGCGGCAGCACCTGCGGATCGATGCCTGATCCGGAGTCCGCGACCGTCAGGCGGCGGGGGACGTAGTCGACGCGGATGAATCCGCCCTCGGTATGCTGCACCGCGTTGCGTATCAGATTCGCGAGCACGGTATGCAGCGCCTGCCGGTCCAGGTCGAGGGCGGCGTCGTGACCCACGCGGTTCTCGAATGAAATATGATGTTCGGCCATTTCCTCGCGGAAAGCCTCGGCTGCCTCCTCCACGCACTCGGCCAGAGCTACCGGCTCGACCGCGCCCAGCGGCTGCTCGCGCGCGAGAAACAACAGCGCCTGCACCTGTCCGCTCATGCGGCGCGCGGCGGCGTCGATGGCGGCGATGCGGCTGCGCACCTTGTCCGGCAGGCCGCTTTCGCCCGCCAGCAGCTCGCAGCTTGTCCGGATCGCGGTGAGCGGTGTTCTCAACTCATGGCTCGCATTGGCGGTGAATTCCTGCTCGCGCTGGACCATGGCGACGATGCGCGCATGATACTCGTCCAGGGTTCGCGCGAGGGCGGTGATTTCCGCATCCTGCCCGGAATGCGCGAGCGGCTCGTGTGACTCATCGGGCGCCAGCCGCGATACCCGGTGGGCGAGTTCGGTCAGCTGCTGCGTGAGCACGCCCCCGAGCCAGTAGCCAAGCGCGATCGCGACGAGAACCACGGTTCCAAGGGACAGCAACAACAGGTCGCGGAACGCTGCCTCGCGTTCTTCGTGCTGCCCCGAATCGTACGTGACGATGAACCGGACGTTGTCCGCGTGCCGCACGGCTATGTGGCGCTCGCTGCTGCCGCGGCCGATCTCATGATTGCCCGGACCGAGGGCCAGGAACTCCGGCGGGACACGGTCCCTGTCCTCGCTCGAACGCACGATGTAGTACTGCAGGTTGGGTCCGGGTGCGGGCAGGAAATCCGGACTCTTGCGGTAGCGGTCAATCAGGTGATCGACCTCTTCGGAAACAATCTGGTTGACCAACGCCTCCTCCATTTCCTCGGAGGCCATGTGCAGGGTAATGCCGAGGGCGGCGACGACCGCGGTGCACGCCAGGGCGAAGGCGAGTGCAATGCGCTGCCGAAGGTCGAGTCTAATTCCTGGCACTGGTGAGCAGCCGGTAGCCCAGTCCGTGCACGGTTTCGATCGGGTCGTAGCCCCCGGCCTGGACCAGGGTGCGGCGCAGGATATGCAGGTGGCTGCGCAGCGTGTCGCTGGTTTCCTGCGCCTCGCCCCACACCGCCGATTCCACCTCCTTGCGGCTGAACACGCGCCCGGGCTCGCCCATCAGGACTTCAAGCAGCCGGATGCACTTGGGCGGCAGCTTGACCTCGTGCCCTTCGAAGCGGACCACCAGCGCCCGCGGATCGAGATGGAGCGCGCCCGCCTCCAGCGCACGCGCCGTCACCTTGCCGGAATGGCGCTTGTGCAGCGCGGTGAGGCGCGCTTCCACTTCCTTCAGGGCGAACGGCTTTACAAGGTAGTCGTCGGCGCCGACCTCGAAGCCCTTGAGCTTGTCGTCGAGCGTGTCGCGCGCCGTTATCACCAGCACCGGCGTGTCGACATGCACCTGCTCGCGCAGGCGGCGGCAGAGGGTGGTGCCGTCCATGCCGGGAAGCCCCAGATCGAGCAGGATACAGTCGAAGGGCTCGGTCACCGCAAGGTGCAGGCCGGTGACGCCATCGGGCGCCGCATCGATCGAATGACCCCGTGCCTCGAGGTAATCGTAGAGATTGGCCGCGATGACCGGGTCGTCTTCGATGATCAGGACGCGCACGTACTGGAGCCCGCCGGTCGCTTGACGCTCAGCCGGTGAGCGCCTGCCAGCGTCCGTCGATCAACCCCTGCATCGGCTGGAACTGGACCTTGTAGGCCATCTTCATGCTCTGACCGATCCAGTAGCCGAGATAGAGGTAGGGCAGGTCGAGGGTGCGGCACAGCTCGACCTGCCACAGGATGTTGTAGGTGCCGAAGCTCGCGCCCGGCACATCGGGGTCGAAAAAGGTGTAGACCGACGACAGCCCGTCCTCGAGCTCGTCGACGATGCTCACCATGCGCAGCACGCCGTCCTCGCGAAATTCGACCAGGCGCGAGTCGACGTTGCTCTGCAGGAGGAAATGGCGGTACTGCTCGCGGCTGTCCTGGTCCATGCCGCCGCCGGAATGACGGCGCGACTGGTAGCGCAGATAGAGCGCGTAGTGCTCGGCGCTGTACTTGAGATCGAGTGTCTTCGCCGTGAGCGAGCCGTGCCTTTTCCAGGTGCGGCGCTGGCTGCGGTTCGGACGGAAGTCCTCGACCTGCACCCGTACCGGAACGCATGCGCGGCAGTGGTCGCAATACGGGCGGTAGGTGAACGCCCCGCTGCGGCGGAAGCCCGCGCGCACCAGCTCGCTGTAGACCGCGCCGTCGATCAGGTGGCTCGGTGTGGCCACCTGCGAGCGCGCCATCCGGTCCGGCAGGTAGCTGCACGGGTAGGGCGCAGTCGCGTAGAACTGCAGCACCGACAGCGGAAAGTCAGTCAAATAAGTCATTGTCCAGGCGCCATTTGCCGGAGTTTGCCGGGTAGTTTACCAATTCTGAGAGTTTTCGCATAAAGGCGGCGCGCGGGATCTCGCGCGCGCCGAAGCTCGCCAGATGCGGGGTCTTCATCTGGCAATCGATCATCTCGAAATCCCACCGCTGCAGCTGCCGCACGAGATGCGCGAACGCGATCTTGGATGCATCGGTGGCGCGCGTGAACATCGACTCGCCGTAGAACATGCGCCCGATCGCCACGCCGTAGAGTCCGCCGACGAGCTCGCCGCCGATGCGGGTCTCGATCGAGTGCGCGTAACCGAGCCGGTGCAG
>JBFKNN010000144.1:0-8195 GCA_041629335.1 Burkholderiales bacterium | reverse complement strand
TTGTGCACCATGCCGATGACCGTGTGCGCGCCGTCCTCGGCCACGGTTTGCAGGCCGGCGGCGGCATGCCGCGCGAAGTCGCAGCGCGTTGCCGCGAGCGCGGTGCCGATCACATCCAGGATGTGGAGCTTCGCGCATTCGCGCACGCGCTCCGGAATCGTGTCGTAGGTTGTCGCGGCCGCGAATGCAGCAAGCCGCTCGGAAACGGAAGCGGGGCGGGCGGCGTCGGGGCGCGGTTGATCGGCGGGAAGGGGGTGCAGGTCCATTGCGGAAAACCGGATGCAGTGTCCGGCATATTCTTGGTCCGAACCCGAACCGTGTCAATCACGCTCGCGTAGAATATCCGCGCGGACCCGGATAGTGGTCCGTATCCTGGACGACTCGCATGAAAATCACCGAACTCGAAACCCCGGCGCTCGTGCTGGAGCGCGCGCGGCTCGAGCGCAACATCGCGCGCATGCGCGGGCACCTGGCGACGCTCGGCGTGAACCTGCGCCCTCACGTCAAGACCGCCAAGTCGATCGACGTGGTGCGGCGCGCGCTCGACGGCCAGCGCGGCGGCATTACCGTCTCGACGCTGGCGGAAGCAGAGTATTTCTTCGGGCACGGCGTAAACGACATCCTCTACGCGGTCGGCATCGCGCCGATCAAGCTCGCGCACGTGGCCGACCTGCGCCGGCGCGGTGCGGACCTCACCGTGATTCTCGACAATCCGGACGCAGCCGCTGCGCTCGCGGCCGATGCGCGGCGCCACGATACCGAGTTTCCGGCGCTGATCGAAATCGACAGCGACGGCCACCGCTCCGGCATTCGGCCGGGCGATGCGCGGCTCATCGAAATCGCGCGTATGCTCGACGCGGGGCCGGCTACCCGCATGCGCGGCGTGATGACGCACGCGGGCGATTCCTACAACTGCCGGAGCACGGACGCGATCGGCGCCATGGCCGAGCGCGAGCGCGCGGCGGTGGTGAGCTGCGCGCAGGCGCTGGGGCGCGCCGGGCTGCCCTGCCCGGTGGTGAGCGTGGGCTCGACGCCCACCGCGACGTTCGCGCGGGATCTCGCAGGCGTTACCGAGGTGCGCGCGGGCGTCTACATGTTTTTCGACCTCGTGATGGCGGGCCTCGGCGTGTGCGCGATCGACGACATCGCGGTGTCGGTGCTCACGACCGTCATCGGCCACCAGCCGGAGAAGGGCTGGATCATCACCGACGCGGGCTGGATGGCGCTCTCGCGCGACCGCGGCACCGCGAAGCAGGCGGTAGACCAGGGCTACGGGCTCGCGTGCGACGCGGCCGGCCGGCCGCTTGACGATCTCATCGTGGCCGACACCAACCAGGAGCACGGTATCGTCGCGCGCCGCGGCGGCGGACCGATCGATGCCGCGCGCTTCCCGGTCGGCTCGCAATTGCGCATCCTGCCCAACCACGCGTGCGCGACGGCGGCACAGCATGCGCGCTACCAGGTGGTGAATGGCTCGCCGGAAATCGAGGCGGTTTGGGAACGCATCGCCGGCTGGTAGCATTGCGCCGAATGCGTCAGTCGACTTTCTTCGGGAGATGAATCATGGAATGGCTGCTTGATCCGCAGGCGTGGATCGCCCTTGCAACGCTCACCGCGCTCGAGATCGTGCTCGGTGTGGACAACATCATCTTCATCTCGATCCTCTGCGGCAGGCTGCCGGAGCACCAGCGCGACAAGGCGCGCCGGCTGGGCCTCGCGTTCGCGATGCTCACCCGCATCGGCCTGCTGTTCTCGCTCGCCTGGATGATGACACTGACCGCACCGCTCTTCTCGGTTTTCGGCAAGGAAATTTCCGGGCGGGACATCATTCTGATCGGCGGGGGGCTATTCCTGCTGTGGAAGAGCGTGCACGAGATCCACAACTCGCTCGAAGGCGTCGAAGGCGAGGAGCCCGGCATGACGGTCAAGGCCGCGACTTTCGGCTCGGTGATCCTGCAGATCGCGATCATCGACATCGTGTTCTCGCTCGACTCGGTGATCACCGCGGTGGGCATGGTGGACGAGCTCTCGATTATGGTGATCGCGATCGTGATCGCGGTCGGCATCATGATGTTCTCGGCCGGGCCGATCGGCGCCTTCGTCGACCGTCATCCCACGATCAAGATGCTGGCGCTCTCGTTCCTCATTCTGGTCGGCGTGGCGCTGATCGGCGAGGGCTGGGGCCTTCACATCCCCAAGGGATACATCTACTTCGCGATGGCCTTCTCCGTCGGCGTGGAGATGCTGAACCTGCGGATGCGCGCCAGGATGCGGGCGCGTGAGCCGGTGCATCTCAGAAAGGCGATGCGCGAGGCGCCCTCGGAAACGCCGCCTGCGCCCTGATCGCCGGCCGGCGGAGCTCGGTGCGCTACGGACGGGAGCAGCGCCGCGCAGCAGGCAAGAAGTGGCAGTCGGCTGCGTCGGGCGCTGCCCGCCGGGTGCTGCGCCGTTCAGTCCCCGGAGAGCGCGGCGAGCGCCTGCTCGCTCGCGTACATGCCGCGCACATCGTGGCCGACGCCGGGCACCTCGATCAGCCGCCAGTTGAAGGGCCAGCCATTCGCGCGGGCGACCTCGCGCGCGGCGTGGAACATGTTGCGTGCGCGCTCGTGGCGCGTGGCGCCTTGCCGCATGGCCGCAGGGCGCACGTCGAGGTCCTTGTCGTGTACATCGGCGGTGCCCACCAGCAATGTGACCGGCTGCGCGAGATAGCGCCGGATCGCGGCCTCGCCGTTCATCGTTTCCGGCAGGTCGCCGAAGCCGTAGGGGAAGCGCGCCTCGCGCGTAGGCTGCACGTACGACGACGGATTCGCCACGACGATGCGCTTGGCGCGGTGCGGCGCGAATGCCGCAAGGCGGTTTGCGATCTGGCCGCCTGCCGAGTGGCCGATCAGGAAGTAATCGAGGTCGGGCCGGCCCTCGTCGGCGCGCACCCGGTCGATCAGCCGCGCGATGAGCGCGGCGGTCCAGGCGGACTCGGGCTCGACGGCGATCGGGCCTTCGGGCACGTTTCGGCTCGTGCGGGTGATGCCGAGAGCCTGGTAGCGCCAGTAGGGGAAGCGCGCTCGATCGAACAGCGGCAGCACCACCAGCATGCCGCGCTGATCGGCGATCACCTTGGTTGCCTCGCGGTAGCGGTCGACGTTGCGTGAAAGACCGTGGAAGCTCACGAGCAACGGGCCGCCGGAATAGTTGCCAGGCTTGTAGGTGAAGATCTCGACCGACGTGCCGTCGAGGTCGATGGTGAGCGCATGGTCCCCTGGCGGCAGCGGCGCTGCGATCGAAGACTGGAAACAGAGTGCGGCCAGCAGCGCGGCGGCGTGTCGGAACGCGCCCGCTGCCGACGGCCCGCAAAGAAAGCTAAAAACTCTTAAAAACAAGAAGGTACGCATCTACTGTGAAACTTTTCACGGTAGGGGGTATCAAACTAATAATCATCAGCTTGGGTGGGAGGACGCGGAGGTAAGCGGTTCGTACCAAGCGGTTGTCATTGGCAGCAGATCCGTGGGTTGCCAGTGCGAGAATTATCTCACCCAGGAACGGACTCCAAAAGGTAGTGGGCGCGCGCCCGTGGCGCGCACCACCAGCATTAGGAAACAAACAGTCGGGCAGAACGTTTTCCCGCTGCAGCGCCGCACCGTTGGGAACTCAATTGGCGGGCGGCGCCGTTTGGAACATTCGTTGCCGGGCGCAGCAGCACGTGCGCGGCGGCGTGGTGCCGGAAGTCCTGCTTCCGGCGCGATAGTGAAACAAACGTCAATCATCAAAAAGGAGGAGGACTGCCATGAAGATGCAATTTCCGCGCAGTAATCTCGCCCGCGCGGTCGTGCTGAGCGCGGCACTGGGCGTGGCGGCGGGCGTCTCGGCGCCTGGCTACGCCAAGGTCGAGGGCGACACGATATACCTCGGCTCGGCGATCTCGGAGACCGGCAAGTACTCGAGCAACGGCATCAACGCCAAGAACGGCTACGAGTTCGCGGTCAACAGGATCAATGAAATGGGCGGCGTGAAGGTCGGCGGCAAGTCGTACAAGTTCAAGGTCATCTACTACGATGACGAGTCGACGCCCGCGCGCGGCGCGCAGCTCGCGGAGCGCCTGATCAAGCAGGACGGCATCAAGTACATGCTTGGACCATACAGCTCCGGGCTGACCAAGGCGATCGCGCCGGTGACCGAGAAGTACCAGATCCCGATGGTGGAAGCGGAAGGCGCGTCGCGCTCGCTGTTCACCCAGGGCTACCGCTACCTGTTTGCGGTGCTGTCGACCTCGGAGCAGTACCTTGCCAGCTCGATCGAGCTCGCGGCCGAGATGGCCAAGAAGCAGGGCAAGAAGCCGTCGGACGTCAAGGTGGCGATGGCCTTCGAAAACGATCCGTTCTCGCTCGACGTGCGGGCCGGCGTGGTCGATGACGCCAAGAAGTTCGGCATGAAGATCGTGATCGACGACAAGCTGCCGCGCGACTTGAACGACATGTCGGCGACGCTCACCAAGGTGCGTGCGCTCAAGCCCGACCTGCTGGTCGTCTCCGGCCACGAGAAGGGCGCAAGCACGGCCGCGCGCCAGATCAAGGAGCTGCAGATCGACGTGCCGATGATCGCGATGACGCACTGCGAGTCCGGCAAGGTCATTCAGCAGTTCGGCAAGTCGACCGAAGGCTTCCTGTGCCCGACGCAGTGGGCCGAGACGCTCACCTACAAGGACAAGTACTTCGGCAGCTCGGGCGACTACGACAAGGCGTTCAAGAAAGCCTATCCGACGTACAAGACCGTGCCGTACCAGACCGCGCAGGCCTCGGCGGCGGTGCTGGTCTGGAAGGACGCCTTCGAGCGCGCCAACTCGTTCGATACCGAGAAGCTGCGTGACGCGATCGCCGCGACCGAGATGGAGACCTTCTACGGCAAGATCAAGTTCTCCCCGGCCGGCAACAACGTCGCCAAGCCGATGGTGCTGCGCCAGATCCAGAACGGCGAGTATCTGGTGGTTGCGCCGACGCGCTGGGCCACGGCATCACTGGTGTATCCGCGCACTACGGGCAACGGCAACTAACTGCCAACAAGAAGCGCTGCATCTGCGGCAATGCCTTGCTCCCGCCCGCGAGGGCGGGGGCAGGGCTGCGCCCGTTTGCGAATAAAAACCGATGCTCGATAACATCTCCCTGCTGATCCAGGCGCCGACGCTCAACATTCAGCTGCTGCTCGACGGGCTGTTCATCGGCGCTACTTTTGCGCTCGCCGCCTACGGCCTCGCGCTCGTCTGGGGCGTGATGAACGTGAAGAACCTTGCCCAGGGCGACTTCGTCATTCTCGGCGGCTACATCGCGGTGACGCTGGCCCACATGGGCATACACCCGATCCTCGGGCTACCGGTCGCCATCGTGCTGATGTTCGCGTTCGGATGGATCGTCTACCGCCTGATCATCTGCCGGGTGATCGAGCGCGATCTGTTCACATCGCTGCTCGCCACCTTCGGCCTGGCGATCGTCATGGCGCAGGGCATGAATCTGATATTCGGGCCCGAAGTGCAGTCGGCGCAGTCGGGCCTCAAGACGCGGATGCTGTTCGGCGGCCTCGTCACGATCGCCGAGATCAAGGTGGTCGCCTTCCTGCTCGCCGGGGTGCTGGCGGCGATCGTGGTCGTGTTCATGAAGAAGAGCCGCATGGGGCAGGCGATACGCGCCACCGCGCAGGATGCGCGCGCCGCGCGCGTGATGGGCATCAACACCGACCGCGTCTACGCCTTCACCTACGCGCTTAACGCCGCAATCTGCGGCGCGGCAGGCGTGTTGATTTCGATGATCTGGGTGATCCAGCCGTTCTTCGGCATCACGCACTCGATCCGCTCGTTCGTGATCGTCACGGCGGCGGGCTTCGGCAACCTGCCGGGCGTGATCGTGGCCGGGTTCGGGTTGGGCTTCGCCGAGCAGTTCGCCGGGTTCGTGCTGGGGGCCGAGTTCCAGCAGGCGACCGTGACCGGTCTGCTGGTGGCCGTCCTCATCTGGCGCCAGATCGAGCAGGCGCGGCACCGGCAGGTGGTCAAATGACCGCGCCCCTCCTGAAAGCGGTGTTCTACGGCGGGATCGTCGCCGCCAGCATCGCAGCGCCGTTCGCGTTTCCGAACTACACGTTCCAGCTCGCGCTGCTGTGGGTGATGATTCTGTTTGCGCTGACCTGGGACATCGCCGGCGGGCAGATGGGCTACAACTCGCTCGGCAACATTCTGTTCTTCGGCGCCGGCATGTACATCTCCGCGGTGGTGCAGGTCGGGCTCTACTACGACGTCGCGGAGTATACGGCGGCTTTCGGCGCGGTGAAGGTCGATTTCACGATGCAGCAGTACATGCTGGGCCTGGGGCTCGGCATCATCGCCGCGGCGCTGGGTTGCGTGGTGCTGGCGTATATTTTCGGCCGCATCGTATTCGGACTGCGAGGGCCCTATTTCGCCATCGGCACGTTGGGGGTCGCCCTGGCCGCAGCCGAGCTCGTCAGCACGTGGGAATATCTCGGCGGCGGCGGCGGAATCTCCCTGCCGCTGTATCCGGGCGATCCGGACGACCGGGCGTTCCTGTACTATGTGCTTTGTTGCGTCGCCGCGATCGCGACTTTCGTGTTCCTGAAATGGCTGTACAGCACCCGCTTCGGCCTGGCGTTGAACGCCATCCGCGACGACGAGGAGAAGGCCGAGGCGATGGGCATCCACACCGCACGCTACAAGGCGGTGGCCTGGAGCATCGCCGCGTTCTTTCTCGGCATATCCGGCGCGATTTTCGGCAACATGTCTGGATTCATCGAGCCCCTCGAAGTCGCGTTTCCGACGGTGACCTTCGGCATCTTCATGGTGCTGATGGTGCTGCTGGGCGGCAAGGGCACGCTGTGGGGGCCGGTGATCGGCGCGGTGCTGTTCCACGTCATCAAGGAAGTGACCTGGACCTACCTCCTCGGCTGGCAGTGGATCACGCTGGGCGCATTGATCATCGTCAACGTCATTTTCTTCCAGCAGGGCATCATGGGCTGGGCGCAGGAGAAATGGCCCGAGCGCTTCGGGCTGGTGGTCGACCGGCGCGCCACCATCTCGAGCCGCGAGGAATAGCCATGAGCGCACCCGTCATAGAAGTCCAGGGCGTGACCAAGGCGTTCGGCGGCGTGGTCGCCAACAGCAACGTGTCGCTCGCCGTGCCGCAGGGAAAAATTACCGGGCTGATCGGGCCCAACGGCTCGGGCAAGACGACGCTCTTCAACTCGATCGTGGGCTACCATCCGATCGACGCCGGCTCGATCAAGTTCGAGGGCCGCGAGATCTCCCATCTCCCGGTGCAGCGCATCGCCCGGCTCGGGCTCCTGCGCACGTTCCAGCAGACGCGCATCTACGGCAAGATGGACTGCGTGCGCAACATGCTGATCTCGATCCCGCACCGCAACGCCAGATGGCGCGATATGTTCGCGCCCTACGACCGCAAGACGACCGAGCGCGCGGAGCAGCTGCTCGAGTTCGTCGGCCTGTACGCGAAACGCCACCTGCCCGCGGGCTCGCTCTCGTTCGGCCAGCAGAAGCTGCTCGAATTCGCAATGGCGCTGATGAACGAGCCGAAGGTGCTGCTGCTCGACGAGCCCACGGCCGGGATCAACCCGACGCTGATCAACGGGCTGCTCGACCGGCTCTCGCGCGCGAACAAGGAATTCGGCATCACCATGTTCATCATCGAGCACAACATGCGCGTCATCATGAACATGGCCGAGCACATCTACTGTCTGGCGCACGGCGAGCTGCTGGCGGAGGGCCCGCCGGAGAAAATCCAGAACGACCAGAGCGTCATCGACGCCTACCTGGGGGCGCACTGATGTCGGAGAAGAAGCGCTCAACCGGCTACCACACCGGCGACGTCGACACTGTCATCTCGGTCGAGGACGTCAACCGTCAGGCAAAGAAGCTCGGCGGCGGCATCTCCGCCGAGAAAATCGCCGCGCTTGCGGGCGGCAAGCCGTATGTCACGATCGAAGGCCTGTGCGCGGGCTACGGCAAGATGGAGGTGCTGCACGACTTCAACCTCCAGGTCGGGCGCGCCCAGTCGCTGTGCCTGATCGGCCCCAACGGCTCGGGCAAGACGACGCTCTTCAACTCTATCGTGGGCTACCATCCGATCGACGCCGGCTCGATCAAGTTCGAGGGCCGCGAGATCTCCCATCTCCCGGTGCAGCGCATC
>JBFKNN010000143.1:0-8197 GCA_041629335.1 Burkholderiales bacterium | reverse complement strand
CGACCGCGCACGCACGCACCTGTGGAAGCCGCTGCTGCACGAGGTCGCGGCCGGCAGCATGGACCTCGATCACCATTCCCTTGACTACATCGCGCAGGCGCGGTGGCATCATTTTCGTTTTCAGCTCGGCAGCATGGACGGGCTCGACCGCGCGCGGCGCGTGGTCGAGGTCGCGCCGACGCCCGACGACGACGGCGGTGAGCTGATTCCCCGGCGCGAAATCCCCTACGACACGCTGGTGATCGCGGTGGGCAGCCACACCAACGACTTCGGCACGGCCGGCGCGCGCGAGCACGCGATCAGCCTCGATACGCCGGAGGAGGCCAGGCGTTTCCACCGCCGGCTCATCAATGCCTGCATTCGCGCCAACGCGCAGACCGAGGCGCTCCGGCCCGAGCAGCTCAACGTGGCGATCATCGGCGCCGGCGCGACCGGCGTCGAGCTCGCCGCGGAGCTGCACAAGACTACGCGCGAGCTGGTGGCCTATGGCCTGGAGCGCATCGATCCGGAGCGCGACGTCAGGCTCACGCTGATCGAGGCCGGCCCGCGGGTGCTGCCGGCGCTGCCCGAGCGCCTGTCGCAGGCGACGGAGCAGCTGCTGACCGACCTCAATGTGTCGGTGCTGACGGGCCAGCGCGTGACCGAAGTGGCGGCTGACGGGGTGGTCACCGAGGGCGGAAGAAAGATCCCGGCGGAGCTCACCGTATGGGCAGCGGGCATCAAGGCGCCGGACTTTCTGAAGGACATCGCCGGGCTGGAGACCAATCGCCTGAACCAGCTCGTCGTCGAGCGCACGCTGCAGACGACGCGCGATCCGGACGTCTTCGCGTTCGGCGACTGCGCGTGCTGTCCGTGGCCCGGTCACCAGCGCTGCGTGCCGCCGCGTGCGCAGGCGGCTCACCAGCAGGCGATGCACCTCGCGCGCATGATCAAGCGGCGTCTCGCCGGCAAGGAGCTCAAGCCCTACACCTACCGTGACTTCGGCTCGCTGGTCTCGCTCGGCGAGTACTCCACGGTCGGCAGCCTGATGGGCGCGCTGCTTGGTGGCACCATCTTCATCGAGGGCTTGTTCGCGCGTTTCATGTACGTCTCGCTCTACCGCATGCATCTTCACGCGTTGCACGGGTTCGCGAAGGTCGTGTTCGACACGCTGGCGCGGATGATCACGCGGCGGACCGAGCCGCGCATCAAGTTGCATTAAAGCCGGACGCTGCGCGCCGGTTTAATTGCGCGCGTTCAAGCCAGCGTTGTACGCTGCTTAACGCGCGCGGCATGTCGGCGTATCATGGGCCGCTCAACGTGGAGAGGAGAGCGATGTGGCTGTGGTCGAGCTGACGAAAGACAATTTCGAGGATGTGGTTACGAAGAACGACATGGTGATCGTGGATTTCTGGGCGCCGTGGTGCGGCCCATGCAAGGGCTTTGCTCCAATTTACGAAGCGGCGTCGGATAAATACGCGGACGTCGTGTTCGCCAAGGTCAACACGGACGACGAGCAGGAGCTCGCCGGCTACTTCAACATCCGCTCGATCCCGACGCTGATGGTGTTCCGAGAGAAAGTCATCCTGTTCTCGCAGCCCGGTGCGCTGCCGGCGGCCGGCCTCGAGAGCGTGATCAGCCAGGCCAAGGCGCTCGACATGGTCGAGGTACACAAGGACATCGCCGAGCAACAGACGCAGCAACAGTAGCGATACTTCCAGCTGGGGGTGGCCGATGGCGGATGCAACGATCGAGATTCTGAAGGACGGGCCGCTGCGGGTGACCGGAATCACGCAGTGCCGCAATTCACGCGGCGAGCCGATTGCGTTCGAGCAGACGGTGTACCTGTGCCGTTGCGGCGGGTCGAGCAAGAAGCCGTTCTGCGATGGCACGCACAAGAAGATCGGATTTTCCGGCAAGCGCGAGCAATCCGGCCCGCACGGGCCGACAGTGGATTATAAGGGTCGCGCCATCACGATTCACGACAACCGCTCGGTGTGCGCCCACATCGGGCATTGCACCGAGCAGTCGCCCGAGGTGTTCAGCATGAACAATGAGCCGTGGATCGATCCGGACGGCGGCGATCCGGAGACGACCGCGGCCACCATCAAGATGTGCCCGTCCGGCGCGCTGAGCTACACGATCGGCCGGCTGCGCCAGCGTGCCGGCGCCGGCGCGGCGTGCATCAACGTGCTGAAGGACGGGCCCTATTTTGTGACCGGCGGCCCGGCTCTGCAGAGCGATCCCGCGCCGCTTAATCCGGACCACTACACGCTATGCCGGTGCGGTGCGTCGAAGAACAAGCCCTTCTGCGACGGATCGCACTGGGATGCCGGCTTCAAGGACGACAAGAACTAAGATCCGTGAGCGGTGAGCGGTGCTTCGGCGGTTTTGGCACGAATCACCAATCACCAGTCACGAATCACGCTTTTCCTGAGCGCGGAGCGCGGCCTCCAGCCACCCCGGCGTCTTCAACCGGTCCAAGAACCACGCGAGCGCTTTGCCCTTGTGCTTGGTGCGCCACGCGAGGAACAACGGCGCGCTCACCTTGGGCTCCTCTGTCTGTTTGATCACCAGCCGGCCGGCAGCCGCTTCGCGCTCCGCGACGTGGCGCGGCAGGTTGCCCACGCCGAGCCCCTTCCGCTGTGCGATGAGCTTGGCCTCCAGGTCGTGTACGGTGATCGTCTCCTGGCCGGAGAGCAATCCGGTGGTGCGCGGCGGCAGGTTGCGCGAGCTGTCCGCGGCCGTGACCGCGCGGTGGCACAGAATGTCCGCCGCTTTCAGCGGCTCGGGCGCGGCGGCGAGAGGATGAGTCGGCGCCACCGCAAAGACCCAATCGACGTTGCCCAGCGGCCGAGTACTGTAGCCGCCGCCGGCCGGTCCGTCTCCGGGCGCGCCGATGACGAGGTCGGCGCGCCCGGACATCAACGCGTCCCAGCAGCCGGCGAGCACCTCAGCGCAGATGCGCAGCCGGGTGCCGCACTCCTGCCGGTGAAATTCCGAGGCGAGTTCGAGCACCGCATCGACCGGAATGATGTCGTCGTAGGCAATCTTGAGCTCGGCCTCCCATCCCGTCGCCACGCGCTTCACGCGCGACTCGAGCTCGCCGGCGGCGCGCAGCAGGTGGCGGCCTTCCTCCAGCAGCTCGCGTCCCGCCGCGGTGAGCTTGGCGCGGTGGCCGCGGCGATCGAACAGCGGCACATCGAGATCCTGCTCCAGCTTCTGCACGGTGTAGGTCACGGCGGATGGCACGCGATGCAGCTCCGCCGCGGCGGCGGCGAAGCTGCCTTTGCGATCGATCGCGTCGAGCACCAGCAGTGCGTCGAGTGAGAGTCTCATCGGTGCGACATGGGGTAGGGCGGATCTGCGGCTGCGGCAAGCTGCCAAACGCTGCGCATGGCGCTGCGTATCCGCGATGTGGAATCATACCACCGGGTTTCGCCGACTCCGGCCTGTCCGCGCGCTGAAGCCTGCAACATTACCCTGTAGAATCGCCTCTTTACTCCGCGGTCTTTCCATGAAACGAGCGGCGCTATTCGCTCTCGCCCTGGCCGTGCTCGGCGGCGTCGGGTTCTATTGGAAGTACTCGAGCGCGCCGCCGGCGGCGACCAAGTCTGCCGCGCCGGCAAAGTCTGCCGGCGGGCCGGCGCGCGGCCTGCCGGTGAAGGCGGGAACCGTCGGCAGCGGAACGGTCACCGAGGAGGTGAGCGCGGTCGGTTCCCTGATCGCCAACGAGTCGGTGATGATCCGGCCGGAGCGCGACGGCAGGATTGCCGCGATTCACTTCTCCGAAGGCCAGCTCGTGCGCACCGGCGCCAAGCTCGTGTCTCTCGACGCGTCGGAGATCGAGGCCCAGCTCGGCGCAATCAACGCCGAGCTCAACTTGAATCGCATCCGGTTGAAGCGCGCCGAGGAGCTGCAGGCGAAGAACTTCATCAGCGCGCAGGCGCTCGACGAGGCGCGCGAGAGCCTCAACCAGTCGGTCGCGCGGCAGGCCGAGGTCAAGGCGCGGCTGGAGAAGACCGTGATTCTCGCGCCGTTCGAGGGCGTGGCCGGCCTGCGCCAGGTCAGCCCCGGCGCGTACGTCAAAGCGGGACAGGACATCGCGCGGCTGGAGGGCATCGGCACGCTCAAGCTCGATTTCCGCGTGCCCGAGGTCTACCTGTCCCGGATCGCCGCTGGCCAGGCGGTGCAGTTGCGGGTCGACGCATTTCCCGGCGAGGCCTTCGACGGGGCGATCTACGCGGTCGAGCCCGCGGTGGACGAAGCGACCCGCACCGTGCTGCTGCGCGCGCGCGTTCCGAACCCCGGTGTGCGGTTGAAGCCCGGCATGTTTGCGCGGGTGAATCTCGTGCTCGGCACCCGCCGGAACGCGCTGCTGGTGCCGGAGCAGGCGGTCGTGCCGCGCGGGCGCGAGAACTTCGTTTTCCGCATCGTCGACGGCAAGGCGGCAATCACCCGCGTCGAGCTGGGGCTGCGCCGCGCGGGCGAGGTCGAGATCGTCAAGGGGCTCACCGTGGGCGAGACGATCGTCGTCGACGGACAACTCAGGCTGCAGGACGGAACGCCGGTCAAAGTATTCAAGGATGAAGGCGGAAGGATGAAGGATGAAGGAAAAGCGCGTGGCACCGGACCGTAGCCGACAGTAGGCAGATGATGGACCAGAAGCTCCGAGATCTGCCGCCGAGGACCCGCGCCTTCGCGTTGCGGATCATTCGGCCCTATTCGGCTTTGCCGAAGACCACGGTAGCTCAAGTACTCGGAAGGCAGCTCTTGCGTGCTGGGACGTCAGTTGGCGCGCACGACAGAGAGGCGAATCGGGCCAAATCCAATGCTGATTTCATCAGCAAGATTGAGGGCGCACTGCAGGAGTTAGATGAGACGGCTTATTGGCTTGACCTATTGGCGGAGTCCTGCGCTACGGTGCGCACGGAATGCAAGGACGCTGCAAAAGAAACTGAGGAGCTGCTTTCTATCTTTGTGGCAGTTGTAAAGTCTGCCAAGCGCCATAAGCGGTGAACCGGGCTCCTTCATCCTTCCGCCTTCATCCTTCATCCTTTTTCAATGTTTCTTCCCGAAATCTCGATCAAGCGCCCCGTCCTCGCCACGGTGATGAGCCTGCTCATCGTGCTGGTGGGTGTGATCGCGTTCCTCAAGCTCACGGTGCGCGAGTATCCGAAGATCGACTCGCCGGTGGTATCGGTGCGCACGGTCTACAAGGGCGCGAGCCCGCAGGTGATCGAGTCGCAGGTCACTCAGCCGCTCGAGGACAGCATCTCCGGCATCGAGGGCATCCGCACGGTCAAGTCGGTGAGCCGCGAGGAGGTGAGCCAGATCACCGTCGAGTTCGTCTCCGAACGCGACCCCGACGCCGCCGCCAACGACGTGCGCGACCGCGTCGCGCGCGCGCGCGGCCAGCTTCCCGACGAGGTCGACGAGCCGATCATCGCCAAGGTCGAGGCCGATGCGCAGGCGATCATGTGGCTCAGGCTCTTCTCCGACCGCCACAGCCCGCTCGAGATTTCGGACTACGCGGACCGCTATGTCGCCGACCGGCTCAAGACGCTCTCGGGCGTGGCGACCGTCATCATCGGGGGCGAGCGGCGCTACGCGATGCGCATCTGGCTCGACCGCGAGCGGCTCGCCGCGTACCGGCTGACGCCGCAGGACGTCGAGGACGCGCTGCGGCGCCAGAACATCGAAGTGCCCGCCGGCCGCATCGAGAGCACCCAGCGCGAGTTCACGGTGCTGTCCGAATCGGACCTGAGAACGCCGGCGGCGTTCGACCGGCTGATCGTGCGCGAGGTGAACGGCTATCCGGTGCGCCTGTCCGACGTCGGCCGCGCCGAGCTGGGACCCGCGGACGAGCGCAACATCGTGCGCGTGAACGGCAACCCGGCGGTCGGGCTGGGCGTGGTCAAGCAGTCGACCGCCAACACGCTGTCGGTGGCGCAGGCCGTGAAAAGCGAGCTGCCGAAAATCCGCGACGCGCTGCCGCAGGGCATGGATATCGGCGTCGCGTTCGACACTTCGGTCTTCATCGAGCAGTCGATCGAGTCGGTCTACACGGTCATGGCCGAAGCGCTCGTTCTGGTGGTGCTGGTGATCTTCTTCTTCCTGCGCTCGGGGCGGGCCACGCTGATTCCGTTCGTCACCATCCCGGTGTCGCTGATCGGCGCCTTCTTCCTCATCTGGCTCATGGGCTTCACCATCAACGTGCTGACGCTGCTCGGCATCGTGCTCTCGATCGGATTGGTCGTGGACGACGGCATCGTGGTGCTGGAGAACATCCACCGCCACATCGAGCAGGGCATGAAGCCGGTGACCGCCGCGTTCCGGGGCGCGCGCGAGATCGCTTTTGCCGTAGTGGCGATGACCGTGACGCTCGCCGCCGTGTTCGCGCCGCTCGCGTTCGCAACCGGCAATACGGGGCGGCTGTTCACCGAATTCGCGCTGACCGTGGCTTCCGCCGTCGTCGTCTCGGGCTTCGTCGCGCTGACGTTGACGCCGATGATGTGCTCGAGGCTGCTGCGCCACGAGCCGCGGCACGGCAGGGTTTACAACGCGTTGGAGCGGTTCTTCACGGCCGTGACCGACGGCTACCGCCGCACGCTCGCGGCGAGCCTGCGGCACCGCGCGCTGGTGATCGGCGTCTTCGCGCTGGTGACCTTGGGCGGGCTCGGGCTGTTCAAGACGCTGAAGTCCGAGCTCTCGCCGCTGGAAGACCGCGGTTATTTCATCGGCGTGATGGTGGCGCCGGAGGGGGCGACGCTCGAGTACACCGACGAGTACGCGAAGGTGTGGGAAAAGATCTACAGCGAGGTGCCGGAGATCACCGCCTATTTCGTGGTGGTCGCGCCGGGGCTGCAGCGGCCCAATCCGGTCAATTTCGCGCTCTCGTTCGTGCGGTTGAAGGAGTGGAACCAGCGCGACCGCACGACCCAGGAGGTGACGGCGTCGATCCAGCCGAAGATGTTCGCCACCATGCCCGGGGTGCTCGCGTTCCCGATCAACCCGCCCTCGCTCGGTCAGAGCTTCCGCAACCCGCAGCTGCAGTATGTGGTGCAGGGCAATTCCTACGAGGAGCTCGACCGCGCAGTCAACGCGTTGATGGCCAGGGCGCGCACGTTCCCGGGCATCTCCAACGTCGATTCGGATCTCAAGCTCAACAAGCCGCAGTTGAAGGTCGAGATCGACCGCGACAAGGCCGCGGCGCTCGGCGTGCAGGTCGAAGCCATCGGGCGCACGCTGGAGACGCTGCTCGGCGGCCGGCAGGTGACGCGCTTCAAGCGCGAGGGCAAGCAGTACGACGTCATCGTCAAGCTCGAGGACAAGGACCGCCGCAACCCGGCCGACCTGACGTCGATCTACGTGCGCGGCAACGACGGGCGCTTGAGCCAGCTCGCCAACCTGGTGCGCGTCGAGGAAACCGTCGCGCCCAAGGAGTTGAACCACTTCGACCGCCTGCGCGCCGCGATCATCCAGGCGAGCGTCGCGCCCGGCGCGCTCGGCGAGGCGCTCGATTTCATGGACCGGGCGGCCGCGGAAGTGCTCGGCCCCGAGTTCCGGACCGCGCTCGACGGGCAGTCGCGCGAGTTCCGCGAGTCGGGGCAGGAGCTGTGGGTGGTGTTCGCGATGGCGCTGGTGTTCATTTATCTCGTGCTGGCGGCGCAGTTCGAAAGCTTCCGCGGGCCGCTGGTCATCATGCTCACCGTGCCGCTCGCCATCACCGGGGCGCTGCTGGCGATGACAGTCATGGGTATTTCGATCAACGTCTACAGCCAGATCGGGCTGGTGATGCTGATCGGGCTGATCACCAAGAACGGCATTCTGATCGTCGACTTCACCAACCGGCTGCGAGACCAGGGCATGGAGCGGATCGAGGCGCTGATCGAGGCCTCGACGCTGCGGCTGCGGCCGATCCTGATGACCACCTTCGCCACCGTGCTCGGCGCGGTTCCGCTCGCCGTCGCGGCCGGGGCCGGGGCGGAGTCGCGCTCGGCGATCGGCTGGGTGGTGATCGGCGGCATGTCGCTCGGCACGCTGTTCACGCTCTACGTCATACCCACTGCCTACACCTACATCGTCGGCCGGCGCGAGCTCATCATCGAAGACGAGGCCGCCGCCGCAGCGGCCGGCCCCGGCGGCGCGCAAGACGCGCCTGCCGCCAAGGTCTGACCCGCGCGCGCCGCCGCGCGGCGTCACGGGCCGGGTTCGG
>JBFKNN010000142.1:0-8227 GCA_041629335.1 Burkholderiales bacterium | reverse complement strand
TCGCAGCCGATCCAGGTCATGAACCGCGCGGGCGGCGGCGGCACCATCGCCTACAACTACATCAAGACCAAGCGCGGCGATGCGCACGTCGTGCTCACGGTTGCGACCGGCTCGTTTCTCACGGCCACCATGCGCGAGAACTTGGGTCTCGGGCTGGAGAACTACACACCGATCGCTTTTTTCGCGCAGGACCCGCAG
Source organism: Burkholderiales bacterium (assembly GCA_041629335.1). Taxonomy (GTDB): domain Bacteria; phylum Pseudomonadota; class Gammaproteobacteria; order Burkholderiales; family SG8-41; genus JBFKNN01. Next base: position 8,029 of record JBFKNN010000142.1, on the reverse strand, counting down.
GCGGTGATGGTGCTGTCCGACTCGAAGTTCAAAACGTTCCAGGATCTCGTCGACGCCGCGAAGCGCGAGCCCAACTCGCTCGTCGCGGCAGTCGCGTCCGCGGGGGGCACCGCGCGCCTTGCGCTCTACCATATCGAGAAGGAGACGGGGACCCGCAACAAGTTCGTGGCCTTCAAGAGCGGCGCCGAGGCAATCACCTCGGTGCTCGGCGGGCACACGCACTTCACCACCGAGAACGTGAGCGAGGCCTGGGGCAGCGTCGAGTCGAAGAAGATGCGCGTGCTGGCGGTGACGACGAAGCAGCGGCTGCCGCAGTTGCCGGACGTGCCGACCTTGACCGAGATCGGCTTCCCGATTCACGTCGGCACCGGCCGCGGCTTCGCCATGCCGGCGGGCGTGCCGAAAGAGGCGTCCGCCTACTGGGAGAGCGTGCTCGAGCGCGCGCACAAGACCCAGGCCTGGAAGGACCTCGCGCACAAGAACATGTTCGAGGATCTCTACATGGGCAGCGCGGAGTTCGGGCAGTTCCTGGTCAAGCGGCGCGAGGATATGCAGGGCTTCCTGGAATACATCGGCGTGCTGAAGAAGCAGTGACGCGCCCCGCGCGCGGCGCAACGGCGCGAAAATCAAATCGAACCGCCAAGGCTGCCAAGAAAGACAAGAGATAACTTTCGAGCGAGACCAGGCGAGCGCGCATCAGCCCCGGCCGTGCGGATTGCTTGCGACTGAACTCACATAACTTGCCATTCCGCGTTTACCTGCATTGGCGAGTTCGTTGTTGAAACGACGCCGTTCGCGGCCATTGGATCACGTCTCGCGACGCTTCAGATTCCCGCGATCCCGTTCCTGTTTCCGTTCTCTTGGCGGTCTTGGCGGCCTTGGCGGTTCAGTTCTTGCCTTTCACTTGACCGCGAGATCGAAGATCCCGGCCTTCGGCGTGAAGCCCAGCCCCGGCCCGGTCGGCAACGTCACTGTTCCCTTCACCGGCCCGGGCGCGTTGTCGAAGAGCTGCTCGACGCACTTCCAGCCCTGCCAGTGGAATTCGACGCGACCGCCGTTGGGCATGCCGCCGTGCAGGTGCATGTTCATGTGCGGGTAGTTGCCGCCCATCGCCAGCGGCACGTTGAACGCCTGCGCCATCGCCGCCGCTTTCTGTCCCTGGGTGAAGCCGCCGATATCGCGCACGTTGGGCTGAAGGTAATCGACCGCTTCGCGGATGAGGTACTCGCGCAGATACATCAGGTCGGAAGTGGCGGTGCTTCCCGCTGCGATGGGGATCGTCGTTTGCGTGCGCAGCTTCGCCATCAGCCGCGGATCGCCCTGCCGTACCGGGTCCTCGAACCACGTCAGGTCGTACGGCTCGCACAGCTTGGCGAGCTTGAGCGCCTGCGCGTAGGTGGCGCCCTTGTTGGCGTCCATCATGAGCTCGATTTTCGGGCCCACTGCGTCGCGCAGCGCGGCCACGCGCTTCGCGTCCTCGACGATGTCGGCGTCGGTGGGCTCACCGAGAATCTCGTCGAACGGATTGGTGCCTTTCGCCACCACCATCTTGAGGCTCGTCTGGCCGTCCTTGATCAGCATCCTGGCGACCTCGATCAGCTCGTCGATCGAATAGCGCGGCAGGCCGAACGTGATGTACGCGGGCAGCTGCGCGTGCGCGCCGCCCAGCAGCTTCCAGACCGGCTGGCCGAGCGCCTTGCCCTTGACGTCCCACAGGGCGACATCGATCAGGCTCATGGCGCAGTTCCACGCGCCGTGGAAATATTTGCGCGCCGTGGCCCAGAACAGCTTGTTGCGGATCTCCTCGGGCCGCAGCGGGTCCATGCCCGCGATGACGGGCGCGGCCTCGCGGTTGATGTATTCGCGGATGCCGAAGCGCATCGGGTAGGTCGAGAGCGAGTGGCCCTTCAGGCCGTCGTCGGTTTCGACTTCGACGAAGTTCGCCATCGCGTGCTGCTCCTCCTTCACCAGCGGGAAGTGAAACGGGATGCGCAGCAACCAGCACTCAACCTTCGCGATCTTCATCGGATTGCCCTCTGAGAGTTACAGAAACGTGAGTAAAAACATGATGTTATGTGATAGACTACGGTCTTCTGCTCAACCGAGCGCCTGGCGCACCCACTCGGCGCACTCGAGCACGCGCGCGTCAGTGTCGTAGTCGCCGACGATCTGCACGCCGAGCGGCAGCCCCTGCGGCCCGTGGCCGGCGGGGATCGTCACGCACGGCGCACCGAGCAGCGTCCAGTTGCGGTTGAAGAGCGAGCTGCCGGTCGAGCCGATGCCCTTCGGCGCCTCGCCGGGCGCGCTCGGCGTCAGCAGCACGTCGGCGTCGGCGAATACCTGGGCGAACCGCGTCCGGCATTCTCGGGCGTGGCGCATCGCCTCACCGTAAGGCTCGCGGGGCATCGCACCGTATTTCTCCAGTGTCGTCTGCAGGTATTCGCTCAAGAGGTCCTTGTGATTCGCGTACTCCCAGGCGAACGCGCGCGCCGCCTCGTAATTCATGATGAGGGTCTGCGCCTCGTACAGCCGGTCGAAGTCGTCGGGCAGCGCAACGTCGCGCACCGCGGCGCCGCACCTGGCGAGTGTGGCGGCGGTTTGCTCGAGCAGCGACTTCGTGGCGGGCGACGCCTCCCCCCAGCGCGAGGTGCGGCAGAAGCCGATGCGGGGCGCGCGGGGAAGCTTTGCCGAGAGATCCGGCAGCGGGCGCGCGGAGACCGCGTGCACGAGCAGCGCGCAGTCCTCGACCGAGCGCGCGAGGACGCCGATCGTGTCGAGCGACTCGGCGAAATGCTTGAGGCCCGCGCAGTTGATGGTGCCGTAGCTCGGCTTGTAGCCGACGATGCCGCAGTACGCCGCGGGGCGGATGTTCGAGCCGCCGGTCTGCGTGCCGAAGGCAACCGGCACCATGAAGTCGGCCACCGACGCGCCCGAGCCGCTGGAGGATCCGCCCGGCGTGTGCTCGAGGTTGTGCGGATTGCGCGTCGGCCCCGGCATGCGCGAGGCGAATTCCGTGGTCACGGTCTTGCCGAGTATGATGCCGCCGGCGCGCCGCACGAGCGCGACGCAGGCCGCATCGGCGCGCGGGCGGTAGCCGAGATAGATCTCGGAATTGCACTGCGTGGGCATGTCCGCGGTGTCGATGACGTCCTTCACGCCCACCGGGACACCGGCGAGCAGCCCGTGCTCGGCACGCTTGTCGGCGGCGCGTGCCTGGGCGAGCGTCGCTTCCGGATCGCAGTGAACCCAGGCCTGGACTTCCTTGTCGCGCGCCGCAATGCGGTCGAGGCACGCGGCAACGAGGTCCTCGGCCTTGATCTTCCCGGCAGCGATCTGGCGCGCGGCCTGGGCCGCGCTCAAGCGGTTCAATGCGGTCATCACGTATCGCGGACGAAAGACGGTGCAGGTCGGGACCGGCGGCTGGGCTTCGGTCCGCATACCGGACTTCGTGACAGATGCACGGGTTCGCGACCTGCGCCGCAGTGTAACATTCACGCGGGGCACGGCGGCATCGGGCCGCTGACCGGCCAGGAGAGAGGGGCTTGAACGCGGCGGACAATCGAACGGACACGTGGGCTTTGCGTACGCGGCCGCGGCGCGCAGGCGCGATGCTCGCCGCGGCACTGCTGTGGCTCTCGAGCGTTGCGGCGGCGGAAGACGTCGAGCTCAACCACCGGCTGCGCGAGCGGGTGGTGCACGTGCCGATGCAAGTCGAGACCGCTGCCGGACCCGAGCAGCTGCTGCTCACCGCCACTACCTATCAGCCGCCGGGCGAGGGGCCGTTTCCACTGGTGGTGTTGAGTCACGGCAGCCCGGGCGATGGCGCAGCGCGGGCCACGATGGGACGATACCGGCAGCTCACCCAGATCGGGGAATTCGTGCAGCGCGGCTTTGCGGTCATCGCGCCGATGCGCAGGGGCTACGGCGCGACCGGGGGCCGGTGGGCGGAACGCTACGGGGCTTGCGCGGCGCCCGACTACTACCGCGCGGGCCTGGAAGCGCAGAAGGACCTGCTCGCCACGATCGCGTTCGCTTCGAAGCTGCCGTTCGTGGATCCCGACCGGATCGTTCTTGTCGGCCAGTCGGCCGGCGGCATCGCGTCGATCGCCGCCGCGAGCGCCAACCCGCGTGGCGTCGTGGGCGTGGTGAATTTCTCGGGCGGGCGCGGCGGGCGGCCGCACACGAATCCCGGCGAGCCGTGCGTGCCGGAGAATATGTCAGCGGCGATCGGCAAGTTCGCCGCGACGATCCGGGTGCCGGTGCTCTGGCATTACGCCGAGAACGACCAGTACTTCGCCCCGCATCACGTGAGAGCGTGGTTCAAGGCGTTCGAGGATGCCGGCGCCCGCGGCAAGCTCGTCATGCAGCCGCCGTTCGGCTGGGACGGTCACGGACTCTTCGCCGCGCGCGGCGGGCTGGCGATCTGGACCGCGGAGTTCGACCGGTTCATGGAGGGCGTCCCCTTCAGCTCGAAAGGCCGGTAGCGGGGGCGACTGTGCGCGTGGTCATCGCATTCCGGAAAGTGGTGCGTGGACCTTTCGTATCGTGACGGAGCCCGGTTCCTGTCTGGTCGGAGGCTTGTCCTCGCGTTGCGGCATCAGCGCGGCGTGTTATCGTGACTTGGAACTTTCCCGTGTTCTCAAGACGAGTCTTTGAAAGAGGACGCCTTTGACCTTGCCGTAATCGGCGCCAGTTTCGCTGGCATCGCCTGCGCGCGATCCGCGGCGGCGCGAGGCGCGTCGGTGGTCGTGCTCGACCGCAAGAGCGATCCGGGCGAGAAGCTGCACACCACCGGCATCATCGTGCGCGATGCGGCAGAAGGCTATACCGGCTTTCGCGGTCTTCCAGAGCAGCTTGTGCGGCGCATCGACGCCGTGCGGCTCTACGCGCCCGATCTCCGCTCGGTACGCCTCGTCTCGCCGGGCTGTTACTTTCTCGCTACCGACACACCAAACCTTATGCGGCATCTCGCCGCCGCCGCGGAGCGCGAGGGCGTAACGCTACGGATGAATACGACGTTTCGCGGGGCAAGACTGGCGGGGGACCGCTTCGAGGTGGACGGCGGCATTGCCGCACGGCACATCGTCGGCGCCGACGGCCCGAAGTCGCGTGTCGCCGAAGCATTCGGGTTGGATCGCAACACGCAGTTCCTGTTCGGGGTCGAGCACGAGTACCGGGATGCCGAATTGCCGGAACCCGATGCGCTGCACTGCTTCATCGATGCAAAGCTCGCTCCCGGCTACATTGGATGGGCGTTGCAGGGAGTGGGTTGCGTTCAGCTCGGACTCGCGCGCCGCCATGCGGGTGGCACCGACATCACCGCATTCGGCGACAAGGTGCGCACCGTGCTGCCCTTGCCTGACGGGCCGGCTGCGGGCGTGCGCGCGGGCCTTATTCCATGCGGCGGCACGCTGAAGCGCGTGGCGATCCCCGGCGTGCTGCTCGTCGGCGACGCGGCCGGCCTCGTTTCGCCGGTGACCGCGGGTGGCATTCACACCGCGGTACGCCATGGCGAGGCCGCGGGCATTGCCATCGCGGATTTCCTGGGCGGGCGCGGGGAGGAGCCGGCGCGGTGGTTTTCTCAAACTTATCCACGCTTCCGCCTCAAGCGCCTGTTGCGCTGGGGCTACGACCATTACCAGGCGGACTGGATATTCAACCTGATGCTCAATTCATGGGCGATGCGTCGCGCAGCCGAGTTCGTCTACTTTCATCGACGCAGGCTGTAGCTGCAGGGCGTAATATAGGGACGGAGCCGAGTTTGTTGTGCCCAGATTCTCACTAGCGCACGAAATACGCGTCGCGCGACACGGCTAGAAAGGGGGATATTCATGAAATTCCAGAATGTTTACTGGGACGCCGAACGGATGGGTGACGACCATCTTTCGGCCTCCATCCTCGCGATCGGCGACTCGTGGTTCTGGTATCCGTTCCCGGGCGGGTCGCTGCTGAACCAGCTCGGGCCGCTGGTGGCGAAGCAGCAGCAGACGATCCTTGCGTTCGGGTACAACGGCGCTGAAGCCTACGATTACGTGCACGGCAAGTACCGCACGGTCGTCAGGACGGCGCTGCAGCATCATGGATCGGGCTTGTCGGCGGTGTTCCTGAGCGGCGGAGGGAACGACTTCGCGGGGTTCAACGACCTGCGGCCGCTGCTGAAAGACGATTGCAGCAAGGCGAAAACGGCAAAGGCGTGCTTCCGCCCCGGCGAGGGCGAGCGCACGCTCGGCTGGCTGATGAAGAAGATCGCCGAGAACTACAATCTGCTGATCGGCCAGATCTTCATGATGGCGCGTCCGGGAACGATGGTGTTACTGCACAATTACGATTACGCCTACCCGACCGGGAAAGGGGTGTTCGGCGGCAAGTCCGACTGGCTCAAGCCGGCGTTGGTCGCGGCCAGGGTGCCAGGCAAGCTTCGTCATGCCTGCATCAAGCACCTCATCGACCGTTTCTCGGGCACGCTGGCCGATATCACGAAGCACGATCCGGCGCGCATCGTTCTGGTGGACAGCCGTGGAACCCTCAAGAAGGCCGACTGGGCGAACGAGCTCCATCCGAAGCCGGCCGGCTTCAGGAAGATCGCGACGCAGGCGTGGGAGCCCGTGCTCGCGCAATACGGGCTCGCCTGAACGATACCCGCGTTCTACAATCCGGCAATTCGCGGCCCTCGCCGCACTCTTAGCCGCGTCTCGGATTTTCAGTAACACGACCGCGGCACATATGGGGCCGGGCTCCTGGTCGAGCAACAGAACGACCGATATCGAAACCGAGCCGCAAATTCTCGGGGATCCCTCCGCGCTGATCCGGGCCGGCAGGCGGGCGGGAATCAACAGAAGCGGGAGACACCACATGGCCGACACAATCAATCCGGGGCGCCGCACGGCGCTCGGTGCTTCGCTGGCGCTGGCCGCCGCTGCGCCGCTGCCTGCTCGGGCCCAGTGGCGCCGGCGCGCGGAAGAGCGCGCGCCCTTGCCCAACTCCGATGATGAGCGGCGCGTGCTGCAGGTGCTGGATGAGGTCTACCGCAACCAGCGCTACCTCAGCGTTCCCGAGGAGGACGGGCGGCTGCTGCGCGTGCTGGCGGAGTCGATGGGCGCGAAGCACGTGGTCGAGATCGGCACTTCGACCGGATATTCCGGGCTCTGGATCCTGCTCGCGCTGATGAAGACCGACGGCCGGCTCACCACCTTCGAAATCGATCCCGGGCGTCACGAGCTGGCGCGCCGCAACTTCGAGCGCGCCGGGGTCGGCAAGCATGCGGTATCCGTGCTGGGCGACGCGCATGTCGAGGCGACCAGGCTCAAGGATCCGATAGACCTCCTGTTCCTGGACGCGGACAAGGAAGGCTACATCGACTACCTGCAGAAGCTGCGGGCGCTGGTGCGCCCCGGCGGGCTCGTCGTTGCTCACAACATGCAGTCACCGGCGCCCGACCCGCGCTACATCGAAGCCGTGACGACGAGCCCCGAGCTGGAGACGCTGTTCCTCAATATGCACGAAGCCGGCGTGGGCGTGACGCTCAAGAAGCGCTAGATCGCGCCGCGCGGCGCCATGAACCGCGAGGCGGCAGCGGCATGCCATAATCACGGTTTCCGCAATCGATCGATAACGTGCCGGCGCAACGCGCGGCCACGCGATACGTAATCAAGGAGGAGTCGATGCAAACCTGCAGTCACCCCAGCCAGTCATCCGCCGGCGCTGTGGCGGGCATTGCATTCACCGGTTGCAGCATGGCCGCCGCCGCGCCGCTGCAAGCGCAGGCGCAAGGGTCCGCGCAAGGCGGCGCGCAGGCGAGCACGCGGCGTCGCGAGGTGGCGGTGAAGGGCCGCCGCGTGAAGACGATCGACATTCACGCGCACTGCGTGATCCCCGAAGCGCTGAAGCTGCTCGGGCTCAAGCTCGAGGACCAGCGCGGGCCGGGCATCGGCGAGGTCGGGCCCAGGCGTATCCGCGAGATGGACGAGCAGGGCATCGACGTCGAGGCGATCAGCATCAACCCGCAGTGGTACCGGGCCAAGCGCGACGT
>JBFKNN010000141.1:0-8292 GCA_041629335.1 Burkholderiales bacterium | reverse complement strand
GGATGCGCCCTTGGCGCAGATCACCCCCTTGTTGATCGGGTGCTCGGGATTGCCGTCGATGTAGCGCACCTCGCCGTTCTTGAGGTGCACGCGGATGCCGCAGCGGCAGGCGCACATGTAGCACGTGGTCTTCTTGGTTTCCGCCTGCGCAAATTCGATCGGGGATGGCTTCGTGGGCATGAGGATGGGGCCGGTCGGTGACGGGCTGGCCGGATTGTAGCCGCGCGCGACGGCGCGCAGATTCGATTTAATTTATACGCGCATAAGCAGGGTGCCGCTATCGGCTGTCAGCCGCGCGACGCGCGCAGACGCGCTCGCGCTACGTCTGCCCGCGGCCGATCCACTTGCTCACTTCCGGCGGCCGGTGCGTTCTCAAGCGCTCGACCAGCGCCGCCGGATCGCGCTCAATCAGGAGCATCGCACGATGCTCGGGCTTGAGGAAGCGCTCGGCAACCGCGTGGTCCAGATAGTCCGTGAGCCGGTCGTAGAAACCCGCGACGTTGAGAGCACCGCACGGCTTACGGTGGAATCCGAGCTGGTTCCACGTCAAAACCTCGAACAGCTCCTCGAGCGTGCCGAGCCCGCCCGGCATGGCGATGAACGCATCGGAGAGCTCGGCCATGAGCGCCTTGCGTTCGTGCATCGAGCCCACCACGCGCAGGTCGCTGAGGTTGCGGTGGACCACTTCCTTCTCGAGCAGCGCGCGCGGCGTCACACCGGTCACATGCCCGCCGGCGGCGAGGGCCGCGTCCGCCAGCGCGCCCATCAGCCCGATGTTGCCGCCGCCGTAGACGAGCTTCAGCCCGCGGCCGACGACCGCCCGCGCCAGCGCGCGCGCCGCCTCGACGTAAGCCTCGCCATTGCCGGCATTCGAGCCGCAGAACACGCAAACACTCTTCACCCCGACCCCGCAAACGTGGAATTTTCCCGATTCTAAACGATACCGGCTTAACCCCGGAGGCGCGGCGCCATCGTTTATGGAAAAGACTGGCATCTGCCATCCACACGACCGAAAGGAGCCGTCATGATGAAGCAATCTGCATTGAGCCTTGCCATCGCCGCAGCCCTGCTGCCCGCAGTCCCGGCAACCGCACACGGGGAAACGGGCGGCAACGCGCTCACCATCTACAGCACCGCCCGCCCCGGCGCGGTACCGGCCGCGCTGTTGCGCGACAGCGGCCACGGACAGAACGTGCCGGGCTATGCCGTCGTGCGTCATGAGCGCGGCCTCGAGCTCGCGCGCGGGGTCAACACCGTGCGCTTCACCGACGTCGCGGCGTTGATCGATCCCACCACCGTCGGCTTCGAGTCGCTGACCGACCCGCAGGGCACGAGCGTGATTGAGCAGAACTTCCAGTTCGACCTCGTCAACACCCAGCGCCTGCTGCAGAAATACATCGACCGCGCAATCAGCGTCGACCAGGTGCGCGGCACGGGGGTCGAGTCTTTCGACGGCACGCTGCTTTCGGTCGCAGGTGGGCTCACCTTGAAGCGCCGCGACGGCAGCATCCAGATCCTGCCGCACAATGCCGGCATCAAGCTGCCGGAGCTGCCGGGCGGGCTGATCACGCGTCCGACGCTCGTGTGGGACGTCGACGCGCGTCGCGCCGGCAACCACCGCTCGCGCGTGTCGTACCACACAGGCGGCATCACCTGGTGGTCCGACTACAATGTGACGTACTCGGAAGGCGCGCACGCGAACGCCTGCAGGCTCGACGTCGGCGCCTGGGTGAGCATCGTCAACCGCTCGGGCGCGAGCTATCCCGATGCCAAGCTCAAGCTCGTGGCGGGCGACGTCCAGCGGGCCTCGCCGCAGGGCCACGCGTATCCCGCGTCGAAGGCCGCCCGCAACATCGCAATGGAAGACCGCGCATCGGGGTTCGTGGAAAAGGCGTTTTTCGAGTACCACCTCTACACGCTCGGCCGTGCCACCACCTTGCCCGACAACTCGACCAAGCAGATCGAGCTCTTTCCGGTGGCGCGCGGCGTGCCGTGCGAGAAAGCGCTTGTCTACTACGGCCTCGCGCCGGGCTGGCGCTTTCACCCGAACCCGGTCACCGACCGCAATTACGGTACGGAAACCAACAAGAAGGTCGACGTCTACCTCAAATTCAAGAACGCGAAGGACAACAACATGGGCATGCCGCTGCCGTCGGGCCGCATCCGCGTGAACAAGATGGACAACGCCGACCGCACGCTCGAGTTCATCGGCGAGGACGTAATCGACCACACACCCAGGAACGAGAACGTGCAGATCAAGCTGGGCTCCGCCTTCGACGTGGTGGGTGAGCGGCGCCAGGTGAATTTCTCGGTCGACACCTCACGCCGGACGATGAGCGAGGAGATCGAGGTGAAGCTGCGCAACCACAAGACCGAGGCGGTCAACGTCGTCGTCAAGGAGAACCTCTACCGCTGGGTCAACTGGCAGATCACCCACAAGAACCACGATTACCGGAAGGAAGACGCCCGCACCATCCACTTCCCGGTGCGCGTGGCCGCCGGCGGCGAGATCGTGATCCGCTACGCAGTGACCTACACCTGGTAGCCGCGGATCGCGGTTTCTCCGCCGCGCCTCCACGCCATGCCGGCAGCATATGTAACATATTGTTCTAACGGACTGTTTTGTCCGATCCGCAGCGCAGCTGGGGGTACACGCCAGGCCGTGGCGCGGGTGTGGTATAGAATCCGGTCACGAGGGGCGGCCCGGCCGGCCCCGGCAAACGGAGGAATTCATGGCGTTCGCTACCTTGATCCTGCTTGGCCTGCTGCTGGTTGTGGTGATCTACGGGGTGATGATTTACAACAACCTGGTCCAGATCAAGCACAACGTATCCAAATCGTGGGCGAACATCGACGTGCTGCTCAAGCAGCGGCACGACGAGCTGCCCAAGCTGGTCGAGACCTGCAAGCAGTACATGAAATTCGAGCAGGAAACGCTCACCAAAGTGATGGAGGCGCGCTCGAAAGTGTTCACCGCGCGCGAGGCGCAGAACATCCCGCAGCTGGGCCAGGCCGAAGGCATGCTACGGGGCGCGCTGGGCAACCTCTTTGCGCTGGCCGAGGCCTATCCCGATCTCAAGACCAACCAGACGTTCCAGCAGCTGCAGACCCGCATCTCCGCGCTCGAGAACGGCATCGCGGACCGCCGCGAGTTCTACAACGAGTCGGTGAACATCAACAACGTGCGCGTCGAGCAGTTCCCCGATTCAATCGTCGCCAACATGTTCGGCTTCAGGCTGGCGCAGCTTCTGGAGTTTTCAGCTGAAGAGAAGGCCGACGTCGACGTCAAGCAATTGTTCAATTCCTGAGATAGCAGGCGCCGCATCCATAGCAGGCACCGCCAACCGCCACGATGGTCGGCGCACTGAAGTTTCATACCTCGGAGTGGCTGTCCGGCGGGGTCCACTTCATCATCATCGTCGTCGCGGTCCAGGCCGACACGGTAGCCGCGTGGCCGTGGGCGCTCGTCGCAATGGCCGGCGTGAGCTTCCTCGCCTGGATCGCAACCCACAAGCGCTACCGGCAGATTCATGATTTGCCCACCTCGAAGGTGGCCTCCGCGGCGCAGGGCTACGTCGAGCTCTTTGGCCACGCCGAAGAGCTGCCGGGCATTCCCGTCATGAGCAAGCTGACCGGGCTGCCGTGCTGCTGGCACCGCTACTACGTCGAGCGCAAGAGCACGAACAACAAATGGGTCTTTGAATCGAGCGGCCAGAGCAGCGAGCACTTCCTGCTCGTCGACGACACCGGCCAGTGCGTGATCTCTCCGGAAGGCGCCGAGGTGATCTCCCGTCGCAAGCAGACCTGGCAACAGGGTGACTACCGCTATACCGAGTGGTTGCTGCTGCCGCGGGGCATGCTCTACGCCCTGGGCGAATTCACGACGGCCAGCGCCAATGTGACCGAACTCGACGAGCGCGGCGACGTGAGCCATCTCCTCACCGAGTGGAAGGAGGACAAGGCGTCGCTTCACGAGCGCTTCGATCTCGACCGCGACGGCAGGATCGACATGAGGGAATGGGAGATGGCCCGGCTTCAGGCGAAGCGCGAGGTCCGCAAGCGCCACGCCGAGCTTCGCACGACCGAAGGCGTGCACCTGCTGAGAAAGCCGGCCGACGGACGGTTGTTCCTGCTCGCCGACGAGCTGCCGGACAAGCTCGGCCGGCGCTTCGCACTGTGGAGCTGGCTCCACCTCTGCGTGTTCCTCGGCGCCGGATCGGCCGGCGCCTACTGGCTGCTCGCAATGCTCGGGTAGGAAAAACCGGGGACAGCACAAGATTTTTCGCGGAAAATCGTGGTCTGTCCCCGGTTTTCGTTAGAGTCTGCACGATCGGTCACCCGGCGCCGTCACATGAGAAACGACTCCATCCTGTGCCTCGATTCCAAGGGCTTTCACCGCATGCACTACCTCGACTGGGGTGATCCTGGATCCGCGCGCATCGTCATTTGCGTGCATGGCCTGACGCGCAACGCCCGCGACTTCGACGCGCTGGCGCAGGCGCTTGCATCCGACTGCCGGGTAGTATGCCCCGACGTCGCCGGGCGCGGCGCGAGCGACTGGCTTGCCGACAAGAAGGATTACAGCTACCCGCAATACATGGCCGACATGACGGCGCTGATGGCGCGCCTCACCGCTGGCGGCGACAAGACCATCCACTGGTTGGGCACCTCGATGGGCGGCATCATCGGCATTCTGCTCGCCTCGCTGCCGCGGACGCCGATTGCGCGGCTCGTGGTCAATGACGTCAGCGCGGTCATTCCCAAAGCGGCGCTCGAGCGCATCGGCGCCTACGTCGGCCAGGACCCGCGGTTCGCGAGTTTCGATGAGCTCGAGCGGTACGTGCGCATAGTGTCGGCGCCCTTCGGACCCCTCACCGACGAGCAGTGGCATCACCTGACGCGCCACGGTGCGAGGGAGCACGCAGACGGCACCTGGGGCATGTCCTACGACCCGGGCATCGGCCTCGCATTCCAGCAATCGCCGCTCGAGGACATTGTGCTGTGGCAGCACTGGGACGCGATCGGCTGCCCGACGCTGCTCCTGCGCGGCGAGAATTCCGACGTTCTCCTCAAGGATGCGGCGGCCGCGATGACGCAGCGCGGGCCCAAGCCGCGCCTGGTGGATTTCGACGGCATCGGCCACGCCCCGATGCTGATGACGGACGACCAGATCGCGGTGGTGCGCGAGTTCCTGATCGCAGGCGAAGCGTGAGGAAGAGGCGTGAGGCAGAATGACGTGAGGGAACAACCGGGAGAGTAGGCGCATGAGGGGCCTGCGAGAACTCGGCATCTCGCCTCTGTGTCATGCACCCGCACGCCTTCCGCCTTTCGCTTTTCGCCAACCCGACACCCGTCCCATGCATCTTCTCGACTTGCTCGCCGAACGCCATATCGCGGAAGCGCAGGAACGCGGGGAGTTCGACAGCCTGCCGGGCGCGGGTGCACCGCTCGCGCTCGAGGACGACCGACTGGTACCTGAAGACCTGCGCGTCGCCTACCGCATGCTCAAGAATGCCGGTTTCGTGCCGCCGGAAATCGAAGCGCAGTGCGAAATCCGGAAGATCGAGCAGCTCATCGAAGCCACGAAGACGGGGGACGAGCGCGCCCGCCTTACCGCGCGCATCCGGTTCCTGCTTGACCGAAGCCGCATCAGCCGGCGTGCGGCGAGCCCGCACATCGAATCGGACTACATGGCGAAGCTCGCGCAGCGCCTCCAGCGGCGCGGTGATTCGCCGTAAGCTTCGGCCCTGCCGCTACTGCCGCGATCGCCGCTCGATCTGCGCGCGGCGCATCTGCCAGAACTCCTGCGGCGAGATGCGCCCGTCGCGGTCGGTATCCACCCGCTCGAACTCCCGCGCCGCGAACGGAAAGCGGCGTGCGGCCTCGTCCCGCGACAGATAACCGTCGGAATTGGTGTCGGCCGCGCGAAAATCCGCTTCGACCGCGCGCCGCAGACGCTGCGCCTGCTCGGGCGAGATGTCAGCGGGCCGCGCTTCGCGGTCGCGGCTGGGACGCTCGCGCGGCCCAGGCACCGGCGCGGCGTCTTGAGACATCCGGGACGCGTCCGCCGCAAGCCGACGCTCCGCTTCCAGCCGCCGCAACTCCTCTTCCGCGCGGCGCCGCTCCTCCTCCACGCGGCGCTGCTCGCCTTCGAGCGCCGCGGCACGTTCCTCCAACGCGCGGCGCTCCGCGGCGAGCCTTTCCACCTCGAGTCGTGCTGCTTCCTGCTGCGCCAGCACTTTCGCCGCCCGTTGCTTGTTCCAGGCGCCAGCCATGGCGATCGCGATAACGAGCACCACGGCAATACCGGCCCAGCGCCACTTCGATCTGCTCCCGGCCACCGGGGTGGTTGCAGGGCGGGTACGCGGGGCGGACACACGCTGCGTCGTCTCCAGTTCGGCTGGCGTGAGCGGCACTGTCGGGGCGTCCGCCGGCGCCGCTGCCGCAGGCGGGGCCTGCCCGCCGGCCCATGCGGGTTTCCACTGGGCAATGCTTTGCGGCCGCTGTTTCTCGTCCAGCGTCATGGCCCACTTCACTGCTTTGAGGAGGCCCTCGCTGTAGCGGTCCCGCACGCCGTCGAGCGCCTGCATCACGGTGTCTGACCTGAGGCGCGTGACGGCGTCCGGCGGGTTCTCGTCGATGATCGCGCGGTAGACGACTGCGCCCATGGCGTAGATGTCGGACCACGGGCCCTGGTTGCCGTCGCTTGCGTACTGCTCCAGGGGCGCAAACCCGGGCGTCAGCACCGACGTGAGGCTGCGCGTTCCGCTCGACGCCTGCCGCGCCGAGCCGAAGTCGAGCAGCACCGGCGCGCCGCCCAGGCGCAGAAAAATGTTGCTCGGCTTGATGTCGCGATGCAGGAAGCCGATTTCGTGCACCGCCTCGAGGCCGTCGAGCAGCGGTGCGAGCAACGCCCTGAGCGCGGCCTCGCCGGGACGCGGCTCGCGCCGCAGGCGCTGGTTGAGCGATTCGCCTTCCTCGTAGTCCATCACCATGTAGCCGGTGCCGTTCGCCTCGAAATAGCGGTTCACGCGAACGATGTTGGGATGGCTGAACCGGGCAAGCGTGCGCGCCTCCTGGATGAAGCGCCGGAGGCCCCACTGGTAGTCGTACTCCGACTCGGTGTTGACCGGGACGATGCTGCCGTCGAGTGCGCGTACCGCGAGATCGGTCGGCAGATATTCCTTGATCGCGACGAGCTTCTCGAGATGCGTGTCCCGGGCCAGGTAAGTCATGCCGAAACCACCTGCGCCGAGCACCGATTCGAGCCGGTACTCGAGCAGATCCGTGCCAAGCGGGAGCGCGTTACGGTAGGTCGTCGTCTCGCTCATCAGCGAAGTCTATTCCGCCGTGGACCGTCACCGCGCAGCTAGGGAAGGAGGAAGAAGGCGGGAGAAAGGAGGAAGGATGATAGGGTGGGCACGTTGTCTTGGGAACTGCGTGAGTGAGTCTGGTCCAGTGGTCGCCTTTCGCTTTCCGCCTTCCTCCTTGCACTTTCATCCCCGCTCCTGAAGCGACTGCTCGATGGCCTGCAGCAGAACCCCCGCTTCCTGCGCGCCGGACACCCCGACCTTGCGGTTGAAAATAAAGAATGGCACGCCGTGGATGCCACCGGCGCGCAGCTTCATGTCGGAGCGCTCGACCAGCTCGCGGTCGGCCGGGCTTGCCAGATACGCCGCGATGGCCGCGCGGTCGAAGCCGGCTCCCGCGGCCACGTCCGCCAGCTCGTCGAGGTCGGTCAGGTTCCTGCCCTCCACGAAGTACGCCCGGAACAGCGCCTCCGCCATCTCGTCCTGCCGCTCCTGCTCCCCGGCATAATGCATCAGCCGATGCGCATTGATGGTGTTGGGCTGGACCTGGATCCTGTCGAAGGCCATGTCGAGCCCGACCTGCCTGCCGATCGCGGCGATCTGCTCGTACTTACCCTTGCCGCCGGGGCCGAATTTCATCGCGATATAGTCCTGGCGCGACATGCCGCCTTCGGGTATATCGGGGTTCAGCTGGAACGGTAGCCAGCGCACGGCCGGCTTTTCCGCATCGGGATGAGCCTCCTCGTAGGCCTGCAATGCGGCCTCCAGACGGCGCTTCCCGATGAAGCACCAGGGTCAAACCACGTCGGATACGATGTCGATCTGCAGTATCTGCTCGGTCATTGCGTTCTCCACTAAGTCAAAATTAGTAAGCGGCGAGCGGTTGGCTCTTGGCGGTTGGCTCTTGGCGGTTAGCGGTTAGCTATTAGCGCACACAGGACCGCCACCACTAATCGCCAACCGCTAATCGCCAACCGCTAAT
>JBFKNN010000140.1:0-8309 GCA_041629335.1 Burkholderiales bacterium | reverse complement strand
TGACCCAACGCCTGCTCAAAAGCGAGGACGAGCGAATCAATCCGGTAACTGTCTCTCAAGGCAATCAACTGCTGTGTGGTCTGACCTTCGTAGCTCTGTAGAAATGGTTGCTTGCTCATGGGGTGTGCGTAGTGGCTAACGATCTAGCTCAGCGGCTAGGCACGATGCCCATTCCGCCCCGGCAAGCACGCCATCCATGGCGAGCACGGGGCGGCCACAACGATCGCCGGTCCGCTGCAGCGCGTTGTTAGCCTGCATGTCCCTGCGGTTCCCGCTTGAGGTGCGGCCACAACACTCGCCAGCACCAGGCGTCATGCGTTTCGGGAGCGGCAACAAACCGTGCAACCCAGCCAGGCAGGCTATGTCGATACCATCGACCCCACGCACGGGCGTCTTCGTCATCGAAGTAGTACGCGAACTCGTCGACGTTCGCACGGGGAATATGCGAAGGGTCTGTGGCATAAGCAAAGAGACTCGTCATTGAGTCTTTTCCGCTCTGGCGAAGAAACTTTGCCAGTGCCGAACGCTGTAGGTGCGCGTACTCAGCCGCCTCCGCGTCGGTTGTGTACTGAAAGTAAGACACATAGTCGTCCCTACGTTGCGGGCCTTTTCCGTGGCTCCACTTCGCCGTAAGGCGAAATTCTCCGGGCCAGTCAGGATGCAGCCCCGCAGACTTGGAGTTTGTCGCAAACGACAGCAATAGCGAACCTTCGGGAGCGGGCAGACGCCATTTGCACGTCTTCGCCGACGCACGACGCAGATCAGGAATCGCCTCCATGGAAGATGCGAATTCACTTTCGAACTGCTGATAGAACGATGCTGCGTTCATGCAGGCTAACGTCCCGCATGACACGCCGCAAAGCGGTCGGTGTCGATGCGGCGGTTATACCCGACGCTGCCAGGTGGCTGGGTTTCGGCGCCCGTGGAACACGGCAACAACCACCAAGGCATCGGAACGGACGCGAAAATAGATCGCGAAAGGAAAGCGACGCGTGACTGTACGTCGAATATCGCCGAATACGACAGGATAGCGCTGTGGTGCGGCCGCAGCACTCGTAATGGCCTGCTCGATCTCGCGGATGAATTCTTCGCCGAGACCAGCTGCTCTCTCCGCATACCAGGCGGCCGCATCCTCAAACTAACTCTTCGCAGCGCGCCGGAAAACGACGCGGCGCGTCATCGACTGAAGCGCGATCGAGCCGCTGCTTTGACTTCATCCCAAGGCACAACGTCTTCAGGAAACGAATCGTCATCCGCCACTCGGCGATCCAATTCAGCGCGTTGCTCGTCAGTCAGGGGAAAAACCTTTGCGTCGGCGCAAATGGTCGCCCATATCTCCTCGACGAGAGCAAGCCGTTCATCGACATTAAGCCGATCGATCCCAAGGGTCTTGACGGAAACAGGCATGGTCACCTCCCTCCAGAGTGCCAATCTAGCACGCGCGTGCTCTCGACGCCACGTCGGGTATAGCTACTAGTAGTTGACTTCTTGGTTGACTTTTTAGTTGACTTTTTAGTTGACATCCGCCCCTCCAACTGGACCCACCGGCAGGGCTGCGCCGCTCCGGTCCGCCAGCCCCGCCGAATCGCCATCGCTACTGCACTTTCATCCCGATTGTCTTGATCAGCGCCCCGAGCTCGGTGTATTCGTCGCGCTGCATTTTCGCGAAATGCTCGGGCGGGCCGTAACCCGGTATGGCGCCTTGCACCGCGAACTTCTTGTACGTGGCCTCTTCCTTCAGCACTGCCACCGCGTCGGTATTGAGCCGGCTGACGATCTGCCTGGACACGCCGCGCGGCGCGATCAGGCCGAACCACGATTCCGACCGGTATTGCGGGAATCCGGCCTCCGCGGTCGTCGGCACGTCCGGCAGCGCTTCGGCCCGCTGGTCGCCGCCCACCGCCAGCGCCCTCAGTTGCCCGCCCTTGATCAGGTTCATGATCGCCGGCAGCGGATAGATGTAGAACTGGATCGTGCCCGCGAGCAGCGCACTGCGGCTGTCCGGCCCCTGCCGGAACGGCACGTGCACGACGTCGATCTTGGCTTTCGAGGTGAACATGGCGCCGGCGAGATGCGACGAGCTGCCCACCCCCGCCGAGCCGTAGTTGAGCTTGCCGGGGCTCGCTTTCGCGAGTGCGATGAGCTCCGGGATGTTCCTCACCTCGATGCCCTTGCCGAGCACGATCACGTTGTGGGTCTTGGCGACGAGCGAGATCGACGTGAAGTCCTTCAGCGGGTCGTAGGGCTTCTTCTCGCGGATCAGCACGTTGGACAGATGCGGCTGGCCGACCATGGTGATCGTGTAACCGTCGGTCGGCGCGTGCAGCGTGATCTCGCTGCCGATCAGCCCGCCTGCGCCCGGCCGGTTGTCGATCACGATCTGCTGGCCGTAGACCTCGGTAAGCCGCTGGGCGACGATGCGCCCGAGCACGTCGCTCGCCGAGCCCGAGAAGAACGGCACGATCATGCGTATCGGTTTCGTCGGCCACTTCTCCTGCCCGACGGCGGCGCCCGACACGCTCCCCAGCGCCAGAATCAGCGCCCCTGCAACCATGCTGCGTGGTGTTTTCATGCCCGCCTCCCTGTGGGGCCGGGTCATCACTCAGCGACCCTCAAGCGCGACACCGGCCGAATTGATTGCAGATGCTAGACGGACATCCGGTCCGTTACAAGCGAGCGCGACGCGTGAATATCTTGTGCAACGCACTAAAGCGCCATGAAACTTTTTCCCGCTTGCGCCGCCCGAAACATTAAGGGAGGCGGATTCGATTTCCCGCATCTCGGAATCCTGTCGCTCTCCCCTCGTTCATCTGGTCCGTATTGGTGACTCTCGGGCTCGACACAAGCTAGCCGATGAAGATTCCCGTCATACGCGCATCGTTGTTGTTCGCCATGCTGCTGGTGACGGGCGCGCCCGCCCATTCGCAAGACAGCGAATGGAAAAACCTCAACCGGGAGGCCATGGCCCTGTACCACGCCGGGCAGCACGAGCAGGCGCTGGCCGTGGGGAAGCACGCGCTGGCCGCCGCGGAAGCCAACCTCGGCCCGGCCCACCCGGGTATCGACAATGTCCTCGGCGACCTCGCGCTGATCTACGGCGCGCTCGGCGCGTACCATCAGGCCGAGCTGCTCTACCGGCGCTCGCTCGCCATCCAGGAGAAGGCGCACGGGCCCGATCACCCCGTCATCGGCACGCGCCTCAACAGCCTGGTGGCGATCTATCGCGTGCAGGGCCGGTTTGCTGAAGCCGAGCCGCTCGCCCGGCGCTCGCTCGCCATCGCAGAGAAGGCGCTCGGCCCGGCGGATGCGGTCGTCGCCTCGCGCCTCACCAATCTCGCCGGCCTCTACCACGCGCAGGACAAGCTCGTAGAGGCCGAGCCGCTCTTACAGCGCGCGCTGGCGATCTGGCAGGAAGCGCTCGGTCCGGACCATCCCACCGTGGCGCAGGGGCTCAACAATCTCGCGGCGCTTTATAACTTCCAGGGCCGGTATGCGGAGGCGGAAGCGCTCGTCGAGCGCGCGCTCGCGATCCAGCGATCGGCGCTCGGACCGCAGGATCCCGCCGTGGCGACCAGCCTCCGGAACCTCGCGGTGCTCTACCGGAAAACGGGCCGGGAAACCGATGCCGCGGCGCTCGAGAAGCAGGCCGCATCGCTGGCGCGGCAGCCCCAGTGAAGGCCGCGCCCGCACATCGCGAATAGAGTCTGACGACCTGTCCATGACCTGGGCAGCGGGCGCCCCGCCCGGCACTTCCGCGCCCGAGCAGGCCGGACTATGCCTTGGCCGCCACGGTCAGACCGACGACCTTGTTCTTCTCGATCAACTGCGCGACGAGCCCGCTTGCTTTCACCTCCTCGACGAACTCGCGCAGGTATTTCACCGCGGCGGCATCGCGGCCCTTCGGCGTGCCGACGCCCTGCTGGACTGCGGTGAAGCGGCCGTCGAGAATGCGTGAGCCGGGCAGGCTGGCGTGGTCTTTGGTAAGCCGCGGCCGCAGCCCGGCGAGCGCGTCGAGTCCGTCGTCGACGAACCGCTTGAACACGGCGTCGGCGCCCGACACGCGCACAAGCACTGCGTGCTTGAGGTTGCGCGTCAGGTAAAGGTCGTAGGCGCTCTTGGCGGAAATGGCGATGCGCACGCCCTCGCGGTCCACCTCGGCGATGGACCGGATCGGCGAGCGCGGCGGCACCAGGTAGGTGGCCTCGATCTCGACGTAGGCGGCGGTGAAGTCGATCTCGTTCGCGCGCTGCGGCTCGACGCCGAGGAAGCCCACGTCCCACACCCCCGACTTCGCCGCCTCGGCCAGCGCGCCGGGCGACGGAAAGCCGGTCACGTCGACCGGCACACCCAGGCGCTTGGCCAGCTCCTGCCCGAGATCGACCGCGACACCCTTGTATTGGCCTGTCTTCGGGTCGGTGGCCGTGAGCAGGAAGTTGCCGAGGTTGATGCCCACGCGGAGCGTGCCGGTGGGCGCAAGAGCGGATACGACAGCGGCGGAGACAGCGGGCATGGCGGCCACCTCATGACGTGGACATTGCGACGGGGAGCATTAGACACCAAAGCGCGCTGTCCCGCCACCGCGTAGGCGCGGTCCGCATGCCGGACGCGCGCCGCTGCTACAATCCCGGCGTGCGGCCTGCGCCGCGCCCGATTCACGATAACCAACAACCGGGAGGCCTCCCGTGACGCTGCGCGACCGCATCGGTATCGACTTGAGCCGCCACATCCGCATCGAAGACGGCATCGAATGGGCGGCGAAGAACGACATCCGGTTCCTCGACATCCAGCTCGACACCGATGCCAACGCCGTCACCAGCTTCGACGAGGCGCGCGTCACCGCGGCCCGCAAGCTGCGCGAGAAGCACGGCGTCCATATTGGGCTGCACACGTCCTCCGCGGTGAACGTCGCCGAGTACGCGCCGCACGCGGACAAAGGGGTGGACGAGTATCTGAAAGGCTACATCGACATCTATCCCAGGCTGGGCGCCGAGTGGATCGTGGTGCACGCCGGCTACCACTTCACCAAGGACAAGGATCGGCGGATGAAAGCCGGGCTGGAGCGCCTCAAGCGCATCGCCGGCTACGCCGAGAAGAAGAAGGCGCGCATCCTGCTCGAGAACCTGAACAAGGAGCCGAAGGACGCGGAGGTGCACTACCTCGCGCACACGCTCGAGGAGTGGCGCTATTACTGGGGGCTGCTCGCGTCTCCGGCGGTCAGGCTCTCGTTTACGGCAAACCACGCGCACCTGGTGCCGGAGGGGGTGTCCGGTTTCACCGACGCGCTCGATTTCGCGATGGTGGGCGAGGTGCGGCTCGCGGACTGCCACCGCAACGGGCACGAAGTGCATCTGGTTCCCGGCGCCGGGGATCTCGACTTCGGCGACATGTTCAAGCGCGTCGAGGGCAAAGGCTTCACGGGACATTACACCAACGCCTTCGGGTCGCTGGAGGACCGGCTCAACGCGCGCGACTACCTGGTGGAGAAAGCGCAGGCCGCGGGGGTGAATGTCGGCTGACGCGGAGCGGGAGCGCGCGGCCGTAGGGTGCGGCTGTAGGATGCGGTTGTAGGGTGCAGCTTTAGCGCACCACGCCAACCCGTTGCTTGGCGCCCCACCGTTCCGGCGTGTCCGCCCGGTGCGCTGAAGCCGCACCCTACGCGACGCGGCGCGAAAGCCCGCCGTACCGTTCGCCCGATACGATGGAAGCGGCGAGCCTGGCTGAGCCGCAAAGCTCTAGGACTGACCCCGCGATGCTGCTAGACTCCGGGTCTGGCAACTTTGAAAGGAGGTGATCCAGTGAGAGACCATCTAGGCAGCACCGGCCGTCACGGCTCAATCAACGGATCAACCCGCAGCATCAGAAAGTCCGTCAGCCTCTAGGGCGGTGTGCCTGAAACAATCACGCCCCGCGGACCTTGCGTCCCCGGGGCGTTTTTTCATTCCCGCTCCAGCGGCTCTTGCTTTTCCTTCCTCCTTGCCCTTCCTCCTTCCTCCTTCCCTCCTTGCCCTTCCTCCTTCCGCCTTCCCTCCTTGCCCTTCCGCCTTCCGCCTTCCTCCTTCCTCTTACGCCTCGCCGTCCGGCAACTGCCCGCTCGCCGTCTTGAAGCTCACGAATCGCGTGCCCTCCTCCAGCGCCTGCTGCTCGTGCTCCTGATTGCTCTCGATCAGCACCACCTCGCCGGGCCCCATGTCGCGCGTTTCGTTGCCGACGCGCATGCGCAGCCGCCCCGAGAGCACGAGCATCATCTGTTCGCTCCGATGATGGTGCGGCTTGGCGCCGGTGCCCTTGGGCTCGGTGTAGTAGCCGATTTCCAGCTCTTTGCCGGTAATCGTCGGGCCTTCGGCGGTGGAATGCCCCGGCGCGACGACCGCGCCCGGCATCCGGTTCAGGTTGAAGAAAGGCATTTCGCGCTCCGGATTGTGCGATTCGTTACGCCGCGGCGCGCAGCGCGTTCAACTGCCGCGCGATGAACGCCTTCACCATCTCGTGCGCGCGGTCGGTGTCCGGCCCCGGCTTCGCGATCCACTCGTGCTCGCAGCCCGCGAAGATCTCGAGCTGGCACTCGCCGCCGGCCGCGCGGTAGGTCACGGCGAACTTCTCCTGGATCGGCGGGATGACGTTGTCGTCCGCCCCGCCCTGCATGATGAGCATCGGCGGCAGCGACACCTTCTCGCGCCGCTCGAGAATCTCCTGCGGATTGCCCTCGTGCACCAGCTCCGGCGGATTGAAGTAGGTGTTGGACTTCAACATCATTTCCTCGCGCTTCATCTTCACCGCCTGCAGGTAGCGCGCGTGCGGGTCGCTGATCGGCGAGCGGGTGGCGACGTAGGCGACCGTCGCGTCGATGTTCGGCGCGCCGGGCAGCGGGTGCGCGTTGTAGCGCGCATCGCGCGGGCGCATGCCGAGGAGCTGCGCGATGTGGCCGCCGCTGGAGCTGCCGAGCACGCCCAGGTTCGCCGGATCGCCGTTCCATTCCTTCGCCTTGTGCTTGAGCCAGCGCACGGCGTAATTCGCGTCCTGCACCGAGGCGGGATACGGCGCCTCGGGTGCCAGCGTGAGGTCGACCGCCACCACCAGCATGCCGGCCTTCGCGACGGCCTCGTCCATCGGCACGTTGGCGAGCCGGTCCTTGTTGTTCCAGGCGCCGCCGTGCAGGTCGAGCAGCGTGGGAAACGGCCCCTTGCCCTGCGGCTGGTAGATGCGCGCCATCAGCGTGCGCTTGGGAGTTTTCCGGAACTCGACGTCCCAGACCTTGAGCTCGAATTTGTTCGCGGGATTGTAAGCGATCGTCATTATGGTTCCTCGTTTCGTGTGTGCGCTTCGACCGTCGAATGGTAAACCATCTCGGGTAAATGGGGTCAGTGTAACTTTATCGTCAGGTGAAATGCTCACCCTGCTCGCTCGGTATCTCAGAGAGAGGCGGTCTTCCTCGTCTGGGCGGACGCGCTGAGCGCTTTAGCGCCTGTTCGATCTCGTCCTTGAACCGCTCTCCACCCAGCGGCCAGCCGCGGTTTGCGGTATTCCGAATCTCGGCGATCTCGCCTGGATCGAGCTCGCTTCGAAACAGCTCTCGGTACGCCTGCTGCCGCTCCTCCACCGTGCGGCCGAGCCGCTCATATTGTTCGTGAGTCGAGAGCAGCTTGTCTGGATGGCCCTCGGCATGGAAACGGTAGCTTGACCACCGGTAGTCTGCAGGATGCACCACCATGCCGGCACGCACCGGGTTGCACTCGATGTAGCGGCTGCAGCGCAGAAAGTAGGTCTCCGTGTCCACCAGGCTCGCCTTGAACCGCCCCTCCCACAGCGTGCCGCTGCGCCGGTAGACGTGATTCACGTAGCGCACGAAGCGCCGCCCCAAATGCTGCATCATGCGTGAGAGATCGTAGGGCTGCTCGGCCGAGGCCAGCAAATGAACGTGGTTGGTCATCAGGACGTACGCATAGACGCGGCAGTCGTATTTCCTGGCCGCCTCGACCAGCCAGTCGAGATAACTGCAGTAGTCCTCGTCAGCGAAAAAGGTCGCCTGCCGGTTGTTGCCGCGCTGGATGAGGTGCTGAGGAACCCCAGCAAACAGAAGTCGCGCTCGGCGGGCCATTGAAGGAGGGCCTTCCCATCTCGATTCCCCCTTCAACGTTCACGATACGAAAAAGTTACACTGACCCCATTTATCCCGGCTTCTAGTTCGGCAAAGGCGTTCGTGGCACGGCGGCTTCAACCCCGCCCGCAAGAATGACGTTCTCATCAAGCTCGATCGCGGGAAGCGCCACGGAATTGTCGATTTGTAGAAACGTTACCCTATAACGATAGAT
>JBFKNN010000139.1:0-8352 GCA_041629335.1 Burkholderiales bacterium | reverse complement strand
TCACCCGTGCCATCTCCGCCCCACCAACTCACCAGCCCACTCGGCGGTGGGGTGCAAGATTGAATCGCTCCGGACGGGCCCCAGACAATCGGCACCGCCTTGCCGGTTGGCGGGCCTGCGCAGGCGGCGAGAGTCAGCACGCAGGCGAGCGCAATCGCTAGGTAACCGGGTTCAGAATTACTTAAATTTATATTCTGCGCGCCTCGAACCGGCTGATAGAAAAAGGTGGTTTGGTCTACTTTCATCGGCAACTCCACATCACTCGTTGTGGCGCCTGAGAAGAATGAACCACGCAGGGCCACGTTCATTCTTCTCGGTTACTGTGTGCCAAATCGGGGAAAGCATTGTCCTTCTAGACGTTCTCCGGATTTCTGTAATGAAATAAACGTTACGCCCTGCGAGCGAGGATTAATTGACCTGGGTCAAAAACCCGTGATCCGTGACGAGAAATGGACGATAAATGCAAGAAATGGGGCCGGCTCCGCATTCCGCTGGGCAGCGAACGTTGCACGAACGAATAACCATGCGAACAAGCTGAACTGTCGAACCGGCTCGGACCAGCACATCCTGCTGATGTGCAGAAAGAATGATCTGAAACAGGGCCGTCCCAAAATGCCCGGCAGTACCCGGTAACTTCGTCGCGCCGCACGGCATCTGGGTGGACAAGCGGGGCGACCTCTACGTGGGCGAGGTGGTGGTCAATGCCGGGGCAGTGAAGCGCATGGCGCCGCTGAAGCCGGCGGCGTTTCAGAAGTTCCGCAGGCGCAGCGGCTAAGAGCAAGGCGAAAGGCGGGAGGCGGAAGAAAGAACAAGAAGCAATTCGCCCACAGAGAACATAGAGCCACCAAAACGGGAACCGGGCTGTAGCCGGCCACGCCGCCCGGAAGTGTAGGGTGCCGCTTCAGCGCACCGCAGCCGACTTGAAAGGAGAAAGCAGGTCGACCCCCCGCTCTCCCGACCTCCCGGGCAGGTGCATGGGTCCAGGCCCCATTTGTTCTTTCGCCTTCATCCGTTAGTATTGGGCCTCCTCACTACGCACCCGACTCTCGTGATCTCGACATGAACGACACCACCACCCCCATCCAGGCCAGCGACACCAACGTCCGCGTCGCCGGCCGCCGCGACCGCTCCGACGTCCCGCGCCGGTTCAAGAACATCCTCTGTCTCGACGACTTCGAGGCGCCGGCGCGCCGCTTCCTGCCGCGGCCGATCTACGGCTACGTCACCGGCGGCGTCGAGACCAACACCGCGCGCGACCGCAACCGCGCCGCGTTCGACGACTGGGACTTCATGCCGCGCGTCCTCGTGAGCACGAAAGGCCGTCACCAGAAAACGACGCTGATGGGGCGCAACTACGACCTGCCGTTCGGCTTCGCGCCGATGGGCGGCACCTCGCTCGCCGCCTACATGGGCGACTCGGTGCTCGCAGAGGTCGCGGGCGAGCTCAACACGATCATGATCCAGAGCGGCGCGTCGTTAACGCCCTTGGAGCGCATCCGCGAGATCGGGCCAACCTCTTGGTTCCAGGCCTACCTGCCCGGCGAACCGGCGATCATCGAGCCGCTGGTCGAGCGCGCGCAGGCCGCGGGCTTCGACACGTTCGTGGTGACGGTGGATGTGCAGGTGCCGGCGAACCGCGAGAACAATGTGCGAAGCGGCTACAACTCGCCGCTCAAGCCCACCGTGCGGCTTGCGTGGGACTGCCTGATGCGCCCGCGCTGGCTCTTCGGCGCCTTCGGCCGCACCGTGCTCGAGCAGGGCATGCCGCACCTCGAGAACATGGGCTTCCCGCGCATCCCGGTGCTCGGCCACACCGAGCGCCCGCGCATGGCGCGCGACGGCCTCAACTGGGAGCACATCGAGCTCATACGCAGGAAGTGGAAGGGCAAGCTCGTGCTGAAGGGCGTCAACAGCCCACAGGATGCGCGCATCGCGCGCGAGAGCGGGGTGGACGGCGTCATCGTGTCGAACCATGGCGGCCGCCAGCTCGATTACACCATCGCGCCGCTGCGCGCGCTGCCCGGCGTGGCCGCCGAGGCGGGCAACATGGCGGTGATGATGGACGGCAGCGTGCGCCGCGGCACCGACGTGTTGAAGGCGCTTGCCCTTGGCGCGCAATTCGTCTTCGTCGGCCGGCCCATCCTCTACGCCGCGGCAATCGCCGGCCCGGAAGGCGTGCGCCACGCCTGTGCGCTCCTGAGCGACGAGGTCAGCCGGGACATGGCGATGCTCGGCATTACCTCGCTCGCCGAAATGAAGCGCGAGCTGCTGGTGCCGGCGCGCGGTGCCAACTAACCGCGCACCCGCAGAGCGCCTAACAAACTGAATTCCCTCTCCCCCGCGAGCGGCGGGAGAGGGCTAGGGCGAGGGGGTGCCTACGAGAGGTGGGGTCAGGTTCACATTTCCGGGCGTTGGGAGCAATCTGGACGTGACCCCTTTTCTAATCACGCACCAAAGGTGAACCGGCTCCCGACGTTCGAATAAACCACCTTATCCGGCATCTTCTGCCGCAGCATCTCGATGAAGCGCTCGCCGGTGCAGTGCATCGGCACGATGACATCCGGGTTGAGCGCCTCTAGCTCGCGCAGCGAGTGCTCGAGGTAATCCTGCGGCGCGGGCCCGAGGTGGAAGCCGCCCATCACCGCGTGCACCTTGTCGACGTTCGCCGCCGCCATCGCGGCCCTCGTGGTGTTGACGATGCCGGTGTGGCCGCACGACGAGATCACCACCAGGCCGCGGCCTTTGACGATGTAGCAGGTCGCGTGCTCGTCCGGGTGCGTGTCCTTGACGAGCTTGCCCTGGCGCTCGGCCTCGGTGAAGTGGTCGTCCGCCACGAGCGACCCGCCGGTCACTTCCTCGAAGGAATTGCGCTCGATGTAGCCCGAGGTGAACGGGCCTTCGAGCGCGTGCGGCTGCGGGCAGCACACCGAGGCGACCTTCTGCACCTCGAGCGCCGCGCGGTCGAGCGTGCACCAGCGGATCGTCTCGCCGCCTTCCTTGACCCATTTCGTGCGGAACACCGTCTCGCCGCCGACGTAGAGCGCGAGGTCGTCGCGCATCTCGCCGCGGTGCTTGCGCACGAAGCCGTCGAGCCCGCCGAAGTGGTCGAGGTGGCCGTGGCTCAGGATCAGCCCGTTGATCGCCTTCGGATCGACGTTGAGCAGCTCGAAATTGCGGTTGATGATCTCCGGCGTGTAGCCGAAATCGAGCACGTACTGCGCTTTCGCGCCGTTTTGCTCCGAGGCCAGGTGCAGCGACAGTCCCCATTCGCAGGCGAGCGTCATCTCGGGCCGGCCCGTGATGCGCCCGATATGCTCGATCTGCGCGAACCGGTGCGAATCCTTCGGCAGGAAGCGCTCGTAGCGCGAGTCGACCAGCACCCGCACGCTCAGTGAATCGACGACTGGGGCTTTGAAAGGGTTCGTGGCAGTCACGGCTCGGGCCTCCCGGGGAAGAATGGTTATGCGTGCCAATAAACGGGGTCAGTGTAACTTTTTCGCCAAGGAGTTACATGCCGCGGGGAGGGGAAGTTACCCTAACCCCGTTTTCTTTTTTCGCGATGCGGTTTTTCGCCGGCTGAAAATCTTATACTGACCGCGTTTACAATGAGTGAGAATCCGGGAAGAGAAGTCCATGGCCAGCGCCGACAAGCCAGTGCCTCAGCACAAGCCGATCGCCGGGTTCTGGCGGCGATTGTCCGCATTCGTGGTCGACCTGCTGCTGCTCGGGCTCGCCGGCTGGGTCCTCGGATTCTTCTTCTACGACCACCTGGCGCGGCTCGGCGGCTGGGGGCGGGCCATCGGCTTCACCATCGCCGTTGCCTACTTCGGCCTCATGAACAGCCGGATCCACGGCGGCCAGACCTTCGGCAAGATGGCCATGAAGATCCGGGTTGTCTCGCGGAGCGGCGAGCCGTTGGGTGTGGCGGCGGCATTCCTGCGCGCCGTCATTGTGTGCGTGCCCTACTTTCTCAACAACGCACCGTTGAATGTCGAGTTGATCCACTCCTGGCTGCTCGTCGTCCTGTCCCTGCTGATCTTCGGCGTCGGTCTGTCCATCGTGTATCTCTTCGTCTTCAACCGCCGCACCAGGCAGTCCCTGCATGATCTCGCGGTCGGCTCGTACGTGGTCTCGACGGCGGCGGCCCCCGCCGAGTATGCCGCCAGCACCACCTGGCGCGGGCATTATGCGGCGGTCGGTGTGCTGATGGCGCTCGCGCTGGCGGCGCCGATCGCCACCGGGCAGCTCAAGGATTCCGAGCCTTTCGCCTCCCTCCTGACGCTGCAGCGGGCGCTGGCGAACGAGCCCGGAATCAGGCACGCCAACGTCACGGTTGGCGTCAGTTCCATGGCGACCATTCGCAGCGGAAAGCAAACCACCTCGCACCTTTCCGTCAGCGTGACCGTCGACCCGGGGATTCTCGATCCACAGGCGCTTGCGAACAAGGTCGCGCGGATTGCGTTGAGCACCTTTTCGGAGGCGGACCAGAAGGACGTGCTGTCGGTGTCCGTGGTCACCGGATTCGACATCGGCATTGCATCGGCGTGGCGATCGCGGCACTTCGCCCATTCGCCCGCCCAGTGGCGCGAGCGACTGCAATCAAAGGCGCCTGGCTCAACTCTCTAGCCGTTCTTCGGCGACCAGCCTGCGCCTTGGTAAATGGTGGTAAATGGGGTCGGAGCAACATTTCCCGGCCCGCGCGCATGCGAGCGCCGCCGCTGGCGCACGCACCTGAAAGCCGCCGCGCCCGGGGCGCTCAGGTCTTTGCCGCGAACGCGTGCGGCAGATCCGTGCCTTCGAAGGCCTCGGGCAGCTTGTTCTCCGCGGCGTAGAGGTAGAGCGCGGTGAGCACGATCGAGTTGAGCGCGCTGCTCACCAGCGTGAGCAGCACCAGCAGCACCACCAGCACCGCGAGCCCTGTCAGCACCACGGCGACGCTGCCGGTCTGCGCCGCGAGCACGCCGGTGATCGCGACCGTCCCCACGACGATCAGCAATCCGGTCACGATAGTGATGACACCGATGCCCACGTTGCTCACGAGCGACTCGCCCCAGGCCTTGCGGATGATCTCCGCCGAGCGCTTGAAGGCGTCGACCGGCCCGGTTTTTTCCACCACCAGCACCGGCACGGCGAAGTAGGCGGCGATGGTCCAGGCCGCGCCGATGAGCGCGATCACGATCTTGCCCACGAACTGCACCCGCTCCTCGATCATCCGCAGCACGACGCCCACGCTCGCCGCGAGCAGCGCCCACGCCGCGATCTGCGGCAGTCGCGACATCGCCGCGCGCAGGCCGTCGCGCACGGTCGGGTCGCCGCCCTGGAAGCGGATCATGGCGCAGGCGATCAGAGCGGAATTGAAGAACACAATGACGAAGTAGTTGACGAAGTAGAAGACGAGCAGGGTGACCCAGATCACCGGCTCCCCGACCTCCTCGTTCGCCTGCAGCATGCCGCTGCCCCAGATGCCGGCGATGAAGCTCGCGATCACCAGCAGTGACGCGATGCCGCTCAATAGCGGGAACACCAGCAGCTCCTTGTCGAGCATGAGCACGCGCCAGCTCTGCTTTGCCAGCATCCACCCCATGCGGATCCTGCCGGGCCGCTTGCCGCCGGCGGCTGCCGGTTGCGCGGCCCTTGCCGCGGGCGTTGCGGGTTTTTTCATCGCCGTTGGCGCCGGCGCGGCTCTCTGCTGCGATTCATGCCCGCAGCGGATGCAGCGCGGCGCATCGACGGGCATCAGGCTGTTGCATTTCTCGCAGTGCTTCATGGCCCCCATCCTTTCTTGAGCGCTTAGTATGACGACAACCATCGGAAAAATCTCCCGGTCAGAGCAACATTCGTTCCCTATTCTGCCGGTTGCGTTGTCCCCTTCGCCTTGCCGTTAGACGGGCTTTCCCGAGCCGACCGCGAGCCGCCGCATCTCGGACCGTGATATGGCGACGGACCCAGTTAGTTCTTAAGACCTTTCTTCGGCGACCAGCCATACGCCCTGGCGCAGGCGCCGCCCATCAGCATCGCGCGCTCGCTGTCGGAGAGGCGGTCGGTTTGGCGGAAGGGCTCGACGGCCTGTTCGTAATTGACGACCGCATGGGCGCGGGTCCAGTCGGTGCCCCACAGGCAGCGCTCGAAGCCCCAGGCGTCGAACACGCGGGCGAGCGGGTCCCAGATGTCGGGGAAGGGATACGGTTTCTGCGAGAGCGTGCAGGCGCCGCTCACCTTGATCACCGCGTTCTTGCGCTTCGCGAGCGCCAGTACCTTCGGCAGGTCGGCCCACGGCTGCGGCGGGGCGGGCGGCTTGCGCGGCTGCATGATGCCCAGGTGGTCGATGATGAACCGCGTGTCGGGGTGGCGGTCGATGATCGCCGTGCCCACGTCGACGTTGCCCCAGAACAGGATGTTGACCGGCAGGTCGTGCTTGGCCGCCGCGCGCAGGATCCGGTCGAAGCCGGGGTGGTCCGCGGGGCGGTCGCGTCCCGGCTCCTTGGTCGGCATGATGCGGATGCCCACCGCGCCCGGGTTCTTCTTCCATTCGGCGATGACGTCGGCCACCGCCGGATCATCCGGGTCGACCGGCTTGACGATGGCGAAGCGGTCGGGATGCTTCTTCTGCACCTCGACCGCGTAGCTCGCGTCGTACTGGTACAGCGAAAACGCGGAGATGAAGATCGCGCCGTCGATGCCGAGCTTGTCCATTGCCGCGACCATCTCGTCGCCGGTGACGTGAGGGGGCCAGTTCGGCACGTTGCGCCACGGCCGTTTAGGCGTGTTCGCCTCGTAGGCGTGGACCTGGGAATCGATGGTCATCAAGGGGGACGCTCCTCTGATCATGAAAAGGCGTAAGAATGCCGGGAGCGAAGTAGTTTAACCCGGATACAGAGCCCGGAAATTCCCGGTTCGTAACAGGAAAGAGGTCGGGTCTTGAATCTTGACTTACCAGGACTTAAGCAATCAACGTGGTCAGACTCGACTGATCTGCTAAGCGCATCCCTTCCTCCTTCCTCCTTCCTCCTTCCTCCTTTCGCCTTCCGCCTTCATACCGGTAAACCCGGTTAGCCCGATCTGTCCCGGGTTTACCCGGTGCCGCCTGTGGTGCATCGTTCTTCACAGTGAGCTATCCTTTAGTCCAAGACCATAACCTGGAGGAAGCAATGAATATCATTTCCGTTCGGTGGAAAAAACTACCCCTGCTGCTGGTCACCCTGGGGCTGGCCATTCCGATGGCGCCCGCGCAGGCTGCGGACAATTTCCCGACCCGCTCGGTCCGTATCATCACGCCGGCGAATCCGGGCGGCACGACGGATTTTCTCGCCCGGCTGCTGGCAGCGCATCTCACCACGGCCTGGGGTCAGCAGGCCATCGTGGATAACCGCGGCAGTGCTTCGGGCGTGAACGCCGCGGAGATCACCAAGGAATCAAACGCCGACGGCCACACGCTGTTCATTCCCTACCATCAGCACACGGTGAATGCAGCCCTCATCGCCAAGCTGCCGTACCATCCGGTGAACGACTTCACGCCGATCACCCAGATGACGGCGGGCGGCCTGCTGCTGGTCGTCAACCCGTCGCATCCGGCGAAGGACGCCAAGGAATTCGTGCAGTGGGCCAAGACCACCAAGGACCCGATCAACTTCGGCTCGGCCGGTATCGGCAGCGGCGGCCATCTGGCGGGTGAGCTCTTCAAGCTGATGACCAAGACCGAGGGAACACATATTCCCTACCGGGGCACGGGTCCCGCGATCGTTGGCCTGCTGGGCGGGGAGTATCACTACAACTTCATGGGGCTGACCGGCGCGTTTGGCCAGGTGCGCGCGGGCAAGCTGCGCGCCATCGCGGTAAGCGCGTCCAAGCGGCTCGTGACGGCTCCGGATATTCCATCATTGAGCGAGGTGTTGCCCGGATTCGAGGTGGTCGGCTGGTATGGCGTGATGGCGCCGGCGAAGCTGCCCAAGCCGCTGCTCAACAAGATTCACACCGAGGTCCTGAACCTCGTGAAGTCGCCCAAGTTCATCGAGACCATGCGCAACAACGGCTCCGAGGCCGTCAGCAGCACGCCCGAAGAGTTCCGTCAGTTCATGTTGAACGACATGAAGAAATGGGCGGACGTGGTGAAGCGCGCCGGCATTCAAGTGCGGTGACGATATGCGGGCAGCTCATTACCGATGATGTGTCGCGATGATGGTCTGCTGAAACACAGGATCAAAATCGGAAAAGGGGCGGAGTGATCCGTCCCTTCTTTTCGAAATCTCGCCGGCTATTCGGTTAGCTATCCGCGCCTGTTCGGGGTCGGACCAACGCGAGCGGCTCTACGGGAGCGCGCATTCGGGAACTCCCCCGTTCCCCGCGCGTTCATAC
>JBFKNN010000138.1:0-8369 GCA_041629335.1 Burkholderiales bacterium | reverse complement strand
GCGGGCAGTGGAAGACTGACCGGGCCAGTGTGAAAAACGGAAAACCCATTGAACCGCCAAGGCCGCCGAGAACGCCAAGGAAGACAAACGACAACTTGCTGACCGGCCCGCCCCGCCTTCATGTGAATCACGGCCACGCGAATTCACGCGCTCCGTACAGCGGCCCCCGCCATTCTGCGGCGCCGGCAACCCGGCGTACCCACGGCTGGAACGACGTGTTTCTCGGCACACGATCGTATCTCGCGGCGCTTCTCGTTTGCGCAGCTTCATCCGGTTATCGTTTCCTTGGCGCTCTTGGCGGCCTTGGCGGCAATCATGATTTTGACGTCGGCCTTGGCGGTTCGATTGAAGCTTTCCGGCGGCTAGATTGAACGCCGTGCCGCGCATATCCGCGCTCGCGCCGTTCGGCGTGCGCAGCTTCCGCTTCCAGTGGCCGGCCGACCTGGCGACGTCGTGGGCGTTCGAGATGGAGACGCTGATCCTCGGCTGGTACGTGCTGGTCGAGACCGGGTCGGTGCTGCTGCTCACCGTCTTCGCGTCGCTGCTGTACATCGGCACCCTGCTCGCGCCGATGTTCGGCGTGATGGGCGACCGCGTCGGCTTGCGCAATGTGCTGTGCGCGATGCGCGGCGTCTACGCGACGCTGGCGACGACCATCATGATCCTGGCGTTCACCGATGTCCTGACCCCGGCGCACGTGCTGGTCATCGCCGGCGTGATGGGCCTCGTTCGGCCTTCGGACATCGGCATGCGTGCCGCGCTGGTCGGGGAGACCATGCCGGCCGACCGGTTGCTGGGCGCGATGGGCATCCAGCGCACGACGCAGGATTCCGCAAGAATCGCCGGCGCCCTGACCGGCGCGGGACTGGTCGCAACGCTCGGCATGGGGCCGGCGTACTTGGTGGTTGCGGCCCTCTACGCGTCGAGCGTCGCTCTGACGCTGAGGGCCGGCGGGGCGCCGGAGGCCCCCCGCGCGGCGGCGGGGGCGGCACCGGAGCCGGCGCGCGCCTCGCCGTGGCGCGACCTCAAGGAAGGACTGGGCTATGTCTGGAGAGCGCCGCATCTGCTCGCGGTGATGTGTCTGGCCTTCCTGCTCAACCTCACGGCATTCCCGCTGTTCATCGGCCTGCTGCCGTACGTGGCGAAGGAGATCTATGTCGCCGACCAGACGGTGCTTGGCTACATGGTCGCGGGCGCGGCCTCGGGCGCGCTGCTCGGATCGATCGTCATGAGCCGGCACGGGAGCGCCTTCAGCCCGGCGCGCGTGATGATCATCGCCTGCGCGGCGTGGTACGCGATGCTGCTCGTGTTTGCGCACACACCGCACCCCGTCGCCGGCATACCGGTTCTCCTGCTCGCCGGTTTCGCGCAGGCCACAGGCCAGGTGCCGATGGCGGCGATACTGCTGCGCAACTCGGACGTGCGCTACCGCGGCCGCATCATGGGAATACGCATGCTGGCGATTTACGGCAACGTGCCGGGGCTGTTGATCGCTGGCCCCTTGATCGCCCGCCTTGGGTATCCGGTGACGGCGACGCTGTATTGCGTCATCGGATTGGCGTTCACCGCGGTTATCGCAGCGCACTGGCGCGCCCACTTGTGGCGTCCTGACGCGCCGTCGAATAACCCGTGACGATTTCATAATGTGGTGTGTCGCTCCGGATTTCGGTTGCAACGCGGGCGCTTGATGGACTAGCATCAAAGGATTACATGGGCGACTGTGTGGCGCTCAAGACCGGGCGCCGGCTGCTCCAGTTCGCTCGTCCAACGACATTAGGAGGGTTCGTTTCCGTGGCCACCAAGTACAACATTCTGATTCTCGGCGCCTCTTATGGCTCGTTGCTGGGCGCCAAGCTCGCGCTCGCGGGCCATGCCGTGCACCTCGTATGCCTGCCCGCCGAGGCGGAGTTGATCAACAAGGAAGGCGCCATCGTGCGCCTGCCGGTCAAGGGCCGCGAGGGGCTTACCGAGCTCAACACCAAGAAGCTGCCGGGCAAGGTGACCGCCGGTGGCACCGCGGGGGTCAAACCGGGCGACTACCATCTCGTGGCGCTCGCGATGCAGGAGCCGCAATACCGCTCGCCCGGCGTGCGCGAATTGGTCGACGCGGTGGCCAGGGCGAAGGTGCCCTGCATGTCGATCATGAACATGCCGCCGCTCACGTATCTCAAGCGCATTCCCGGCCTCGCGACCGACGCTTGCAAGGGCGCGTACACGGACCCGAGCGTGTGGGATGGCTTCGACCCGAAACTGATGACGCTTTGCAGCCCCGATCCCCAGGCGTTCCGTCCGCCGGAAGAAAAGGTCAACGTGCTGCAGGTGAGGCTCCCGACCAACTTCAAGTCGGCACGTTTCGATTCCGACCGGCACACCGCCATCCTGCGCCAGCTCGAGGCCGATATCGAGGCGGCGCGCTTCGAGGCCGGCGGCGCCAAGATCGAGCTGCCGGTGAAGCTGAAGGTGCACGACTCGGTATTCGTGCCGCTCGCCAAGTGGGCGATGCTGATGGCGGGCAACTACCGCTGCGTGCAGAAGGACGGCATGCGCTCGATCAAGGAGGCGGTGCATTCCAACCTCGAGGCGTCGCGCGCGGTCTACGACTGGGTGGTCAAGCTGTGCGTGTCGCTGGGCGCCGACGGCAAGGACCTTGTGCCGTTCGACAAGTACGCCAACGCCGCGCTGTCGCTGCAAAGTCCGTCCTCGGCGGCGCGCGCGCTCGCTGCCGGCGCGCCCAACATCGAGCGCGTCGACCGCCTGGTGCAGGCGGTGGCAAAGCAGAAGGGCATGCAGTCCGACGTGCTCGACCAGACCGTCAAGCTGGTGGACGGCTGGATCGAGAAGAATAGGGCTACGGTCAAAGCCTGACGCCGGTTCCCGCGGTCGCGCTTTTGCGAGGGGCCGGCGCGGAACGTGCCGGCCCTTCTTCATTCTCCCGGAGGCCGGGATGGACAGTGCGGAGTTTCACGGTGTCTTCCCCTACCTCGTCTCGCCGATCGATGCCGGGGGCGAGGTGAAATCCGCCGTCCTGGAGCGCTTGTGCGACGATCTCATCCAGGCCGGCGTTCATGGGTTGACGCCCCTGGGATCGACGGGCGAATTCGCGTACCTCACCTGGCCCCAGCGCCGTCGCATCGTCGAGACCGTCGTGCGCGCGGCGCGCGGGCGGGTGCCGGTCGTGGCGGGCGTCGCATCGACCACCATCGCCGATGCCGTGATGCAGGCGCGCGAATTCGAGCGGCTCGGGGCGAACGGCATCCTCGCCATTCTCGAGGCATATTTCCCCCTTTCGGACGACGGCGTGTTCGAGTATTTCAAGGCGGTTGCGGCGGGCGTGTCGATACCGGTGGTGCTCTACACCAATCCGAACTTCCAGCGATCGGACCTCAACCTGCCGGTGATCGAAAGGTTGAGCCGCATCCCGAACATCCGTTACATCAAGGATGCATCGTTCAACACGGGCCGCCTGCTGTCGATCATCAACCGGGTCGAAGGCCGCATGAAGGTGTTCGCGGCCTCGGCTCACATCCCCACCTGCGTCATGCTGATCGGCGGCGTGGGCTGGATGGCAGGGCCTGCCTGCGTCGCGCCGCGGCAGAGCGTGGATCTCTATGAGCTGTGCCGCGGCGGGGACTGGAACGCGGCGATGGAACGCCAGCGTCCCCTGTGGGCGCTCAACCAGGCGTTCGCGAAGCACAACCTCGCCGCGTGCATCAAGGGCGGGCTCGAATTGCAGGGCTACGCCGTCGGCGCTCCGCTGCCGCCGCAGGCGCCGCTCTCCGCCGAAGGCGTGGAGGATGTACGGCGCGCGCTCGCCGCGATCGGTGCTCTGAAGGCAGGGTCGGCGTCATTTTCTCCGGAAACGCCGTAACCGGCATTCCGGCGCCGCTATCGCGCTCGACGTTCGTTACGGTAGCGGCCGGACTCGCGCCCTTGATCGCGGTTTCCGCTCCGCGGCGCACACAACGAAAGGTCCGGTGGACGTTGCGTTGGACGCCGGATCGTTTTGACATCCGGCGGTCCCGAGGCGGATTGCGGGGAGGGATGCGCGGATCGCAGAGGCAATGCGAGACGCGCACCAAAAAAAACCCCGGCTTGCGCCGGGGGAAACAGGGGATCTCTACAACCCTGGTTGGTGGAAGGGACGTCGCGTCTGAACCTCACATATTGCCGATGAGGTAGAGGCCGAAGGCCGCGCCGAGGACGGTGCCCAGGATGGTGCCGCCAAGTCCGCCCGAGGTTATCTCCGATCCAGCCAGCATTCCCGTCAGCACGCCGAGCACGATGACGGTCTGGTGCAGGCCTGGATTCACCGCGGTAATCGCGACCGCCAGCAACAGCAGCGTAAGCTGTGCATAACGGGCCAAGGTCATTTCGCGCATCATTGCAGCTCTCCTGTGGAGGGTCGTTCACGTTCTATAACGCACAGGTCGTGCCAGGGAACAAGCGCAAGATAAACAGGGAGTTGCGATGCCATTCCCGGTTTTCTTGTCGCCGCACGGCGACGGCGGCGGTGCGCGCGCGAATATCTGCCTGAAGGCTCGGGATTTTTTCTGTCGCTGGCCGGCGACAGGGAAGTGGGTGTGGGTTACGGTCCGGTGCGCTACGCTTCTGCCGTGCCGCCCGCTACGGCATCCACCAGCGCAGCCGCCGCTTCTCGAGCCTGCCGACGAGCTTGACCAGCTCGGCGCCGGCGACCAGCGTGATCGGCGTGGCGGCGGCGAACGCGCGCGCCTTCTCCGAGAAATCGCCCGCGGTGACGGCAACGGCGTTATACGCTTCCTGCTTTTCTATCGCCTGGTTCAACTCGCGCAGCGGGCCTTCCCCCACCTGGCTCACTTTCCAGCGCCGGCACTGCACCAGCGTCACGCGGCTGTCCTTGCGCAGCACGAAATCGAACGCGCCGGACTTCGACGGCTCGACGCTGTAGCCCTGGCGGCGGTAGGCCTCGCTCAGCACCAGGCTGAAGTTTTCCCACGGCATCTCGCGCAGCTTTGCCAGCCGCTCGGGAACGTCGAGCGGCACGGCCGCTCGCAGCTGCTTTACCGCGAGCCACACGGCAATGCCGAGGAACGGCAGAGCGACGAAGGGCGCAAGCGGCGGGATGACGAGCTGCATCACCGCGAAGAGCACCGCGGCGACCAGCACCGACACCCACCACGGTTGCTGTGAAAGGATGTTGAACAGCGACTTGCGCGCCATTGCGCCGGATATCCGCGGGGAAAGCCGCCATTCTATGCGAAGCGCGTCTGCTTCCCAACAACATGCCGCGCTCATATACTCGGGGACAGACCAGGTAAATCGGGGACAGACCACGATTTCCCGGCGGCGTCCGCTGTGGCCGTCATTCCGACGCCGGCACGCTGTCCCCGGATCGCGGCCTTCCCGGAAATCGTGGTCTGTCCCCGGTTAAGTCAGTCCCCGATTCGGAGGGCACGCATGGCTGAGAAGCAGGGCTCCGGTCCGCTTGCGGGCGTCAAAGTGATCGAGATGGGCACGTTGATTGCCGGTCCGTTCTGCGCGCGGCTGCTCGCGGAGTTCGGCGCCGAGGTGATCAAGATCGAGCCGCCGGGCGTCGGCGACCCGCTGCGCAAGTGGCGCAAGCTCTACAACGGCACCTCGCTGTGGTGGTACGTGCAGGGCCGCAACAAGAAGTCGGT
Source organism: Burkholderiales bacterium (assembly GCA_041629335.1). GTDB lineage: Bacteria > Pseudomonadota > Gammaproteobacteria > Burkholderiales > SG8-41 > JBFKNN01. The sequence continues at coordinate 2,712 of JBFKNN010000138.1, read as the reverse complement.
GACGCTCAATTTAAAGGCGCCCGAGGCGCAGGCAATCGTGCGCAAGCTCGCTCGCGATGCTGACATCGTGGTCGAGAACTTCCGCCCCGGTGCGATGGAGAAGTGGGGGCTCGGCTGGGCCGAGCTCTCCAAAGTGAATCCGCGGCTCATCATGGTGCGGCTCTCGGGCTTCGGCCAGGACGGCCCGTATCGCGATCGCCCGGGCTTCGGCTCCATTGGCGAGTCGATGGCGGGCCTGCGCTACATCACGGGCTATCCCGACCGCCCCCCGGTGCGCGTGGGCGTCTCGATCGGCGACTCGATCGCTTCACTGCATGGCGTCATCGGCGCGATGATGGCGCTGCATCATCGCAACATGAACGGCGGGCGCGGGCAGTACGTCGATGTCGCGCTCTACGAGTCGGTATTCAACCTGATGGAAAGCGTGCTGCCCGAGTACGACATGTTCAAGATGGTGCGCGAGCGCACCGGCTCGGCACTGCCCGGCATCGTGCCATCCAACACCTACGTGACGCGCGATGGGAAGTTCGTGGTGATCGGCGCCAACGCCGACTCGATCTTCAAGCGCATGATGCGCGCGATCGGCCGGCCCGACCTCGCTGATGATCCGCAGCTCGCGCACAACGACGGGCGCGTCGCGCGCACCGAGGAGATCGAACAGGTGATCGGGGGCTGGGTTGCGCAGCACGGCCTCGACCATGTGCTGGCGGTGCTGGAAAAGGCGGAAGTCCCGAGCGACAAGATCTACAGCATCGCCGACATCGCGGCGGACCCGCACTTCCAGGCGCGCGACATGATTCGCCAGTACACGTTGAAGGACGGCAAGCCGCTCAAGTTGCCCGGCATCGTGCCGCGGCTCTCCGAGACGCCGGGCGACACGCGCTGGGTCGGGCCCGAGCTGGGGGAGCACACCGCCGAGATCCTCGGGCGGCTGGGCTATGATGAAGCCGCGCAGGACGGGCTCAGGCAGCGTGGGGTGATTTGACACGCAAAATGATTCGCCGCTCTTGCCAGAGCTTGTCCAAGAGTACGTGCACGTCGCGAAATACGGGTTCCGTCCCCCCGCATGCGGGGCGCGAGGCGAGGTTTCGAGGTGCATGTCACCGAGCCGCCGAGCGCTCGATCCGATGCAGCGGAGCGGGCCGGGACGGACAGGATGCACCGAAGGAAGTGCCCTCGCGGCATGGAGGCAGGCCGTTCACCCCCGCCTCACCCCGCCTCCGCGCTTGGCGCAGGGAAGGGAGTATTCGTGAGACAGCTTCCAGGACAATGCTTGCTTTCATCACGACCGCTGCTCGAGGAGAACTCCGATGACCCGCGCCCATCTGATCGCCCTGCTCACAGCCTGCGCCGTGCTCGCCGTGCCGGCGAACGCGCAGACTTATCCGCAGAAACGCATCGACTATTACATCGCGTTCGTTCCCGGCGGCGAGTCCGATATCGCGGCGCGCTACCAACAGACCGCATTCCGCCGCATCTTCCCGAAACGCGACATGGTGATCCATTACAAGCCGGGCGCGGGCGGGGGCCTCGCATGGGCGCAATTGAACGCGCTGCCGGCCGACGGCCACAGCATCATGGGCATCAACCTGCCGCACATCGTGCTGCAGCCGATGGAAGGCCAGGTCCAGTACAGGACCCCGGACATCACGCCGGTCTACTGGTTTCACTACACGCCGGACGCGATCGTCGTCGCGCACGACAGCCCGCTCAAGACCTTCGCCGACTTGGTGAAAGCGGCTAAGGACAAGCCGGGCAAGCTCGCGCTCGCGGGGTCGGGCACCAACTCGGCCAACCATCTCGCGCACGAGAGATTGAACGTGCTGGCGGACGTCAAGACGAACTACGTGCCGTACAAAGGCACGGGCGAGCTCACGCAGGCGGTGATCGGGCGGCACATCGAAGGCGCGATGACGTATGTCACGCTGGCGGTCGGCCAGAAGACCAAGGTGCGCATGCTCGCCGTCGCGATGGAAAAGCGCCATCCGCTGTTCCCCGACGTGCCGACATTCAAGGAGCTCGGCCACCAGTGGGTCGACGGCGCCTACCGCGGGGTTGCCGTGCCCAAGGCAACGCCGCCGGCGGTCCAGCAGCAGGTCTCGGGGATGATCGGCGCGCTCAATCTCGACGCCGACCTGCGGCGGCAGATGGCCGCGGGCGGTTTCGAGGTGATCGACATTTCGCTGGAGAGGAACGTCGGGTTCATGGCGGCGCGGATCAAGGACTACACCGCGATCGCGACGCGCATGGGTCTCGCGCGGTAGCCGATACCGGCCGTCCCAGCGATACGCAGCCAGGTCGAGAAAGCCCCCGGTGCCGGAAATCCGTGACTCGAGCCTCGCCGAAGGGGTGCGCCCGCGTGAGGTGTGGTCGTGGGCGATGTACGACTTTGCCAACTCGGGCTACACGACCGTCGTCATCACCGCGGTATTCAACGCCTACTTCGTCGCGGTGGTCGCGGGCAACGCGCCATGGGCGACCTTCGCCTGGACGGCGACGCTGGCCGTGTCCTACGCGCTGATCATCGTGACCGCGCCCGCGCTCGGCGCCTATGCCGATGCGCGCGCCGCGAAGAAGCGGCTGCTCTTCGCCACCACTGCCGGTTGCGTGCTGTTCACCGCCGCGCTCGCCACCATCGGCCGCGGCGACGTGGCGCTGGCGATTATCCTCATCATTGCTTCCAATTTCTTCTTCGGCAGCGGCGAGAACCTC
>JBFKNN010000137.1:0-8547 GCA_041629335.1 Burkholderiales bacterium | reverse complement strand
GGCGAGCGAGACACCGCTGGCATAGACCGGGAAGCGGAGCGCATAGCCCGGTTTCTCCATGCGGTCCCCGACGATGCGCAGGGGACCGCTGGCCGTAGGCCGGCCGGTGTCCCGGGCGCGCTCTATCGCGGCGCGCCGCGCCGCATCGGCCCCGAGATCGAATCCCAGCATTTCATTGGCCCGGCCCGGCCACACATGCTCGGTTACCCAGTACTCGGAACGCGCGCCTGGGGGATGGACCGAGAAATGGCGTGTGTCCACGGGACCGCGCTGGTCCTGGCGCCGCACCGAATCCACGAACGCGTCGATCTCCGCATGGGGCACCCGCCGTGCAAACGAGATGCTGTGCACGGACGGCAGGTGCTCGGCGAGGTCGAGGCTCTCGGCGTAGCGCGTGAATCTAGCCGAATCCAGATTGGGAACGCTGTAGTAAAGGCCGCGGAAGCCGCGCGCCAGTTCATCGTAGGCCTGCAACCGCATTACCAGCGCCTCGCGCATATGCTCGGCATGGCCGGTCAGCGTCTTGGTGATGTCCTGCTCGACCATCTGCCGGGAATGATGGAACGCGAACGCGCCGACCACCAGCGCCGCGGCAAGCACCACGTACGCCAGCAGGTCCAGGCGCTGCGCGCCGGTGCCAAACGGTCTTGCAGATGCGGCAGCCACGATGGTCTCGGACGCGTGTGTGCTAGCGGTTGAGTTGCGGAATGTTGTTCTTCACTGACTGCGTCCGCGGTTACCGCCCCATAATCGACGGCAGTAAGTATAGCCTCTCGCTCCGCGGAAATGGCAAGCGCGATGAGGCGCCGGCGCCCAAAATTTTTCGCCCAAGCGTAGCGCGACGCAGCCGAGCACCGTTCGCAGGCATCGGATGTTGCGCTGCGTTGCCAAAAGCACAAGAAAGTGTGTAATTTTTCACGATCGCGATGCCGTCCTGTCGTCACGGCAATCCGCTGATAGTGGCGATTCGGCAATCATTCTGCTGCGCTGCCCGGCGGGCGGTACGGCTGCGGTTTCGCCGTACCCGTGGCGGGCGCCGGAAGAACCGGCAGGAAAACAAAGCGTTCCGGCCACAGTCCGAGTGGCTCGCCGGGCGCGAACGGCATTGATGCGATGCGGCTTGGTTTTTGGCGCGCTACATGCTAAAAAGAAACTGAGGGCTGGCGGACTCCCGAGCCAGGTACCGGGCGCGGGGCAGAACCGAGATTCCGGGCAAAGCGTCCGGATATCGGTCAGGTCAAAGGCAAGGCCGTATGCCGGGCCGGCCGTGCTCTCGGAAGCGGCAGCAACAGCGCCGCCAAAAGGTGTGCCGCTCTGCAGTGGCACTGCGTCGGGGCAACCCGGACGCTCAAAAGCCCCGCTCTGCGGGGCTTTTTATTCCTTCAGCCGCCCGCTGCCGCTACAGTGCCGATGACGTAAGCGTCTGCTCCTCTGCGCTGATGCGTCAACGATGGCGATTCGCCACATCCCGAGGCGCTGCGACGAGGTTGAGGACTGCGGCTTGCCGCGTTTCTCGACCCGGGTTTCGGGCGGCCCCTGCTAGAGGCTGAGCCGCCGCCAGTAGCCGGTCAGTTCGAGGTAGCCGCGACCGATAACACGGCCCGCGCGCCGCGCGCGCACCGCGCCTTCCCAATAAATGGTCCCGGTCGACGCGCGCGTATCGTTTTCCTGATCGTCCATCAGCGGCTCGAGAGCAAGCTCGAGGTCGCCTGCCTGAACCAGAAACGCGACCGGGTATTCGGCGCCAGTGCGGGCGGAGCGCCAGCGGCGGCGCGGCGTGAAGCGGATTTCCGCTGGCGCAAATACCCTGACGCTGCCGTCGGCGCCGCGGTGGGTGCCACCGGCCCACAGGCTCGCGCCCTGCTTGTCGCGCATGCGAAACGCCATCAGCGCGCCGCCGTCGTCAAGATTGATGCCGATCCAGTCCCACCCCTCCGCGCGATCATCCATGTATTGCGATGACCACTCGTGATCGAGCCACGCGCGGCCGGTGACCGCCTGCCTGCTATGCAGGCGGCCAATAACGCCCCGAACGTCGAGGTGGGGAAGGCTGTAGTAGTAGCTCGCGGATTCAGGCCGGGGCCCCTTGCGGCTCACGCCCTGCTCGCCTTGCAACAACGGGGGCTGCGTCGGGTCGAGCGTGAGGTCGAGCGCAAAATCCCGCGCAGCGATGCGCGCAGAATAGCGCCCGTCGCGTTGCTCCAGCACCCAGTCGTCGACCCATACCCGCATGCGGCCCTGATCGGCGCCGGCGAGCGCGAATGCATTGCGCGCTGCGCGTTGCGCGTGGTCGAGCTTCCCCGCCCGCTGATCGCTCACGGCGGCGTGCGCAATGAGAATCTGGCGCGGGGTGAGCGCGCTCGGGTTGGCATCTTTCAACTCCGGCCGCACGCGAAAGAACGTGATCTGGAATCCGAGCGGACCAGCTGCTGACTCGAGCCATCCCGTGATGTACCACCACTCGATGCGGAAATCGGGATGGCTGCCCTCGTCGTGGGGGAAGCGCAGCCGGTAGCCCGGCACGACCTGCGCGAACGGCGCGACCGGTGACTGGTGAGGGGTGATCGGTGCACCGTGCGCCGCCGCGCGCGCCAATCCCGGCGCGGCTGCAAGGCTCGTAAGCCAAGTTAGAACCCTACGGCGATAAGGTCGAAACGGTCGCATGCGACAGATTCTTGCGGGAATGCGAACGGTTGATCATGCGTCTTCGGTCCCAGCCCCTAGCCCCTGTACTACCAGTCCTCGCGCACGGCACGCACTACGTCATCGTCCATCGCCGCGCGCCCGCTCCACACCGCGGTGGCCACCGCAGCGGCGACCAGGATCGCCGCGAGCACGCCGAGGTCGAGCCAGGGCAGCGCGATGTCCATGCTCCAGTGAAACGACTGGCGGTTCACGATATGCACCAATATGAGACTCACCAGCCAGCCGAGCGCGAGACCGGCGCCGACGCCAAGCAGGGAGACGAGCATGCCCTCGGTGCCGAGCATGGCACCCACTTCGCGGCGAGTCATGCCGAGGTGGCGCAGCATGCCGAATTCGCGGCGGCGCGCAAGCGCCTGCGCACTGAAGCTCACGCTGATGCCGAAGAGCCCGATCAGGACCGCGGCGACCTCGAGCGCGTAGGTGACCGCGAACGTGCGGTCGAACAAGGCGAGCGAAGCGGCGCGCACCTCGCGCGTGGCCATGATCTCGGCGCCTGGAGCATCGCCAAGCGTCTCGCGCAGCGCGCGCTCGGCATCGGCCATGCCCGCGCCGGGCGCGAGCCAGATCGAGGCATCGTTCGCGAGCCGGTCGCCGGTGAGCTCGACGTAGAGACCACGCTCCATCACAACGGCGCCGCTCTGGCGCGCGTAGTCGCGCCAGATGCCGGCGATGGTGAAGCGGTGCGCGCGGTTACCGACCGGCAGCTCGACCACCTGGCCAGCGCGCCAGCCGTAGAGGTCTGCGGCGACTTCCGATACCCAGACCGGAGCCGACTCGGCTGGACCGGGAGTCAGCCGCGCGCCGATGAACGGCAAAACGTCTGCCGCGGCGGAGCGCGCGAGCAGCGTGACCGGGGGGCGCCGGGGGTCGATCAAGAGGTTCTGACTGCGCAGGAACTCGATTCGCCGCACGCCCGGCGTCCCGGCGAGCCGCGCCTGCTCTTCCGGAGTAAAGAAACCGGTCTCGCCGCTGCGCTGCGCGCGCAGGTACAGGTCGGCCGGCAGCATCTGGACGAGCCAGGCCTCGAGCGAGGTGCGGAACGAGTGAACCATGATGAGCATGGCGACCATCAGGCTGAAGCTCGCGACGATCGCCGCGACGCTGATCGCGACCTGGCGCGGTGTCGCTTGCAGTTGCGCCACGGCGAGCGCGGCGCTCGGCCGGCGCGGCGCGGGAAGACGGCTCAGTGCAATTCCAGCAAGCCGCGGTAGAAGAAATATGAAACCTGTCAAGAGCAAGGCGATGGAGAGATAGCCCGCGATCGGCAGGCCGGCGACCGGCGGGGCGAGCGTGAGCAGCCCGCCGGCACCCATCAGTAGTGCACCCGGCCACACTGCCTGGGCGGGTCTGAGCGCGTCTTCCACGTCCCCGGCACGCAGTGCCGGGGCAGGCGGACGACGGGCCGCTTCGATGGCGGGCCCTGCTGCGCCCGCAACGGCGAACGCGACGCCGAGCGCAAAGTAGATTGCGAGCGCGGACGGCTCGACGTGCAACGTCGGACTGATCGAGCGGAAGTAGCCTGCGCCCAGGTCGGCACCGAAGTTCGCGACCGCGTAGTCCGCGACGGCGTAGCCGAGCGCGACCCCGAGCGCGGCGCCGATGACGCCGAGAGCCGCGCCCTCGGCGATCAGCAGCCCTGCCAGCCCGCGCCGGGTGACGCCGAGCACGCGCAGCAGCGCGAACTGGGTGCGTCGCCGGATCAACGCGAGTACCTGCGCCGAGAACACGAGGAACGCGCCGGTGAAAAGCGCGATCATTGCCAGCATGTCGAGGTTCAGGCGGTAGGCGCGGGTGAGATTGGCGCCGCGCGCCGCCTCTGCGTCCGGCGTCGCCACGTGGACGCCCGCCGGGAGGCGATCCTGGAGCCGGTGCTGGAACTCGGCGATATCCGCGCCCGGCCTGAGCTTGAGATCGATGCGGTTGAGCCGCCCGAGCCGCTCAAGTCGCCATTGCGCGCGCGCGATGTCCATCACGCCGATGCGCTGGCGATAGGCGCCTTCCGGAAGGAGCCCCACGACCTTGAGCTCCAGCCGGCGGGTGCCGACGAGCACCGTCAGCGTGTCGCCGCGCGCGCGCCCAAGCCACCGTGCGGCAGCGGGGCTCAGCAGGATCGCGTTGGTGTCGAACAGGTCGGCGAGCGCGTCGCGCTCTTGCGGCAGGAGCGAGGGCTGCACCTGTGCCGTGCGCAACACATCGAGGCCGATGATTTTCAGCGTGCCATGCGCGGCCGCAAGCGGCACTTCGAGCTCGAGCGCGGGATTGGCGGCCTCGACTTCAGGCCGGCGTGCGATCTCCGGATAGAGATGCTCGTCGAAACCGGCCCTTGGGCCGCGCACCACGAGATCGGCCTCGCCGGCCAGGTGATGTGCGGCAATGCTGAATTCGTTGAGCGCGCTCGAGTTGATGAGATGCACCGCGACGCCGAGCGCAACACCCAGAGCGATGGCGGCGAGCGCAAGCATGGAGCGCCCGGGGTTCTCGCGCAAGGGCCCGAGGATCAGCGCGTCGACGAGCAGGGAACGCCGCCCGAGTGCGGTGCGCCGCGGTCCGAGTGCCGTGTGTTCAGCGCCAGTCACAAGTCAGCGTTCACCAGTCATATTCCTGTCTGCGGTCGCAGGCCGTCCGCACTGAGAACCAGCACTCGGTCGGCGGTCGCAGCGGCTGCAGTCGAATGCGTGACAAGAATACCGGCGCCGTTGCCATCCCGCACTCGCTCGCGCAGCAAGTCCAGTATCTGCGCGGCGCTGTCCGCATCAAGATTGCCGGTCGGCTCGTCGGCCAGGAGCAGCGGCGGGCGGTGGGCGACGGCGCGGGCGATGGCGACGCGCTGCATCTCGCCGCCGGAAAGCTCGCGCGGGTAACTCGCTGCGGCCGGGGCAAGGCCCACGACCGCCAAGGCCTCCTGGACACGTTCAACGGACTCTGCTGCCGGCACGCCGTTGAGCGACAGCGGCAGCGCGACGTTTTGCGCCACAGTGAGATGCGGCAGGAGGTGGAACGCCTGGAACACGAAGCCGATGCCCGTGCGGCGGGCGAGGGTTCGGGCGAAATCGTCGAGCGCCGTGATCTCGGCGCCATTCAGGACAATGCGTCCGCGGTCGGGTACGTCGAGGCCGGCGATGAGGTTGAGCAATGTCGACTTGCCGACGCCGGATTCGCCCATGATGGCGATGTATTCGCCGCTGCCGAGCGTGAGTTCGACGCCGCGGAATAAGGTGCGGGCGCGCACGCCGCCGTACGATTTGGCGAGCCCGCTGACGGCCAGCACCGGCCCGCCGGTCGCGGCCGGGGACGATGCGCTCATTCGGCCTTCAGCCGGGTGGGAATCCATACCTCCGAATGCAGCGTGCGATGGACGGGACACTTGTTGGCGATCTCCAGCAGGCGCGCGCGCTGCTCGCTGTCCAGATCACCCGCGATGTCGATTTCGCGCTCGATGCGGTCGATCCGGCCTTCGCGCGACTCGCACTCGCTGCAGTCCTTGGCGTGGACCTTTTCGTGCTTGAGCTCGACGCTGACGCGCTCGAGCGGCCACCTCTTCTGCTCCGCGTACATGCGCAGCGTCATGGCGGTGCAGGCGCCGAGCCCGGCAAGCAGGAGATCGTAAGGGGACGGCCCGGTGTCGTTGCCGCCCAGCGCCACGGGTTCGTCGGCGCGCAGGCGGTGCCGGCCGGTGACGACCGCCTGGGTGAATTTGCCCTCGCGCGTCTCGGAAACCCTTACGGCATCCGGCGCGCCCGGCGCGGCTGCCGCCGCCGGCGCCGCATCAACGTAGCGGCTGGCCCATGCCGCGAGGACCGCCGCCACGTAGGCCGCATCCTCCTTGCGCGTAAGCAGGTGGTCCGCGCTGTCCAGAGACACGAAGCTCTTCGGATGCTTTGCCGCCGTAAAGATCTGCGCTGCGTTCTCGATGTCGACGGTCGTGTCGCGCGGCGAATGGAACAACAGGAGGGCCTTGCGCAATGCAGCGATGCGGGCGCGCGCGTCCCGGCCGCCGAGATCGTCGAGAAACTGCTTCTTGATTTTGAACTTGCGCCCGGCAAGGGCGATTTCGGCTTCGCCTGCGGCTTCGATTTCGGCGAGGGCGGGCGCCAGCAGATGGCGCACGTGGTCCGGATCGAAAGGCGCGCCGATCGTGGCGACCGCGCGCGCCTCCGGAATCTCGCGTGCGGCCGCGAGCACCGCAGCGCCGCCGAGGCTGTGGCCGATGAGAATCTTCGGCGGCGCGTGATGCTCGCGCAGCCACGCAGCAGCGGCGACGAGGTCGGCGACGTTGGAGGAGAAATTGGTGTTGGCGAAGTCGCCCTCGCTGCCGCCGAGCCCGGTGAAATCGAAGCGCAGCACGCCGAAGCCATGGTCGGTAAGGGCGCCGCTGATGCGCGATGCGGCGAGCGTGTCCTTGGAGCAGGTGAAGCAATGGGCGAACAGCGCGAAGGCGCGCGGCCGCTCCTGCGGAAGGTCGAGACGTGCGGCGAGGTCGTTGCCGAGGGCGCCGGGAAAACGGACGGGGCCGGTGTTGTCCGGCATATCGCCTCCTTTGGCAATTTCACGAGATGGTATTATGCACCCGCAATCCCGCCGGCCGCGCGTGGAACTTCTTGGGAATTTTGGCGCCCTAAGTTAGACTTGGGCACCACCCGCCGAATTCCATCGCGATCGTCTCTCGGAATCGATCGGGAATATCCGTAGTCAATGAATAGGAGGAGTCATGGGCAATATCCTGCGTAGCGTGCTGGTGTGCGCCTGCATGGTCGTTACGGGCGCCGCGTTGGCACAGGCGTATCCGAACAAGCCGATCCGGGTGATAATTCCGTTCGGCGCGGGTGGCTCGACTGACGTGCTCGTGAGGGTCGTGACGGCCAAGCTGACGGAGGAGCTCAACCAGCAGGTCGTGGTCGACAACCGCACGGGTGCCGGTGGCCTGATCGGCAGCGAGATCGCGGCGAAGTCCAACGCCGACGGCTATACGCTGCTCGGCACGGGAACACCGCACTCGATCGTCCCGAACCTGTACAAGAATGTCCCGTATCGCCCGATCGAGGACTTCGCGCCGATCATGCAGGTGGCGAGCCAGCCGTACGGCGTCGTCGTGCATCCCTCGCTCGGCGTGAACTCGTTCAAGGACCTGATCGCGCTCGCGAAGAAGGAGCCGGGCAAGCACAACTACGCGTCCTCCGGCCAGGGCGGCGCGATGCATCTCTTCCAGGCGAAGTACATGAACATGGCCGGCATTAACATCGTGCACGTGCCGTACAAGGGCAGCGGCCCGGTCCGCGCGGACCTGCTGGGCGGGCAGATCAAGATCGGCTGCATCGGGCTCTCCAGCATTCTGCCGCACCACAAGGCGGGGCAGCTCAAGATCCTCGCGGTGACGACGGCGAAGCGGTCCCCGGTGCTGCCCGACGTGCCGGCGATCGCGGAAACGCTGCCCGGCTACGATGCGTCGCTGTGGACCGGCTTCCTCGCCCCCGCCGGCACTCCGGCGCCGGTCATCGGCCGCTTGCACAAGGCGATTTCGAAGCTGATGCAGTCGGACGACGTGACAAAGGCCTACGACAAGCTCGGCACGGACGTCGTCGCGTCCGACCCGAAGGCCTTCGACAAGTTCCTGAAGACCGAATATGCGACGTGGGGCAAGGTTGTCAAAGAGCTCAACCTGACCATCAAGTAATCCGGACCCGGACGTAAGACGGGGGCGCCGCGCGCCCCCGTTTTTTTTCGGCTGGAGTCTCGTGCCGGTCAGGCGCGCGCGCCTATTCGGAACGACGCCTTGTCCTGTGCGTCGAGCTGGGCCATGAGCCCGGTCTCCCACTTGAGATACTGCTTCATCGCCTCGCGGTT
>JBFKNN010000136.1:0-8668 GCA_041629335.1 Burkholderiales bacterium | reverse complement strand
GGTTGTGCCGTGCTGAGATTTCGGCGGGGCGGTGGGCAGGACGCCGGTCAGTGCACCTGGTGTGAGTCGTTGAGGCCGTTCTGGCGCGAGACCAGGCGCTGCATGAGCTTCAGGTCGCGCGGATTCAAGCGCAGCGCCGCGTCGACCCAGACCTGCACGATATCGAGCAGCTCGGGGAAGTCGATCCCATGCACGCGCCGGCGCACCGCGGCGAGCGCGGCGAGCCCGTTGCGGCTGCGGCCGCGTCGCTTGATGAGCGCGGCCACTTCCGCCTCGCCCCGGCCGTCCTCGGCCACGACGTCGACCACCCCCATCGCCTGCATTTCGTCAGCGCTGTAGATCTTGCCGCTGGTGATCAGCGCTTCGGCATTCTTCTGGCCGATCTTGCGGTCGAGAAACGAGTAGGCGCCCATGCCGGGGAAGAGGTTGAACAGTATCTCGGGGAAGCCGAAGCGCGCGCACTTCTCGGCAATGATCACGTCGCTCGACAATGCCGCCTCGAAGCCGCCGCCCAGGCACTCGCCCTGCACCAGCGAGACGGTCGTCACCGGCAGTTCGTGGCCGATGTAATTGCGGTAGAGCACGTCGATGCAGGCGCGCCCGTAGCACAGCAGTCCCGGCGCATCGTGCGCGTCGATGAGCTGCTTGAACAGGTCGAGATCGCCACCAAGGTTGAACACGTTGGGGCTGCCGGAAGCGAGCACCACGTACTCGATCGGATGCTCTTCGCCGAAGCAGTCGATGCGCCCGCCGCTGGCGGAGAGATACTCGTAGTAGGTGCGGATGTCGGCGAGCAGCTGCGGGTTGAAGCAGGGCCGCGGCTCGGGCGCCCAGCGCGACCACATCGCGCGCGTCTGCTTGTCGAAGTGCACCCGCAGCTGGGGCGAAAAATCGAGCTCGATGCCATCGGCATGGACGCGGCTGGCCGGGTGGTGCCCGGCTTCTAGAATTGCGGCAGGAACGTACATGTTCATGATGCTTCTCCCCGAGTGGAAACAGTTCAGAAAAAGAGCGCAAACTTGAATTCAGAGTGTTGAGAGGCCGCCTTGCGTGAAAAAAGTCACCGTTTTGATTAGAAGGCAGCTTTTTTAAAAAAGCAAATCTATCATTCTGATAGATTTTTATTTTATATTTGCATACACGAAGTAATGGTATGATCTTGAAATCAAGAAGGAAACAAGCCTTCCAACCGTAGGTGTTTTGCACGACAGCTGATGTGAATCCGTGAGATGACTGCGGGTGCAAGCCCGTGGCGAGGGGCGTGCTACATGATGCGCAAGAGCGTCCACTTAGTGCAATAGAAACAATATGTTGCGCTCAATCCTGCGGTTTGTTATCTGGGCCCTGTTCCGGGTCCGGGTCGAGGGCGACGCCGGGCAGGTCGGCGCCGGGCGGGTGCTCATCGTCGCCAATCACGACTCGCTCCTCGACGGGGTGCTGCTGGGGCTGTTCCTGCCGGCCGGGGTAACGGTTGCGGTCTCGCGCAGCGAAGCGCAGCACCCGCTGATCCGGCGCCTGTTGCTGGGCATTCCCCATGTCGTTCTCGACGCCTCTCACCCGCTTGCGCTGAAGCGCTTGATGCGATTGATCGAGCGCGGCCGGCCGGTCGCCGTATTTCCGCAGGGTCAGCCCACGCGCACCGGCGGCCTGACCAAGATCTACGATGCCGCGGCGCTGATCGCCGCGCGCTGCAACGCGCGGATCGTGCCGGTACACATCGCCGGCACTCTCCACTCGCGTTTTTCCGCCGTCGGCGGCAACTTTACGAAGCGCAGTTTCCCGCGCGTCACCCTGACCATCCTGCCTGTCACCGAGTTGCCGGTGCTGCCGCCGCTCAAGGCGAAGGTGCGCCGGCGCCGGCTCGCTGACGCGCTGCTGCGGATCATGCAGGACATGATGTTTGCGCTGCGGCCGCGCTGCACGCTGTTCGAGGCGTTGCTGGATGCCGCGCAGCTGCATGGCGGCGGCACCCGCATTCTCGAGGATACGCAGCGCGAGTACTCGTATCGCGATCTCACCAAGGCGAGCCTCGCGCTCGGGCGGCTCTCGTCGAAGCTGGTCGGCGAAGGCGAGATCGTCGGCGTGCTGCTGCCCAACCTCGGCGTCACGGTTGCGCTGCTGTTTGGCCTCACCGCGATGCGGCGGGTGCCGGCGCTGCTCAATTACACCGCGGGACCCGACGCCACCCGCAGCGCGTGCATCGCCGCCGGGGTGAAGACCGTGATCACCTCGCGCCGATTCGTGGCCGTGGCGCGTCTGGAGGCCGCGGTCGCGGCGCTGTCAACCGTGCGCATCGTCTATCTGGAGGACCTGCGCGCGCAGCTGACCGCCCTGGACAAGCTGTGGCTGATCGGCCGCGCGCTGCCGCGGCCGCGCTCGGTCATCATCGGCGCCGACCCCGAGGCAACCGCCGTGGTGCTGTTCACCTCGGGCTCGGAGGCGCGCCCGAAGGGCGTGGCGCTGTCGCACCGCGCGCTGCTCGTCAACATGGCGCAGATGGGCGCGGTGATCGACTTCGGGCCCAACGACAAGTTCCTCTCGGCGCTGCCGATGTACCATTCCTATGGCCTAACCGCCTGCACGCTGATGCCGCTGCTCGCGGGCACCCGCGTGTATCTGTACACGACCCCGCTGCACTACCGCGTGATCCCGGAGATCGCCTACACGCGCGGCTGCACCTACGTGTTCGGCACCAGCACGTTCCTCGGCCATTACGCGCGGCAGGCGCATCCGTACGATTTCTCGAGCGTGCGTGTCGTGGTCTCGGGCGCGGAGAAGCTCAACCCGGATGTCGCGAGCCTGTGGCTGACCAAGTTCGGCCTGCGCATCATGGAAGGCTATGGCTCGACCGAGTGCGCGCCGGTGCTCTCGCTCAACGCGCCGCTCACCTACCAGCCGGGCTCGGTCGGCCGCATGCTGCCGGGAATCGAACACCGGGTGCTGGGCGTGCCCGGCATCGGGCGCGGCGGCGTGCTGCACGTGCGCGGGCCGAACCTCATGCGCGGCTACTATCTTTACGAGCAGCCGACCGTGCTGCAGCCGCCGCAGTCGGAAGTCGGGCCGGGCTGGTACAACACCGGCGACGTGGTGAGCGTCGACGACGACGGTTTCGTCACCATCCATGGGCGCGTGAAGCGCTTCGCCAAGATCGCCGGCGAGATGGTGTCGCTGGAAGTCGTGGAGAGCATCGCGCGCCATGCCTCTCCCGAGCACCATCACGCGGCGACGGTCGAGATAGTGCAGCAGAGCGGCGAGAGCACCGTGCTGTTCACGACGGACTCGCAGTTGACGCGAATCGCGCTGCAGAAGGCGGCGCGCGAGCTTGGCAGCCAGGAGCTGGCGGTGGCCCGGCGCGTGGTGCACGTGCGCGAGCTGCCGATGCTCGGCAGCGGCAAGACCGACTACGTGCGGTTGCGCCAGATCGCCCAGCCCGAGGCAAAGCCGAATTCGCCGGCGCTCGGGGCTGCGGAAAAAGCTTAGGCGCGGCACAATAAGCATGTCGCGCACGGTAAGCGGCGCGCCGACCCGGGCGTTGCGTTCCGGCGCGAGTGCGGGCCGTTGATTGCGCCGCAAACCCACACCTCATGCTGATCGCCCAGATTTCCGACCTTCACGTCAAGCTGCCGGGCGAGCTCGCCTACGGCAAGTTCGACAGCGCCGTCAACATCGCACGGTGCGTGCGCCACATCGCCTGCCTGGATCCCCGGCCCGATGTCGTGCTCGCGACCGGGGACCTGGTGCACGGCGGCCTCGACGGCGAGTACGCCCGGCTGCACGAATTGCTCGCGCCGCTGGCGATGCCGGTCTATCCCATTCCCGGAAACCACGACGAGAAGAAGGCATTCGCCGCGGCCTTCGCCGGCCGCGCGGCGGGCAGCACGCACTACTACGCCGTCGATGCGCACCCGGTGCGGCTCATTGCGCTGGACAGCGTCGTGCCGGGAGAAGAGGGCGGCGCGCTGGACGACGCCCAGCTCGACTGGCTGCGGGCAACGCTCGCCTCAGGGCGCGAGTGCCCGACGCTCGTATTTCTGCATCATCCGCCGATCGTGACCGGGTTCCGCCGCATGGACGATATCGCGCTCGACGCCGTGAGCGCTGCGCGCCTGGGCGACATCGTCGAGTGCAACCCCCAGGTCGAGCGCGTGGCGTGCGGGCACGTGCACCGCGCGATCGAGGCGCGCTGGCGCGGCACCGTGGTCTCGGTATGCCCCAGCGCGGCCTACCAGGCGCGCTTCAACCTGCTCGGCGGGTTCGAGCCGGACCCGCAGGAGCCGCCAGCCTACCAGTTACATTACTGGAACGGGAACGAGCTCGTCACCCACACGGTGGCGGTGACCGGGGACAACTGAGGCGGAAGGCGAAAGTAGAAAGGAGGAAGGAGGAAGGAGGAAGGGTCTAAACTGCCGCTAACCGCTAACCGCTAACCGCTAACCGCTAACCGCTAACCGCTAACCGCTAACCGCTAACCGCTAACCGCTAACCGCTAACCGCCAACCGCTCACTTCGGCTCGTCGGGTAACGCCGGGAGCGAGCGCAGGTAGGCGATCATCGCGGTGAGGTCCGTGGGCGTGAGCTGCCCGGTCGTATTGCGGACGACTTCGCCCATCGTCTCGGCGAGCACGTCGCCTTCCGGCGTAATCCCCGTCGTCAGAATGTCCCTGAGCTCCCCGTCGCCCAGTTTCTTGAGCCGGGTCGGGGTGAGATTCGGCACGCCCTTGCCGTCGGGCCCCTTGCCGCCCGCGAGGTGACGGTCCGCCTTCTTCGCGCCGAACAGGTTGCGCGGCGTGTGGCATTCGCTGCAATGCCCGAGGGCTTCCACCAGGTAAGCGCCGCGATTGACCGTCGTCGATGCACTGGCATCGGGCGAGAATGGACCCGGTGTGAAAAACAGCCATTTCCATATCCCGACCAGGATCCGCCAGCGGTAGAGAAACCCGAGATCGTGCTGCTGGCTCGCGCGGCTCGACTGGGGCAACGTGCGCAGGTAAGCCCACAGATCGCGCAGGTCGGCGTCGGTGATCCTGGTGTAAGAGGGGTAGGGAAACGCGGGGAAGTAGTGCGCGCCGTCGGGACGCACGCCGTTGCGCATGGCGCGCACGAAGTCGGCTTCGCTCCAGCGCCCTATCCCCGCCGCCGGGTGCGGCGTGATATTGGGCCCGTAGAAGGTGCCGAACGGCGTCTTGAGCGCGCGCCCGCCCGCATAGGGCACCGCGCCCTTGCGCTCTTCGGTATGGCAGGCGACGCAGCCGCCTGCCTTCGATAGATATTCGCCGCGCTTCGCGTCGCCTTGTGCGAAGGCGCCGCTGGCGGCTGCGCCGAGCAGGAACACCAGTGCGGCTGCGTGCAGAGTCCGTTCTTTCCGGGTGAACATGAATGCAGTTTTCGGTAAAAAGAAGGCCCCGCCGCGGCGGGGCCTTCTCGCTGCGCGGACTATGTTACCGTTTTTCGCGGAAGTCGTCGTGGCAGCCGCCGCAGGACTTGCCGACCGCGCCGAGCTGCGATTTTACCGCGGCCTCGTCGCCGCCCTTGCTCACGGCCACGAGCTTGTCGACTTCGCTCTTCATGCGGTCAGCCGCTTTCTTGAACTTGTCCGGATCACTGAACACCGCGGGCAGCGCGCGGGTCTTCTCGTCCTTGGTGCTGGGATGGAAGCCGTCCCACGGCATCTCGCTCAACGCGTTGAGATAATCCGCATTGCGCTGCACCGTCTCCGCGTTGTACGGAACCTTGCCCTGCGCCATGCCGCCCAGCGGACCCCAGTACTTTCCAATCAACGTCATGGCTGCCTGGCGCTGCTTGACCAGCACTTCAGGCTTCGCTTGCGCGATCACGGTGGACGCGTAGCCTGCGCCGAGCGCCAGGCCAAGAACGATCGAAACGAACTTCTTTTGCATATGAATCCTCCTTAGTGGGATGGGTGGGGCAGCGAAATACAACGGGTCGAGCAGCATCCGGTTGACTAACACATCCCGGATCCCGCTTATTCCAGTATTTCGCCGCCTGTTCAAACGCAGGATTCGGACGGCGCAGGCCGCCGACACCGACTCAAAGGCGGGCAATCCTAGCAGGAGATCGCCGCCGGTGCCAACCGACAGGCACCGGACGAGCCGTTCGCCTGGGGCTTGCCGCTACCGCACCCGGTCCATCATGTGAGATCGTGCCTGCCGCTGCGCGCGCGCTTGGTTTCGCCGCGCCGCCGCTTCCCTTCCAGCCGCCGTAGCCGTGCCGCGCGGGTGGGCCGCGTCGGCTTGCGCGGCTTGGGCGGATGCGCCGCCTGCCGGATCAGCTCGACCAGGCGTTCCAGCGCATCGCCCCGGTTGCGCGCCTGGGTGCGGAAGCGCTGCGCGGTGATGATCAGCACGCCGTCGGAGGAGATGCGGTTGCCCGCGATGCGCTTCAGGCGCTCGCGCACTGCGGGCGGCAGAGACGCCGAGCGCCCGACGTCGAACCGGAGCTGTACGGCGGTGGCGACCTTGTTGACGTTCTGCCCGCCGGGGCCGCCGGCGCGTACGAAATGCTCCTCGATTTCGGCTTCGTCGAGCGTGATGGCGCGGGTCACGGGGATCATGGCGCGAGTGTACGCTAAACTTCGACCGGACCGGACGTCCGGTTTTCGGGAGACGAACATGTTGCGACGAAGCGCACTGGCCATGATGGCCGCGCTCGTGATCGGCGCGCCGGCCGCGGCGCACCACGGCTGGAGCGAGTACGACAGCACACGGCCGCTCGAGTTGAGCGGCGTCATCGAGGAGTCGGGCTACGAGCATCCGCACGGACATGTCCGGCTCAAGGTGGCCGACAGGGTGTGGCTCGTCGTGCTTGCGCCGCCTTCGCGCATGGACCGCCGCGGCCTGCCCCCGTCCGATCTCAAGTCGGGCGCCCGGGCAACCGTGATGGGCTATCCCAGCCGCAGCAGCCCAGCGGAGATGCGCGCCGAGCGGATTACCGTGAACGGCAAGACCGTCGAGTTGCGATGACGCCGGTCACCCCGGGCACGCCGATCGCCGCCATCGAGCAGATGCCGCTCGCGGTCGCGATGCGCCATGAACTGTGGCTGTATCCTGCGGTCGAAATTGCACATATCAGCGGAATAGCGGTGCTGGTCGGCTCGATCGTGATGTTCGACGTACGGCTGCTGGGATTGTCGCGTTCGCTGCCGGTGCGCAGCCTCGCGCGCCACCTGCTGCCGTGGACCTTGGGCGCGCTGATCGTCATCGTTCCAACCGGCCTCTTGATGTTCATCGCGCATGCGAGTGATTTTCTGGTGAACCCCGCGTTCCAGCTCAAGTTCGCGCTGATCCTGCTGGCCGGCGCCAACGCGGCGGCCTTCCACGCCGGCGTATTCCGTGGCGTCGGGGGCTGGGACACCGGTGTCGCCACGCCGGCGGCGGCCAAGCTGCACGCCGCGGCCTCGCTCGTGCTGTGGATTGCGGTGATCGCGTGCGGGCGGCTGCTCGCCTATCTATGATGCCGAGACTGGGATATTCGATCGGGCTTGCAGTGTGCGCCGGGCTGCTCGCCTTCGCGTTCTATCTGCAATACGTCGAGTACCAGGATCCTTGCCCGTTGTGCCTGGTGCAACGCGGTGTCTACGTCGTGCTCGCGGTGGTATTTCTGGTCGGCGTCATCCACGGTCCCGCGGCAGCGGGAGCGATTGTCTACAGCGGGCTGGCGCTTGCGTTGTCCGCGCTGGGCGCGACCGTCGCGGGGCGCCAGGTATGGCTGCAGCACCTGCCCAGGGAACAGGTGCCGGCTTGCGGCCCGGGGCTCGACTACCTGCTCGATCAATTCCCGCTGGGAGAAGCGCTGAAGCGCGTATTCGCCGGTTCTGGCGAATGCGCGGAGTCCGGATGGAGCTTTCTCGGCCTCACGATCGCGGGCTGGTCGCTCGTGTGGTTCGTGCTGTTGGGATCTTTGGCGGTCGCCATCGCCGTGATCGTGGTGAAGCGCGCTGGTGCTCGGCGGTAATCAGGAGACTGAAGCGTCGCCTGGTTGGGCACGCCTTGAGCCTTGGCCCGCACTGCGCGGGGCCGTGAGAATTGCAGGGGGAAAACTGCTTACGCTGGTATGTCGGGTGTCAGCTGACGTTCCAGCATGGTGATCTGGTCTTTCAGGTATAGTTTGCGTTTCTTGAGGCGTTGCAGTTGGAGCTGGTCTTGCGCGGCGCTGTGGGAGAGTCTGGAGATTACGTCGTCGAGGTCTCGGTGCTCTACATGCAGTTGGTTGATGCGGTCCTTGAGAGCATCGACGTCGGTGGTCATTATCATCGGCTGAGTCCTCCTTGTCTGACGCGTCCAAATCCAGTATAGACCTATTGAACGCCAAAGAAAAAGAGGAGGCGCGGCGGCCTGCTTCACCGCATCGGGGAGCGTTCGCGATGCGGCAAATAACTTGCTGATTTTTCTGCAATTCATTCGAAGGTTTTCGAGCCACAGAGGAGAGCCCGCGCGCTTGCGCCGGGCGAACGCAAGATGCCGATAACCCTGACCGTCAACGGCGCATCCCACGAGGTGGATGCGGAGCCGGAAACGCCGTTGCTCTACGTGCTGCGCAACGATCTCAAACTGAAGGGCACGCGCTTCGGCTGCGGCACCGGTCTGTGCGGCGCCTGCACCGTCGTGATCGACGGCGCGGCGGTGCAATCGTGCGACCTGCCGGTTTCCGC
>JBFKNN010000135.1:0-8746 GCA_041629335.1 Burkholderiales bacterium | reverse complement strand
GCCCAAGCTCGCGCCCGAACTCCTCGGGCGCGCACTGCTCATCGTGCAGGACATGCTGGCCGCGGGGCGGCTCGATCACGCCGAAGCGCTGTTCGAGACCCTGCTGCCGCTCGCCGAATCCGGGCAGCGGCGCCAGATTCTCTTCGGCCTTGCCCGCATCAACGAAGCGCTGGGCCAGCATCCGGTGGCGGCCCATCATTATCTGCGCTCGGCCGTGCTCGCCGATCCCGCCGCACCGCCGGACGCGCTCGCGCTGCAGGCGCGGTTCGCCGCGGCGCTGTCGTTGGCGCGTGCCGGGTACGCAAGCGACGCGCGAGCCCAGTTCGAATGGCTGCTGAAGCACAGCAAGGACCCGGTACAGACCGAGATCGCGCACCGCGAGCTGGCGAAGCTCAAGCGCTAGGAGTTCGAGGCGTCGAGTACCGAGGGCCGGAATGACAGCTTGATTCGGGCTGCCCGAATCGCTACTGCGATTCGCTCTTCCACAGATCGCTCAGGTACTCGTGGTCCTGGGTGTTGACCCAGCTCACGCGATACTCGACCGGTGAATCGTTGTAGGTGTAGGCCACGCGCTTGATCATGAGCGCCGGGGTGCCCGCCTTCAGGCCGAGCAGGCCGGCGACGCGCGCGGCGGGATTGGCGGCCGAGAGCCGCTCGCTGATGCGCACCACGTTGATCCCGTAGCGCGCCTGGTAGAGGCCGTAAATCGTGCTCTCGCGCCTGCCCAGAACGTCGGCGTCGAGGTCGGGAAACAGCGCCACCGGCACCGCGATGTCGTCGTACAGGACCGGCTTGCCGCCGAGATGAAGCAGGTTCTGGATCCGGAACACGCTGGCGCCGCGCTCGATCGAAAGGCGCGCTTCCTCGTCGCCGTCGGCCTTGCCCTTGCGAAACGACAGAAGCTTGGTCACCGGCAGCGCCTTGCTGCCATCCTTGCCGACGATGTGAAAGAAATAGAACAGCGTGCGGTCGCGGGTGTGCGTTGCAACAAACGTGCCCCGTCCCTGATGCCGCAGCAGAATCTTCTCGGCCACCAGCTCGTCTATCGCCTTGCGTACGGTGCCGATCGAAACGCCGAACTGCTCGGCAAGCCGCGCTTCGCTGGGAATCGCCTCGCCCGGCTTCCACTCGCCGGCGGCGAGATCGTGGGTGATGCGAATCTTGACTTCCTTGTACAGCGGGTTAAAAGTGAGTGTTCCAGCGGCGAGCGTGTCTGCCATGTTCGGATCCCGTGCGATTACCGAAGCGTAGGGCATTCTAGCACCGGGCGGGCCAAATTCATATAGGTCATATAGTTGACTCGATCGCCGAGCCGGGTTAGCATCGCTTCTCCAACAACAAGAATCCCCCGGTTTTCCCCAGCACTCGCAGCGACAATCGTGGCAAGGAGACGAAATGATTCACGTTCTGGTTCATGACAAAAAGGACACCGTCGGCGTCATCGTGGTCGAGGGCGTCAAGGCCGGCCAGGAGCTCACCGGCTGGGTGATGGACGGCGATTCGACCATCAAGGTGAAAGCGATGAGCGACGTGCCGATCGGGCACAAGGTCGCAACCTCGGCGATCAAGAAGGGCGACACCGTCATCAAGTACGGATTCGACATCGGAAGAGCGATTGCCGACATCAAGGTCGGCGAGCACGCTCACGTGCACAACATCAAGACCAAGCGCTGGTAATCGCCGCCCGGCAAACCCTATTCCTGGAGATTCAAGTCATGGCTGTCGTAGATAGCAAGACCACTTTCATGGGCTACCGCCGCGAGAACGGCCGCGTCGGTGTTCGCAACCACGTCCTCATCCTGCCGGTCGACGACCTGTCGAACGCGGCCGCCGAAGCGGTGGCGAACAACGTCAAAGGCGCACTCGCCATTCCGCACCCGTACGGGCGCCTGCAGTTCGGCGCCGACCTCGATCTGCATTTCCGCACGCTGATCGGCGCAGGCGCCAACCCCAACGTCGCCGCGGTCGTGGTGATCTGCATCGAAGAAGGCTGGGCGAAGAAGGTGGTCGACGGCATCGCCAAGACCGGCAAGCCGGTCACCGGCTTCGGCATCGAGGGCCATGGCGACCACGACACCATTCTTCGCGCATCCGAAGTCGCGAAGGAATACGTGCAGTGGGCCTCGGAGCTGCAGCGCGAGAAGTGCTCGATCAGCGACCTGTGGGTCTCGACCAAGTGCGGCGAGTCCGACACGACGTCCGGCTGCGGCTCGAATCCCACCGTCGGCAACGCCTTCGACAAGCTCGAGCCGCTGGGCGTCACCATGTGCTTCGGCGAGACCACCGAGATCACCGGCGGCGAAAACATCGTCGCCGACCGCTGCGCGACCCCTGAAGTGCGCGAGCAGTTCATGAAGATGTTCAACCGCTACCAGGAAATCGTCGAGCGCCACAAGACGAGCGACCTGTCGGACTCACAGCCCACCAAGGGCAACATCGCCGGCGGCCTCACCACCATCGAGGAGAAGGCGCTCGGCAACATCCAGAAGATCGGCCAGAAGTGCAAGGTGATCGGCGTGCTCGACAAGGCCGAGACCCCGACCAAGCCCGGCCTGTGGTTCATGGATTCCTCCTCGGCCGCGGCCGAGATGGTCACGCTGTGCGCCGCATCCGGCTACGTCGTGCACTTGTTCCCGACCGGCCAGGGCAACGTCATCGGCAACCCGATCATCCCGGTGATCAAGCTGACGGCGAACCCGAAGACCGCGCGCACCATGAGCGAGCACGTCGATCTCGACGTCTCGGGCCTGCTGCAGCGCCAGGCCAACCTCGACCAGACCGGCGACCAGCTGCTGGAGATCATGCTGCGCACCTGCAACGGCCGGCTCACCGCGGCCGAGGCGCTCGGGCACCGCGAGTTCGTGCTCACCCGCCTCTACGAAAGTGCCTAGGCGCTGCGCGCGGCGTAGCGCGCGGCCGCACGATCGCGCAGCGGTCTTGACATGGCTGCGCTGAGGGGAGCGGATCTCCTGGTCCGCACGCTGGCCGCCGCCGGCGTGCGGAATCTGTTTTCGCTGTCCGGCAACCACGTCATGCCGGTGTACGATGCGGTGCTCGATGCGCGGCTGAAAATCGTGCATACCCGGCACGAGGGCGCCGCCGTGCACATGGCCGATGCGTGGGCGCGACTCACGGGCGAGCCCGGCGTCGTGCTGCTCACCGGCGGACCGGGGCACGCCAACGGCGTGGGCGCCCTGTACACCGCGCTTGCCGCGGACTCCCCGGTGGTGATGCTCTCCGGCCACGCACCCCTGAGCGAGCTCGGGCGCGGCGCGTTCCAGGAAATGCGCCAGGCCGACATGGCGGCGCCGGCGGCCAAGGCGTCGTGGACGGCGCAGAGCGCGGACCAGCTGGGCGAGGACATGGCGCGGGCGATCCGGCTCGCGACCTCGGGCCGGCCCGGCCCGGTGCACGTGAGCCTGCCGGTAGACTTGCTCGAGGCGAAGTTGCCCGATGGCTCGAGCCCGCCAGCGGCGGGCGCCTTTCAGGCGCCGCCCGCGGCGCTCGCCGACGATGCCGCCGATGCGGTGATCGCGGCGCTCAAACGCGCGCGCCGGCCGCTTGTGTTGACCGGTCCGCAGACCGCCAACGCCGGCGGCCGCGAACTGCGCGAGCGGCTCGCCCAGGCGATCGGAACGCCCGTCATCTGCATGGAAAGCCCGCGCGGCGTAAACGATCCCTGCCTTGGCGCCTTTGCCGAGACGCTGGCGCAGGCCGATTTCATCGTGCTGCTCGGCAAGCAACCCGATTTCACTCTGCGCTTCGGCAAGCCGGTCGCCGCCGACTGCCGCTTCGCCATCATCGATCCCGACGCCGAAGCGCTCGCACGCGCGCAGCACACGCTGGGCGATGCGCAGCGCGTCGCGCTCGCGGTTCTCGCCGATACGTCTGCTGCAGCCGTGAAGCTGGGCGATCGTGCGTCGGGCAAGGGCCTGACGCGCGGAGCGTGGGCGGGCGAGGTCGAGGCTGCCGTGCGCTACCGACCGCAGACGTGGGACAAGCTCGCCGCGGCGAAGGGCGGTCCGGCGCACCCGGTCGCCGTCGGCCGCGCGGTGCAGCAGTTGATCGACCGCTCGCGCGACGCCGTCCTGGTCTCCGACGGGGGCGAGTTCGGGCAGTGGGCGCAGGCGTGCGTCACTGCCCCGGCGCGCGTGATCAACGGTGCGGGCGGCTCTATCGGCAGCGCGTTGCCGTTCGCGCTCGCCGCGCGCATGGCGCGGCCGAATGCGACCGTGGTCACCATGAGCGGCGACGGCGCGTTCGGCTTTCACCTGACGGAGTTCGACACGGCCACGCGCGAGAAGCTCGCGTTCGTCGCGGTGGTCGGCAACGACGCGTGCTGGAACGCGGAGCACCAGATCCAGCTGCGCGCCTACGGCCCGGAGCGCGCGCACAGCTGCGAGCTCCTGCCCGCGCGCTACGACCAGGCGGCGGCCGCGTTCGGGGCGCACGGCGAGTTCGTGACCCAGCCGGCCGATCTGCCTGCGGCGCTCGAGCGCGCCGCGAAATCCGGGCGGGCGGCGTGCGTGAACGTGCTGACGCAGCGCATTGCCGCGCCGAACGTCGCGCGCGGTGCGGCGAAGGCCACTGCCGGGGCGCACTGAGGGCGCGCGCGATGAGCACGCTCAAGGTTCGCATCTGGCGCGGCGGCGAGGACGGCCACTTCCAGGACTTCGAGGTGCCGCGGCAGAAAAGCCAGACGGTACTCGATGTCGTGACCTACGTGCAGCGCAAGCTCGACCCCACCCTGTCGTACCGTTTTGCATGCCGGGTCGGCATGTGCGGCTCGTGCGCGATGACGGTGAACGGCCAGGCGCGCTGGACCTGCCGCACCCACGTTTCGAGAGTGGTAGAGGACGGCCGGGTGGAGATCGCGCCGCTCAACAACCTGCCGCTGGTGAAGGATCTCGTCACCGACATGCGCCCGTTCTTCGACAAGTGGGCGCAGGCGCGCGGGCGCTTCCAGGGCGACAGGACGCGCAAGGACGGGTTTGCGCAGGTATCCCCGCAAACGCGTGAGCGACAGCAGGCGGACGCCGGCATCGAGTGCATCGGCTGCGGCGTGTGCTACAGCTCGTGCGACGTCGTGGCGTGGAATCCCGACTACCTGGGGCCGGCGGCGTTGAACCGCGCCTGGACGCTGGTGAACGACGTGCGCGACACCGACAACCGCGCGCGGCTCGCCGCGGTCGCCGGCGACGCCGGCTGCCACGCCTGCCACAGCCACTTCAACTGCACCGAGCGCTGCCCCAAGCAGATCTCGCCCACCGCCGGCATCGCGGGCCTGAAGCGGGCGGTGCTCAAGGCGGCGGTCAAGGGAGAGCTGTGAAAAGGCACAAGGCGGAAGGCAGAAGGATGAAGGAAGTGCCGCGCCGTTCCAGCGCGCGCATGCGGCCGTACTTCATCCCTCATCCTTCATCCTTCATCCTTTCGGCCCTCGGAGGCCGCGCATGAACGTACGGATGCAGGTGCTCTTGTGGGGGGCACAGCGCATCAGCGCCATGGTTCTCGCGCTGTGCGTGCTGGTGCATCTCGTAACGATCATCTACGCGGTGCGCAACGGGCTTTCCGCCGGGGAGATTCTCGGCCGCACGCGCGGCAACGTGCCGCTCGCCGCGTTCTACGCGCTGTTCGTCGCCGCGGTCTCGGTGCACGCGCCGATCGGGCTCAGGACCATACTGTCCGAGACGTTCAACTGGCGCGGCACCGGGCTCGAGCTGACCACCCTTGCCGTAGCGCTGGTGCTGGCGATCGCCGGCCTGCGCGCGGTGTTCGCGGTGTTTGCCTGAGGCGCCGCGATGAAGAACGACTTCCGCGCGCGCAACCATCCCGCCTATTGGGCGTTCATCGTGCACCGGCTCTCGGGCCTTGCGCTCACGTTGTTTCTGCCGGTGCATTTTTGGGCGCTCGGCCAGGCGCTACACGGCGCGGAACGGCTCGACGGTTTTCTGCGCTGGACCGAGCATCCGCTGATGAAGTTCGCCGAGACGGCGCTGGTGCTGCTGCTCGCCGCGCATCTCGCCGGCGGTGTGCGCCTGCTGATGGTGGAGTTTCTTGCCTGGCGCGACTGGCAGAAGAGCCTGCTCGCCGCGGCCGCGGGGGCGACCCTGGCAGCAGGGCTCGCCTTCCTGTTGAATGTGGCTTGATTTTACGCTGGTCGCGGGGGGCGCGTTTCTCGCGGCGGTGGTGATCGGCAGCGCGGGCTTTGCGTTCGCGATGGTCGTCACGGGGATCTGGATCTACGTCATGCCGCCGCAGGCGATCGTGCTGCTCGCGGCGACCTGCGCGACGATAACGCACGTGGTGAATGTATGGCAGTACCGCCGCGATATCGAGTTCGGACTGTTGTGGCCGTTCCTGGCGGGCGCGCTGCTCGGGGTGCCGCTGGGCGTGTTGGCGCTCACGCGGGTCGATACGGTGCTGTTTCGGCACCTGTTCGGCGCGTTCATGATCGCGTACTCGGCGTACATGCTGGCCCGGCCGCGGTTGCCGGTGGTGCGGATCGCGGGGCTCGCGAGCCGGCTTGCCGACGGCGCGATCGGCTGGCTCGGTGGCGTGCTGGGCGGGCTCGCGATGCTGCAGGGCCCGCCGCCGACGATCTGGTGCCAGCTGCGCGGCTGGGACAAGCGGCGCGCGCGCTTCGTGTACCAGCCGTACATCGGCTTCACCGCCATACTGGTGATGCTGGTGGTGGGCGTGAGCGTCGAGGTCGACCGCGCGCGCCTCGGCTGGTATCTGCTCGCCTGCCTGCCGGCGATGGCGGCGGGGCTGTGGATCGGGTTGCGGGTGTTCGAGTGGGTGAGCGAGGAGCGCTTCCGGCGGCTGGTGCTGTGGCTGATCCTCGCGTCCGGGTTATCGCTGCAGTTGTGACGGGCAACGGGGGAGTTCATGAAGGCATCGGCGAGTAAGGGATGCACCGCACGGCGCGGATCGCGCAGCACGCCGTTCGCCTTCGTCGCGCTGCCGGGCGCGCGCAGCCAGACCAAGCCCCGCGCGACCGGGCTCACGATGATCGTCGATTTCGGCCTGCCGTACCGCTACTGCGCGGACGTCGTCGAGATGGCCGGGCGCTACATCGATCTTGCCAAGATCGCGGTGGGCACCGCGCGGCTCTACGACCTCCCTTACCTGCGCCGCAAGCTCGCGCTCTACCGCAAGCACGCGATCCGCCCGTTCGTCGGCGGCCAGTTCCAGGAGTACGTGTTCGCGACCTACGGCGCCACGGCGCTACGCGGCTTCCTGACCGAGGCGAAGCGCGTCGGCTTCGACGTCGTCGAGATCTCGGACAACTGCGTGCCGCTCAGCGACGGCGAGCGCTTCGAGCAGATCCGGCTGGCGATCGACTGCGGCCTGTCGGTGTTCGGCGAAGTCGGCTCGAAAGACATGAAGAACGATGCGCGGCTGCTGATCAGGCAGGCCGAGGTCTGCTTCAAGGCCGGCGCCGAGCTGGTGCTGGTCGAGGCCGCGGAACTGATGGAAGCGGGCAAGCCGAAGACCAAGTTGATCGACGGCATCCGCCGCGGGCTCGACGTGAGCAAGGTGCTGATCGAGCTGCCCGGACCGTGGATCCCGCGCGTCACCCTGTCGGCGGTCGAGGACATGAAGAAGTTCCTCGTTGCCGAGTTCGGGCCCGACGTCAATATCGCCAACGTCATGCCGCAGGACGTCATCGAGACCGAGGCGCTGCGAGTGGGCCTGGGCGTGGTGGGCCCCGCACGGGTTCGTGAAGCGAAGGGCGGTTGAACACGATAACGGAGGACATGAGCGTGGCACGCAAACCCAATCTGCTGTTGATTCTGGTCGATGACCTGCGTTACGACGAGTTCGGCGCGGGCGGCCATCCGTACATGAAGACGCCGCACATCGACCGCATCGCGCACGAGGGCGCGCTGTTCGAGCGCGCGTTCCACACCACGCCGATCTGCTCGCCCAACCGCGCTTCGATCCTGACCGGCCAGTACGCGAGCCGCCACGGCATCATCGACAACGTCGCGCGCGATGCGGCAAGCCATCGGCTGCCGAACTACCACCTCGAGCTGCAGCGGCGCGGCTACGAGACCGCGCACATCGGCAAGTGGCACATGGGCAACGACGGCAAGCCGCGGCCGGGCTACGACTTCTGGGTCGCCTACGACGGCCACGGGCGGCTCAACGACCCGAAGCTGAACGAGAATGGCAAGTACGTGCAGCACAAGGGCTACATCACCGACATCATGAACGGCATGGCGGTCGACTTTATCAAGCGCAAGCACGCGAAGCCGTGGTCCTTGTGGTTCGCGCACAAGGCCGTGCATCCGGACGCGGAGCAGGCGGCCGACGGCACCTTCAAGATGGACGGCTACGTGCCCGCCGAGCGCCACAAGGACCTCTACCGGGGCTGCGTGTTTCCGAAGAAGCCCAACATGGTGGGGCGCGATGTGGTCGTCAAGAACAAGCCGGCCTGGGCCGAGGCGTTCGAGATGCGCAAATTGCCGCAGTCGCGCGAGCTGCTCGAGGCCATCCATTCGGGCGAGCAGGAAGAGATACGGCTGCGCGCGTGCATGGTGGCCGCCGTGGACGAGGGCGTGGGCATGATTTTCCGGGCGCTGGAGGAGACGGGCGAGCTCGACAACACGGTCATCCTGTTCCTCGGCGACAACGGCTACTTCTTCGGCGAGCACGGCATCGGGCCCGAGCGCCGGTTCGCCTACGAGGAAGGCATACGCTCCCCGCTCGCCATCCGCTGGCCGAAGGCGATCAAGGCGGG